>JBEAZY010000200.1:0-3490 GCA_041159205.1 Pseudomonadota bacterium
ACGCTGGGGTCGATGGCCGTGATGTCACCGACCTGCCCCACGTCGTATGAGCGATTGGGGTCTTTCAGGTCGACCATTTTCAACTTTTGGGCCCGGATCAAGCCCCCGTCGCGCCCGGTCAAACCCACCGCCTTGCCACCGGCCTGATTGATCAGGCCCACAATGTCTTGTTGCACTTCACCCGCCAATACCCACTCGACCACTTCCATGGTCTCGGAGTCGGTGACCCGCATGCCCTGGATGAACTCACCTTTCTTGCCCAAACGGCTCAAGGCGTTTTCAATTTGCGGCCCGCCGCCATGCACCACCACCGGATTCATGCCGACCAGACGCAACAACACCACATCTTCGGCGAAATCGGCCTGCAGGCCAGGGTCGGTCATGGCGTTGCCGCCGTATTTGATGACCAGGGTCTTGCCGTGAAACTTGCGGATGTAGGGCAGCGCCTGGGCCAGGATTTCTGCCTTGTCGCGGGCGTCGATGCGGGTTGGGGTGTCGGAATTCATGGGATTGGGCTTCTTTCCATGCATTTTGCATCAAAGTTTCAGCGGTCAAGCCCATTCACGCCTTGGCAAGGGATCAAGAGGAGTTCTTCAAAGATATATTTGGCAGTAATAACATTTGAATGATTTGAATATTTAGGATTTATAATGCAAAAATCTTTTTAGATAAATCTTTAATCAACTTTTAGAGGGAGATCAAAATGCCAAGAATCACCGTCGCCAGCCAGTTAGAAAAAATACGTGCCGCCCGCGCCAAATTGGAGCGCGAAGAAAAAAAATTGCTCAGCCGCACCCATGACAAGGCGCTGGGCCAAATTGTTCAAATCGCCCGCGATGCCGGTTTGAATATTGAACAAATTGCTGCCGCCCTGGGTGGAAAAACCCGCGCCAAGAGCGCCAAAAGCGGGGGCAAAACCGCCCGTTCGTCGACGGCAGGCCGCAAGGTGGCCCCCAAATACCGTGACCCGGCCAACCCGCAAAACACCTGGACCGGGCGCGGGCGCATGCCCCGCTGGGTGGCCGACCTCGAAGCCAAGGGCGAATTGGCCAGCGCGGCCATTTCAGCCTGAAATTGGGCAGCCCCGGAAACCCCGGTTATTTCCGGGTCTGATCCAAATATTCACGCCAGGAGCCGGCCTGGCTGTCTTTGGCCGCCAGCACCGGCGCCGCGCCATTTAATTCAAGCAAAGGCCATTGAATATTCAAATCGGGGTCATTCCAGGCCAAAGAGCGCTCGAGTTTGGGGAACCAATATTCGGTGGTTTTATATAAAAAATCCGCCGTTTCCGACAAAACCAGAAAACCGTGCGCAAAACCGGGCGGGATCCACATCTGCAACTGGTTATCGGCGCTTAAGCGCTGCGATACCCAGCGCCCCAGGGTGGGTGAACCCGGGCGCAAGTCGACCGCCACATCAAAGACCTCACCCGCCGTGACGCGAACCAGTTTGCCCTGGGGCTGCTCGACCTGATAATGCAGCCCACGCAATACCCCGCGCGCTGAGCGGCTGTGATTATCCTGAACAAAAACCTCATGCAGTCCGGTCACCTTCTGGAAATCACGCTGATTAAAACTTTCCATAAAAAAACCGCGCTCGTCGCCAAATACCTGGGGCTTTAAAACCAGCACATCCGGAATATCGGTTGGAATCAGTTGATAAGCCATTTTTAATATTCAGATTAATTGCAATAGATATTGGCCATAGGCGTTTTTGGCCAAAGGCCGGGCGATTTTTTCGAGCTGCACGGCATCGATCCAGCCCAAAGAATAGGCAATTTCCTCTGGGCAAGCCACCATCAGGCCCTGGCGTTTTTGCAAAGTGGCAATGAAACTGGCCGCCTCCTGCAAACTGTCGTGGGTGCCGGTATCAAGCCAGGCAAATCCGCGCCCCATGATTTCGACATTCAGGGTTTTCTGATTCAAATAAAGGCGATTCAGGTCGGTGATTTCCAACTCGCCCCGCGCGGAGGGTTTGATTTCGCGCGCCAAATCACAAACCAGCGGGTCATAAAAATAAAGACCGGTGACGGCGTAGTTTGATTTCGGTGTTTTGGGTTTTTCTTCTATCGACAAGGCCCTTTGTTGGGCATCAAATTCGACCACCCCATAACGCTCGGGGTCATGCACATGGTAAGCAAAGACTGTGGCGCCTTGACGACGCTGGTCGGCCTGGCGCAACTGACGCACCAGATCGTGACCATAGAAAATATTGTCCCCCAAGACCAGTGCGCTGGGGTGACCCGCGACAAAGTCGCGGCCGATCAAAAATGCCTGCGCCAGGCCATCGGGGCTGGGTTGCACGGCGTACTGGAACTGCATGCCCCAGGCGCTGCCATCGCCCAGCAATTCGGCAAAGCGCGGAGTGTCTTGCGGGGTCGAGATGATCAGCACCTCGCGTATGCCCGCCAACATCAGTGTGCTGAGCGGGTAATAAATCATGGGCTTGTCGTACACCGGCAGCAACTGCTTGGATACCGCCTGTGTCACCGGATAGAGCCGGGTGCCCGAGCCGCCGGCGAGGATGATGCCTTTTCTGTGCATGGAAGGGGTCCTTGTTAAAGCGGGGTGGCGCTTGAGCTGGCGTTCGGCAGGGGCCGGCGGGTGTGCGCATGGGTGATGGCCAGGCCCAGGGCGTCAGCCGCATCGGGCCCGGGCAAGCCGGGCAGGCGCAACAAGCGTCGCACCATCTCTTGCACCTGAGGCTTGGCCGCTTTGCCGTGACCGGCCACCGCCTGTTTCATCTGCAAGGCCGTGTATTCATGCACCGGCAGGCCGGCATGGACCAAGGCACACAGACAGGCCCCGCGCGCCTGCCCCAGTTTGAGGGTGGCTTGCGGGTTGACATTGACAAACACCACCTCGAGCGACGCGACCTCGGGCTGATAGCGGGCGATGACTTCGTTCAGGCTGGAAAACAACAGGCCGATGCGGGTGGGCAAGTCGTCGCTGGGGGCGTCGGCGGTGCTGATGGTGCCGCTGGCCAGATAAGTCAACTCTGACCCCCGGGCCTCAATCAGTCCGAAGCCGGTGCGGCGCAATCCGGGGTCCACGCCCAACACCCGCATGGCTCACCACGCCGGGGCCAATTCGGCCAGGCCGCGCGGGGCCTGCCGGATGTCGTCAAAGGTCACGATCTCGTACGACTGGGGCCGGCTGAGCAATTCGCGCAGCAGCCGGTTGTTCATGGCGTGCCCCGAACGAAAGGCGCTGTAGGCGGCCAGCATGGGCTTGCCCAATATGTACAGATCGCCCATGGCGTCGAGGATTTTGTGCTTGACGAACTCATCGTCATAGCGCAGGCCATCGGCGTTCAGCACCTTGTAGTCGTCCATCACGATGGCGTTATCGAGACCGCCGCCCAATGCGAGGCCGTTGGCGCGCATCATTTCGACGTCGCGGGTGAAACCGAAAGTGCGGGCCCGCGCGATATCTCGGGCATAGCGGCCGCTGGCCATGTCAAAGCTGACTTGTTGCCCTGTGGCGTCTAC
>JBEAZY010000201.1:0-8874 GCA_041159205.1 Pseudomonadota bacterium
GCGTTCCTGAACGGAGCGGCCGGCAAAGCCGTGGCGACCCAGGCGTCCGAACCAGCCAAGAAGTAATTCATGGCTGGCACCTGACCGGGTGGACCTTCAGGTCCGCCCGGTTTTTTCCCCAGTAAAAATCGTGGAAGATAGCCGCAAATTCAAACACCTCTGGCTCAGCTGGGGCGTGCGCCTGTTGCCTTTCACTGACGCCGTCAGCGAAGATCTGCCGCTGTCGCGCTTGTTGCGGTTGTCACTGTTTCAAATTTCTGTCGGCATGGCCCTGGTGCTTCTGGTGGGCACTCTGAACCGGGTCATGATCGTCGAGCTGGGCGTTCCCACCAGCCTGGTGGCGGTGATGGTCGCCATGCCGCTGTGTTTTGCGCCATTTCGCGCCCTGGTCGGTTTCCGCTCAGATCACCATCGTTCGCAATTGGGGTGGCGGCGGGTGCCCTACATCTGGATGGGCACGCTGCTGCAATTCGGCGGTTTTTCAGTCATGCCTTTCGCCTTGCTGGTGCTGGCCGGGCTGGGCGAATCGAGTCAGGCCCCGGTTTGGGTCGGTCAATTGGCCAGTGCCGTCGCCTTTTTACTGGTTGGAGCCGGTTTGCACACCACCCAGACCGCAGGGCTGGCCCTGGCCACCGACCTGACGCCGCCGCATAAGCAGGCCAATGTGGTGGGCTTCATGTACGTGATGATGCTGGTCGGCATGCTGGGCAGCGCGCTGCTCTTTGGCGACTTGCTCACCGAATTCTCACCGGGCCGTCTGGTTCAGGTGGTGCAAGCCGCCGCCCTGATCACCCTGGTGCTCAACACCGTGGCCATGTGGAAGCAGGAATCGCGTTCGCGTTCGCGCCGGCCGGGGCAGGGCGCAGACCCCAGTTTTGCCGAGGCTTGGGCCCTCTTCACCCGCGATGCCGATGCCGTGCGCCGCTTGTGGGTGGTTTCGCTCGGCACCCTGGCATTCAGCATGGAAGATGTCTTGCTTGAGCCTTATGGCGGCGAAATTCTGCATCTTTCGGTCGCCAGCACCACCCAGCTCACGGCCACTCTGGCCTTGGGTGGGCTGATCGGCTTTGCCAGTGCCTCACGCTGGCTCAGTCGGGGGGCTGACCCCTTTCGGATGGCCGCGCTGGGTTGTCTGGTGGGCTTGCCCGCCTTCGCGCTCATCATCATGGCCGCTCAAATCGCCGACCCCTGGCTGTGGTTCAGTGCTGGCACCGGCCTCATCGGTCTGGGGGGCGGCCTCTTTGCCCACGGCACACTCACCGCCACCATGAACCGGGCCCCGGTAGAGCAGGCCGGTCTGGCCATGGGGGCCTGGGGCGCGGCGCAAGCCACAGCGGGTGGTTTGGCCATGGCACTGGGCGGTCTTTTGCGCGACCTCGTGGCCTCATTCTCTACCGCATGGACAGGGTATTGTTTTGTCTATAGCATCGAGTGGATTTTGTTGCTGGTGACCTTGGCGGTCATGTGGCCCTTGCTGCGATCTGCCCGCCCGGCCACCCCTTCATCCCATTTTTAACCCAAGGAAGACACCATGGAAGTCAAACACGTCATCATCCTCATGTTCGTGGTCTTTCTGTTGTTCATGCTGGCCAACTGGTTCAACCGACGCCGCTGATCGACTGACCCCGTTTGATGTTTTCGCGCCGCTCCAGCAATTCCAGCACCCAGGCCACGCGCTGATTCATGCTGCGGCTCGGGAAATAAGCCACGCCCGGCTGGCGGCTTTCGGGCGTCAGGCTCACGCACATCTGCACCATCTCCTGCACCGCCTCCAGCGCTTGCGGTGTGTGTTGCGCCACCCGGATCCAGCCCGACTGAGTCCATGCCATGAACAACAGCACCAGTTTGCGTGAGGTGCTCACCACTGTGCGTTGACTGACCGAGTCCAAGCCGTGCCGGCGCAACTGGTGCCCGATTTCGGCGTAAATCAGGCTGGCAGAGCAAATCGCGGCCCGGCAGTCGGGGGGCAGGCTGGCCACCCCGTGCAGGGCCTGTTCATACAAACGATCGGCCTCTTCCAGCACCTCTGCCAGCACCCGCTGTATCGGTGGCACCAGGCGGGGTTGCGCCAACCAGTCCGCGATGTCCAAACCCTGTTCGCGCAGCCGCTGTCGCGGCAGATACAAACGCCCCATGCGCGCATCTTCGCCCACATCCCGGCTGATATTGGTCAACTGCATGGCCACGCCCAGTTCGCAGGCCCGCATCAACGTATCGTGGTCTCGCGTGCCCATGATCCAACACATCATCGCGCCGACGCTACCGGCGACCCGGGCCGCATAGTCGTGCAGATCACGCATGGTCTCGTAGTGTCGGCCTTGGGCGTCCCACTCAAAACCCTCAATCAGCCATTCCAGCAAATGGCGCGGCATGCCGCTTTGCTGAACCACCAGGCTCAGCGCCTGGTCTTCCACATGCGGTTCAGGCCGGCCCGCGTAAATGGCATCCAGCCGGCGGCGCAGCGTCACCAAAGGGTCCGAGCCAGGCGTGGCCTGATCCACCAGGTCGTCGGCGACGCGGCAAAACGCATACAAGGCAATGGCTTGCGGGCGCACCCTGTGCGGCAACAGACGGCTGGCCGCATAGAAGGTCTTCGAGCCGTCTTGCATCATTCGTATGCATTCTTCCAGATCGGCCGGTGGCAGGGTTTTGCTCACTTCATACATGGGGGACCACTTTCTCCAGCGCTTTGGCCGACATCAACACGCCGGGCACTCCGGCTCCGGGGTGGGTGCCCGCCCCCACCATATACAGACCGGGCACATCCTCACTTCGGTTGTGCGGTCTGAACCAGGCGCTTTGCAACAGCAGGGGCTCCAGGCCGAACCCTGCCCCTTTGAACGACCACAACCGGTCATGAAAATCCTGCGGCGTCATCATCAACGAGGTTCGAATTTCGCTGCCCAATCCCGGCAACACCGTCTGCGCCAGCCGCTGCTCGATGGCCTGGCGCATGGTCTCGGCCCGGCTGGTCCAGTCGGTGCCGCTGTCCAGATGCGAGACGGGCGCCAGCGCGTAGAAGGTGTCACAACCCGGCGGGGCCAGGCTGGGGTCGGTGGCGGTGGGGCGGTGCAGATAAAGACTGAAGTCATCGGGCAACACATGGTGCTTGAAGATGTCGTCCAGCAGTCCTTTGTAGCGCGGCCCCAGCACCAGCATATGGTGCGGCACATCGGTGTATTGGCGCCGGGTGCCGAAGTACCAGACCAGCAATCCCATCGAATACCGGCCGCGATCAATCCGGCCATTGCTCCAGTGGCGCCGATGCTCGGCCCCGACCAGGTGTTTGTAGGTCCAGGCGGTATCGCCATTGCTGACCACGATGTCAGCGCGCACCACCCGGCCATCGCCCAGTTCGATGCCGCAGGCACGACCTTGCTCGATCAAAATGCGCGTCACCGGGGCATTCATGTGCAGCCCCACCCCGCGTTCGCGCAACAGGCGAGCCAGACCGGCCACGATGGCACCGGTGCCACCCATGGCCGAGTGCACCCCCCAGGTGCGCTCCAGCGCATTGATCAGCGCATAGGCGGCGGTGACCGAAAAAGGGTTGCCCCCGATCAGCAGCGGATGAAAACTCATCACCGTGCGCAAATGTTCGTTCTTGAAATGACGGGCCACTTGCGCGTAAATGCTGCGCCATGCCCCCATGCGCATGAAGTCCGGAATGGCGCTGAGCAAATCGCTCACCCGGTCAAAGGGCTTGTCGCCCATGCCCTCAAAACCCAGCTTCTTGCATTTTTCGCACAATTTCAAAAAACGCTCATAGCCCGGCACATCACCCGGCTCAAAGCGCGCCACCTCGGCACGCATGTGCCCTGGGTCGGCGTTGTAGTCAAAGTGTGAGCCATCGTCAAAGCGGATCCGATAAAACGGGTCCATGGCCACCAGCTGCACATCGTCTTCAAAGCGACGACCGCACAACTGCCACAGCTCTTGCAATAAAAATGGGGCGGTGATGATGGTCGGCCCGGCGTCGAAGGTGTGGCCATCCTGGTGAAAGACGCTGGCCCGCCCGCCTGGGGCATCCAGCTTGTCGTACACCTGCACGTCATAGCCCTTGACGCTTAAGCGGATGGCTGCCGCCAGGCCGCCAAATCCGGCCCCGATCACCACGGCCACAGGGCGTTGTTTCACATGAATTCCGATCACAGTTCGGCCGGCTTGGTGGGGGCCGGTGTGACCTCTCCCATCGCCCAACCCCACAATTTCTCCATCGACCAAGGCAACACCATCATCAGGTGCTCCAAAATCGCCAGACCCAGCAAAGAAGCCAGCAACAGCCAACTGGCGCTGATCGTCTCGGGCGCATGCCAGCCCGACCACAACAACCAGACCCAAAAGCCGCTCGCCACCCCCACGCTGGCCAAATACCAAACACCGGCCTTGGCACAGCGGAAATAGCTGGCCAGATAAGCCAGATGTGGCGGCAGATATTGCTCACCATGCAAAGGAATGCCCACAAAAAGATTCAGCTTGGCGCTGACCCGCATGCACCACAGCAAAGCGAATGTGCAAAGGGCGGTGTGGTTGGGTTGACCCCATTGCAGCCAAATCAGAATGCCGAAATTCATGATCAGGGCCAGCTCGTGCCACAAAATCACGGCGATCGATTCGCGCAGCCTCTGCCAGCCCCGCGCACCGGGTGTCATCGCGACACGGCGCGGCCCACCCAGCCAGCCAGTCAGGAAGGCCAACTCATGCCAGCCCCACATCACGATGGTGCTGGCAAAACCAAGATACGCATGGGCAGAGTCAGATGCCGACATGCTGACCGAGACGCCCCAAAAGCTCAAACCCATCAGTATGCTGAACAGGGGCAGGCACCAACGCGCCAACCAACCCCCTTGGCGGTCCAACCACATGATGGCACCCGTCCCAGACCACCAGCAAAAGATGGCAAAGACGGCTGCCCAGAGGGTTTCACTCACCATGTGGGGCGCATCCTGGGCTGATCCAGCAGTTTCTGACGTTTGACGGGCAATGCGAACAGGCGACAGAATGTGCCCATCGCGCGCGCGCCATGCCAGGCCTGTCCCAGCCAACCCGACAGACCGCCCCGCGTTTTGGCCGCATCAAAGGCGTCGCTGATTTCCACCAGCGCTTCCAGGCCTTGATGAAACCGGGGGTCATCAATGTCCAGCGCAATCGGGAAAACCTGCTGGGTGATCTCATTGGTGATGCGAAACACCTCAAAGTCGTAGCGCGTCGCCTCCAGCCCCATGGCCTGGTGCAGCAGCGGACGGCGGTGATCCCGGACATACATGGTGGCATACACCGCCAACAGGAAAAAGCGGATCTTGATCAGATTGAAGCCTTGCAGCAAATCGGGGTTGGCGCGCATGATGAGGGCGAACGATTCGCCATGGCGGAACTCGTCATTGCACCAGCGCTCGAACCAGCGGAAGATCGGGTGAAAGCGCTTTTCCGGATGCCGCTCCAGCTGGCGGAAAATGGTGATGTAGCGGGCGTAGCCGATTTTTTCCGACAAATAAGTGGCGTAAATAATGTGTGCGGGCTTGAAGAAAGTGTATGGCTTATCGCTCTTGAGTTTGCCCAACTCGATGCCCAAGTCAAAGTCGCGCAAAGACATATTGATGAAACCCGCATGCCGCGACTCGTCGCGGGCCATATAAGTCATCAATTGCTTGATGTCCGGGTTTTTGACGTGCTTTCTGATTTCGTTATAAAGCACGCAGCCGGAAAACTCAGAGGTCAGCGAACTGACGAAGAAGTCCAGCATCTCCTGGCGCATCTCCGGGCTCCAGTTCGGCGCACACGCCTCCAGCTCTTGCATGAAGGTGGTGTCGCGCTGAAAGTGGTCGTGGTTGTTGTCACCCTCGTACTCTTTCATCATCGCATCCCATTCGGCGCGCAGCGGTTCCACGCTGAGGCGGTCAAAGGCATCGTGATCGGTCGTGTAAAAACGCGGGCTCAGCAAATTGCTCTGGCGCGCTTTTTCGTTCGCGTCGGCGCCCGTCAGGATGGTGGTGGTGGCAGCATTCATCGTCTTACTCCTGTATCAATGCCGGGGGGGTGGCCGGGCGCAAACCGGCGAACACCGCCTTGTTGCTCGGGCCGAAAGAATCGAGGTCGATGCGCTCACCCGATTTCGGGTCGAGCAACACCAGCCGACCGTCGGCCAGCGCGCGCAACACCAAGGGTGCCGTCATATCGGCTTGTGCCAGTCGGCGCTGTCTGGCCATGGCCCGCAGGCTGCCGCGCAAAAAGCCTTGTTCACCCGCAAAGACGGCCACTGTCTGGCCATCGCGGGCGTTCCTGACCTGCACATCGCCATTGGGCAGGTCTTCAAACAGCAGGCTGGCCTCCCACACCGTGGCCGCATCGACCACCGGTTCGCGCCAGCCCTGCCAGCGCGCCAGCGCCACCGACAACACCATGACGGCCATCAGGCCGATCAACCACCCGATCGGAATGGCGGCACGGTTCGGCTGGCGCAAGGTGTTCATGCCGCGTGTCCAGGCGGGTTGGCCCAACTGCCGGGTGTGCCTTGCGGCGCATCGGGCGTGGCCGCACGGCCCGCGCCGGGGGCCTGGGCTTGCATCCAGGTTTTTTGCAACAAGGCGGCCACCTGGGCGCCGTGCGGCACCGCACGCATGGCGGGTTGCGGGTGCTTCAGGTGCCAGGCCCTTTGATGCGGCCACAGATGAAACCAGCCAATCCGGTCACCCGGGGGCAGCTCCAGCGCGATATCGGCATGGTCGCCACCCAGTGTTTTCACATGGGCCGACCGGATGCAACGCAGCGGGAAGTTAAAGGTCAGGCTCAGCACGATGCCCACCCGCATCACCAGTCGCTTGTCGGTCAGTGTGTACAGGGTGGTGCTGGCGGCCCACCAGGCGGCCATGCCCAACAGGCACAAGGCCACCGTCACCAGCGTCGCCGACTTGCTCAAGTCGATCACGATGTCCAGGGCATCGGCCCCGTCGGTGCGCAGGCTGATGGCCTGCCAGGTCAACATCAGGGCAAAGTAAATCGCCACTTTTCGAACATGAAAGGCATGCACCGCCAGTGCCTGCCAGTCGGGGGCACCTTGCCAGATGATTTTTTCATCCGCCGGCAAAGGCTCGGGCAGACCGGGTGCGGCCTCCCACTCATGTTCGTGCGTGGCCTTCACAGGATGGGTTCCTTGCGATCAGGGGTGGCGTACAGCTGGCCGGCACCGAAGCAGGCGCTGATCTTCTCTTCTTCCAGGAAGGTCACCTGCTCGGGCGAGCGGGTGGTGGGTACATCGGCAAATTGGCGCGCCAGCAAGGCGTGGACCTCCACCCCGTTTTTCTTGATGCGCGCAAACGGCACCGGCAACAGGCGGCGGCTGCCATCGGGCAGGGCGACTTCCAGGTAACGGAACATCATTTCCATGCGATCCACCCACAAGTCCGCCACTTGTCCCGCCACTTCACCGTCGGCCCCGTAAACCGGCAAGCCACGCGGGTCGGTGTCTCGGGCCGAAACCCCGTGGTCGGGCGCCACGCGCAGGGGCACGATCTTGGCCTCGCCGTGCATGGTCATGTCGGGCACATCGGCACGTTGCGCCCATCCGCCCGGCCCCACACCGGCCAGCAACGGGTTGCCCAATGGCTCCAGCGGCGAGCCGATCCAGCCGTGAGCCGGTTCGGCGTGGTAATCGCCGTCGCGGCGCTGCGGGTCGGGGCTGAGCGTGACATGCCCGTTCTCGTGGGTGAAAGTTTTCGAGGCCGGCACCGGCGGCCAGCCCTCCATCTTCGGCCCATGCTCGCAGCCCGAGTCCATCGGGTACCCTTCGCGGTGATTCTCCCGCACCAGGTAATAAATCAGTCCGGCGAAAAACGCCCAGAACAGATATAAAACGAGCTGAGCCACGTCTATGTATTGAGTGATAGCGCCTGTTCCCATGGTTGGTCTCCAGTGGTGGGTAAAAATCAGCTTGGCAACTCGGCCAAACCAAAACGGGTGGAAGAATTCGCATGACGGCTCAGACCCCGTCGGGCCATCGGCCCCAAGGCAATCAGCACCACCAGCAACAAATACATTTCAAGGTGATAGACAAAGCTGTAACCGGTGACCACCGATTGCAGGGCTTCGCCCAAGTGACCGGCCTGGGCCAGCGCATCGACGCTGTCGCGCAAAATGCCACCCAAAGCCATCGCCACCCCGGCGGAGGTGGCCTGTACCGCGCCCCAAGCCCCCAGGGCCAGGCCGCTCAGGCGTGCATCGCCATAGGTCATGGCATTGACCAGCATGCCGACTGAAAACAGACCGGCCCCAAAGCCGACCAGCCCTACGCCGCACTTGAACATGGCCACCGATTGCAGCGGGGCCGAAAAAATCACCAGGGCAAAAGCCAGCATGCCCAGCGTCGCCCCCAAGCCCGCCAGGGCGCAGGCGCTGACACGCTGGCCCATCACCCGTGCCGAGAGGGCAAACGCCAGCAAAGAACCGATGGCCCCCACGGCGGTCAAACCGCTCGTGGCACCCACATCCAGACCCAGCACTTGCGCCCCATAGGGCTCGAGCACGATGTCTTGCATGCCAAAGGCGCAACTGCCCAGGCCCGTGGCCCACAAAAAACGCCTCATTTGCGCTTGTCCCATCAGCTCACGCCAGTGCCGGCTGAAGCCACCGGCCTCGCGTTCACCCCGTTTGGTCTGGCGCGCCTCCTGTTTCCACAGCGCCACAAAATTCAGCACCAGCACCGCCAAGGCCGAGCCCTGGATGACCTGGATCAGGCGCAGGGGGCTGAAATCCTGCAACAGCCAGCCGTACACGCCGCTGCTGACGATCATGCCCAGCAACATCATGGTGTAGAGCAGGGCCACCACACGCGGGCGGCGTGACTCTTCGGCCAAATCGCTGGCCAGGGCCATGCCCGCC
>JBEAZY010000202.1:0-4330 GCA_041159205.1 Pseudomonadota bacterium
TTTAAAAATGGCCTGATTAATATGTCTATTTGGTAAAGACATTTACATGGCCGTCAGTCTGGCAAAAGTTTCAAGTCAGAGTAGGGTCAGAGTGCATCGGCAAACTCTTCACACTGCTTCACACCTTGAAGCAGATCATTTTTGGAGACAAAACATATGGCAACAACCGAAGCCGCACGTCCGATGACCGCGGAAGAGAAGAAGGTGATTTTTGCCTCTTCTCTGGGTACCGTGTTCGAGTGGTACGACTTTTACCTTTATGGATCGCTGGCCGCGATCATTGCCAAGCAGTTCTTCAGCGGGTTGGATGCCGGGTCGGCGTTCATTTTCGCGCTGCTGGCTTTCGCCGCAGGCTTTATCGTGCGCCCCTTCGGTGCGCTGGTGTTTGGCCGCTTGGGCGATATGATCGGCCGCAAATACACCTTCCTGGTCACGATTCTGATCATGGGCTTGTCGACTTTCATCGTCGGCATCCTGCCCACGTATGCCAGCATCGGTGTGGCCGCCCCGGTCATTCTGATTGCTTTGCGCTTGTTGCAAGGCCTGGCTCTGGGCGGTGAATACGGTGGTGCCGCCACTTATGTGGCCGAGCATGCCCCGCATGGCAAGCGCGGTGCCTACACGGCCTGGATTCAAACCACTGCGACTTTGGGTTTGTTCCTGTCGCTGATGGTGATTTTGGGCACCCGGACCGCGATTGGCGAAGCCGCATTTGCCGATTGGGGTTGGCGTGTGCCGTTCATTGTGTCGATTGCGCTGTTAGCCGTTTCGGTCTACATCCGTTTGACCATGAATGAGTCGCCCGCATTCCAGAAGATGAAGTCTGAAGGCAAGACCTCTAAGGCGCCGTTGACGGAATCTTTTGGCCAGTGGAAAAACCTGAAGATCGTGATTTTGGCCTTGGTGGGGTTGACCGCCGGTCAAGCCGTGGTCTGGTATTCGGGTCAGTTCTATGCCCTGTTCTTCCTGACGCAGTCGCTGAAGGTCGATGGTGCCACTGCCAACATCCTGGTGGCCGTGTCGCTGCTCGTGGGCACGCCTTTCTTCATCGTGTTTGGCTCGCTGTCGGACAAGATCGGTCGCAAGCCCATCATCATGTTGGGCTGCCTGTTGGCCGTGCTGACTTACTTCCCGGTGTTTGAGGCGCTGACCAAGGCGGCCAACCCCGATCTGTACGCGGCCCAGCAAAAGAGCAAGGTGGTCGTGATGGCCGACCCGGCGGAGTGTTCGTTCCAGTTCAACCCAACCGGCACGGTTAAATTCACCAGTTCTTGTGACGTTGCCAAACAAAAACTGGCGGCCAATTCGGTGAGCTACACCAACGAAGCCACACCAGGTCAGTCTGCTGTGATCAAGATTGGTGAGAACAGCATCAAGGTCGTGCCCGGTGCCGAGGACATCGCCGCTGCCCGTGAAGCCGCTGAGAAAGCCGTAGAAGACCTGAAGGCCGCCAACCCTGTCGATGAAGCTGCCGTCAAGGCCGCCGAGACCAAGCTGGCCACCCTGAAGGACGACGGCAAGGTCAAGGATGCCCTGTTGAGTGCCGCCTTGGCCAAAGAGCTGAAAGAGCACGGCTACCCGACCAAGGCCGACCCGGCCAAGTTGGACAAAGTCATGGTGTCGATCATCCTGATCTATCTGGTGATTCTGGTCACCATGGTGTACGGCCCGATTGCCGCCATGCTGGTTGAGATGTTCCCGACCCGGATTCGCTACACCTCGATGTCTTTGCCCTACCACATCGGTAACGGCTGGTTCGGCGGCTTGCTGCCCACGACCGCGTTCGCCATCGTGGCGCAGACCGGCAATATGTACAACGGCTTGTGGTACCCGATCATCATCGCCGGCATGACTTTCATCATCGGCGTCTTGTTCGTTAAAGAAACCAAAGACGTGGACATCTACGCCAACGACTGATGTAAGCAAACTGCAGGCACATGCCTGCTACATTGAAGCCCTCCCTCTGTGGAGGGCTTTTTTTCGACTGGAGAACCCCCAATGATCAAGATTCTGATTGGTTTCATCGTGTTTGCGGCCTTGGCCCTGTTTGTGATCATGAAAGGCGGCGATAGCCTGGATATGGGGGGCGAAAAACACGGCGCCGATGCGGTTCACAGCGAGCCTGCGAAACCGGCTGCGGCCGCCGCGACGCCCGCCGCACCTGCCGCACCCGCGGCTGAGCCCGCCAAGCCTGCCGAAGGCAAGTGAGCGTTACCGGGGCCTGGCCCGATGCCAGGGGGCCTGCCGGTATTAATCCTTAGGGTGACCAAAGCCACGGTAGAGTGCCGTGGCTTTTTTTCGTCCCTACAATGTCTGCCCTACGTCGAAAGAACCCACCATGGCCCAGGGCATCATACGCATCGTTGGCGCGCGCCAGCACAACCTGAAAAACATTGACCTCGATATTCGCACCGGCGAGTTGACTGTGGTCACGGGCCCCAGTGGGTCGGGTAAGTCGAGCCTGGTGTTTGACACCCTGTATGCCGAAGGCCAGCGGCGTTATGTCGAGACCTTCAGCGCCTATGCCCGCCAGTTTCTGGACCGCATGGATCGGCCACAGGTGGATCGGGTGGAGGGGGTGCCCCCGGCGATTGCGATCGACCAGACCAACCCGGTGCGCAGCTCGCGCTCAACCGTGGGCACGATGACCGAGCTGAATGACCATCTGAAGTTGTTTTTTGCCCGTGCGGGTCATTTGCATGACCGTCATACGGGTTTGCCTGTGCGCCATGACACCGCCGACACCATCTGGGCGGAAATATGCGCGCGGGCCGAGGCCGCCCAAGACCCCAGGTTGGTGCTGACCTTTGCCGTTGAGTTGCCTGCCAACACCACGCCCGAGGAGGTGCAGCAGTGGCTGAGCGCCAGTGGTTTTAGTCGCATTCATGCCGAGCGCGAGGTGGCCAAGCCCAGCGGGCCGCGACGGGTTCTGGATGTGGTGGCCGACCGTTTTCGGGCCGGTGGGGTCGAGCGCGCTCGTGCGATAGAGGCCATTGAGGTTGCTTTGCGCCGGGGAGGTGGCCGCCTGGCGGTGCATGCGCTGGGGGCCGATGAGGCTGCGGGGGGCGAGGTGTGGCGTTTTTCGACCGGGCTGCATTGCCCCGAGAGCGACTTGCAGTACACCGACCCGGTGCCGTCGATGTTTTCCTTTAACTCGCCGGTGGGGGCTTGCGAGGTGTGTCGGGGGTTTGGCCGGGTGATCGGCGTGGACTATGGTCTGGTGATACCGAATGACAAGCTGACCTTGCGTGCCGGTGCGATCAAGACCATACAGACCCCGGCCTGGGCCGAGTGCCAGGATGACCTGATGCGGCATGCCGAAAAAGCCGGTATTCCGCGTGACACCCCCTGGAACAAATTGACACCCGAGCAAAAGGCCTGGGTGATTGAGGGCTCGCCCACTTACAGCGGGAAATGGAATCAGCAGTGGTACGGCATCAAACGGTTTTTTGAGTACCTGGAGAGCAAGTCGTACAAGATGCACATTCGTGTGCTGTTGTCTAAGTACCGCAGCTACACGCCTTGCGGGGCCTGTGGCGGTGCCCGCCTGAAAACCGAGAGCCTCTTGTGGCGTTTGGGCAGTGTGTCCGATGCCGATGCGGTCATGCCTGTGGCGCAGCGGTTTTTACCGCAGGGTACCGCGTGGTCGCGGGAGGTGCTGGCCACGCTGCCCGGGCTGTGTTTGCACGACTTGATGCTGTTGCCGATTGTCAAATTGCGGGTCTTTTTTGACCGCATGCAGTCGCAACTTGATGCCAGCCCGGCCACCCCTGAGGGGCAGGCGATGCAGTTGTTGCTGGAAGAGATTCGCACCCGCTTGCGTTATTTGTGCGATGTCGGTCTGGGTTATCTGACCCTGGATCGCCAGAGTCGAACCCTGAGTGGCGGCGAGGTGCAGCGCATCAATTTGACCACGGCGCTGGGCACCTCGTTGGTCAATACGCTGTTTGTGTTGGACGAGCCCAGCATCGGTTTGCACCCGCGCGATATGCGCCGCATCACCGAGGCCATGCATCGCTTGCGCGATGCTGGCAACACGCTGGTGGTGGTTGAGCACGATCCGGCGGTGATGGTGGCGGCCGACCGCATCATCGATATGGGGCCGGGGCCGGGTGAGCGCGGAGGGCAGATTGTGTTTGATGGCACGGTGAACCAGTTGCGCGGTGCCGACACGCTGACGGGTGCTTATTTGGGTGACCGCAAGCACATCGGCATGGGTTTGAGGCGGGCGGTGTCTGATTCGACCCCGCGTCTGGTGCTGGAGGGGGCCAGAGAGCACAACTTGCGCGATTTGGCCATTGAGTTCCCGCTGCAGCGTTTGGTGGTGGTG
>JBEAZY010000203.1:0-2609 GCA_041159205.1 Pseudomonadota bacterium
TGTCCACCAGTAAACGCAGGTTCTCTTCGGCGCGGTCCAGCAACCCGGCTTTCAGAAAATCCAGTGCCAGCGCGTGTCTGGCGCGATGCCGATCGCCGGGGCTCAGGTCGGCCCTCGCCAGCAGATGCTCATGCACCCGGATGGCGCGCTCGAATTCACCTCGACGGCGAAACAGGTTGCCCAGCGCAAAGTGCAGCTCCGAAGTGTCCGGGTCTTGTTGCACCGCTTCAATGAACGCGTCAATGGCCTGATCTTGCTGCTCGTTGAGCAGATGATTCAAACCTTGAAAATAGGCTTTGGGTTGGGTGCGGTTTTCAATCCGCAACTGGCGCAAATCCAGCCTCGAGGCCAGCCACCCCAACACAAACACCACTGGCAGGGCCACCAAAGCCCAGGACAGGTCAAGTTCCATGTTCAGGTCGGGTTGAGGGGGCGGTGACTGAGGAGGGGGCCGGATTCACCTGCGCTTTTTGAGCGGCCCGCCGCTCACGCCACCAGCGCGGCACCATGGACAAGACCCCAATGGCCATGCCCAGCGCGAAAGCGGCCAGTACCACCAGCACCAGGGGGGTGTGCCATTCGGTGCCAAAGAAAAAACGCACCGTCACATCGTCCTGATTATTCAGGGCGAAAGCAAACAGGGTGAAGAAGATGGCCGCTTTGAGCAGGGTTTGCAGCAGGCCTAAGAGTCGCTTCATGGGGCCATTGTAGGTCGGACAGGCGACCCGCAGGTCGCCTGTGCCCGCCTTTACTTAGGCTGATCCACCGCTTCGCGCAGGGCTTTTCCGGGCTTGAAGTGCGGCACCCGTTTTTCAGGGATGGCCACGCTTTCCCCCGAACGTGGGTTTCGGCCCATGCGAGGGGGGCGGCGATTCACCGAGAAAGTGCCAAAGCCGCGCAACTCAATGCGGTGCCCGCGCGACAAGGCCTCGCTCATGGCATCGAGCAGGGTCTTGACGGCAAATTCCGCATCCCGGTGCGTCAACTGGCCAAAGCGGGTAGCCAGTTCCTCGACCAGGTCAGAGCGCGTCATGAGTTGTTGTCAAGCTTGGCACGCAACAAGGCGCCCAGGCTGGTGGTGCCGGCGTTTTCGCGCGATGACTGCTGGTTCAGGCTGGCCATGGCTTCTTGTTGGTCGGCCGCATCCTTGGCGCGAATCGACAGTTGGATGTTGCGGGTCTTGCGATCCACGTTCGTGACCACGGCATTGACTTCGTCGCCTTCCTTGAGCACGTTGCGGGCATCGTCCACGCGATCGGCCGAGATCTCCGAGGCACGCAGATAACCCACGATGTCCTCTCCGAGGTCAATCTCGGCGCCCTTGGCGTCCACGGTCTTGACCTTGCCAGTCACGATGGCGCCCTTGTCGTTGATCGAGACAAAGGTCGTGAAGGGGTCGGCGTCGAGTTGCTTGATGCCCAAAGAGATGCGCTCGCGCTCGACATCGACGGCCAACACGATGGCTTCGACTTCCTGACCTTTTTTGTAGTTGCGCACAGCGGCTTCGCCGGTCTCGTTCCACGACAGGTCAGACAAGTGCACCAGGCCATCGATGCCGGCAGCCAGGCCCACGAACACACCAAAATCGGTGATCGACTTGATCGGGCCTTTGACGCGGTCGCCGCGCTTGGTGTTCTGCGCGAATTCCTGCCAGGGGTTGGCACGGCACTGTTTCATGCCCAAAGAGATGCGGCGCTTGTCTTCGTCGATCTCCAGCACCATGACTTCGACCTCATCGCCCAGCGAGACGATCTTGTTCGGGGCCACGTTCTTGTTGGTCCAGTCCATTTCGGACACGTGCACCAAACCTTCGATGCCGGGCTCGAGCTCGACAAACGCGCCGTAATCGGCGATGTTGGTGATCTTGCCGAACATGCGGGTGCCTTGCGGGTAGCGTCGGGCCACGCCCATCCAGGGATCGTCGCCCATTTGCTTCAGGCCCAGAGACACGCGGTTTTTCTCGGTGTCAAACTTGAGGATCTTGGCAGTGATTTCCTGGCCGGCCTGCACCACTTCGCTCGGGTGGCGCACACGGCGCCAGGCCATGTCGGTGATGTGCAGCAGACCATCGATGCCGCCCAAATCGACAAACGCGCCGTATTCGGTGATGTTTTTCACCACACCGGTCACGACGGCGCCTTCTTTCAGGGTCTCCATCAGCTTGGCGCGCTCTTCGCCCATCGAAGCCTCGACCACGGCACGGCGGCTCAGCACCACGTTATTGCGCTTGCGGTCCAGCTTGATGACCTTGAACTCCATCGTTTTGTTTTCATACGGCGACAGGTCTTTGATGGGGCGGGTGTCGATCAATGAACCGGGCAAAAAGGCGCGGATGCCATTGACCAGCACGGTCAAGCCACCCTTGACCTTGCCGCTGGTGGTTCCGGTGACGAACTCGCCCGACTCGAGGGCTTTTTCCAGCGACAACCAGGAGGCCAGACGCTTGGCCGTGTCACGGCTCAGAATGGTATCGCCATAGCCGTTTTCGACGCTGCTGATGGCCACCGAGACGAAGTCACCGGCTTGGACTTCGACTTCGCCCTGGTCGTTCTTGAATTCCTCAATGGGCACATACGCTTCAGACTTCAGTCCGGCGTTGACCACGACGT
>JBEAZY010000204.1:0-25973 GCA_041159205.1 Pseudomonadota bacterium
GGCCACCACGGCCGTCACCGCGGGCTGGATGCCCGAAAAAATGGCCGCCCCCCAAGACACCTCACCCCACCGCACATAAATGTAGGACAAGGCCGCCAGAATGAACCAGGAAGGCAGCACGAATAACACCCCCGACACCACCCCGCCCCAGGTGCGGTGCATCAGCCAGCCCAGATAGGTGGCCAACTGCTGGGCCTCCGGACCCGGCAAAAGCATGCAGTAATTCAATGCATGCAAAAAACGTTGCTCGGAAATCCAACGCCGCCGTTCCACCAGTTCAGTGTGCATCAAAGCGATTTGTCCGGCGGGTCCGCCAAAGCTGATGAAACCCAACTTCAGCCAAAAACGCCAGGCCTGCGACCAAGGAATCGGGTTGTTCATCAAAGGCGCGGGAAGGCCCGGTAAGCTTGGGCTCGACTGGCTTGCGGTGCAGGTATCGCCGCCTCATCCGCCGGCAAGACCGGCAAGACCGCATTCACCTGGCCTGTGCCGGAAGCACCGAAGTAAGGCGTCAGAATTTCAGCCTGACCGGTGTAAGCGGACCAGCCCAAGGCGCCCAGCAACATGGCGGTATCATGCATGAAACCCTCGCCATGGCCTTTGACCGCATATTCAGGCAGCATTTCGCAAAACTCGGACCACTGACCCTTTTGCCACAACCCCAGGACCTCATGGTCCATGCGCTCCAGAAATGGGCTCCAGACCTTGAAAGCCATGGCCGGGGCCATGCCATTTTGCGCAAAGCGGTGACTCAGCGATCCACTGGCCAGAAATGCCACCTTGCCCTCGTAATGCTGCTCGACCGCCCGCCGCATGGCCCAACCCAGTCGGACACTGTCATCCAAATAGTGGGAGGTGCACAAGGCCGAGACGGAGATCACCTTGAAATGCCGATCTGCATTCATGTAGCGCATCGGCACCAGCGTGCCATATTCGGGCTGCAAGGTGGTGCGATCATGGGCCAGGGTCTCGACCCCCAACTCGTTACAAACCTGCGCCAGCAAATGGCCCAGACGCGGATTGCCATCGGCTTCAAAAGCCATATTACTGATGAAATGAGGCAATTCATTGCTGGTGTAGACCCCCTGAAAGTGGGGGGCGCAATTGATGTGGTAGTTGGCATTGACCAACCAATGGGTGTCAAACACCACCAAAGTATCTACCCCAGCTTGCCGGCAGCGGCGGGAGATTTCAATATGGCCGTCTATGGCATCCTGCCGGCTGCCCTGACGCTCGCCGGGAAACTCGCTGAGCACCATGCTCGGCACGTGGGTGATTTTGGCTGCGAGGGCAAGTTGTCCCATCTCTGTGGCTCATTGACTCGACAGTCCATTATCGGGGTAAAGACCGGGGGGCTACACGAAAGACTTGAATCACCCTAAAATACCACTTTAGTATAGATCTGACCCGTATGACCCCCGAAGCCGTTTTGTCGCTTGCCTTGGCATGTGCCCCCCAAGTGCACCCACAAACCGTGATGCACCTGGTGAAGCACGAGAGTGGCAACAACCCCTATGCCATCGGCATCAATGGGCCTTATCGGCTGAACCGGCAGCCCGTGAACGCCGCTGAGGCGGTCTATACAGCCAAATACCTGCTCAACAAGGGACACTCCATCGACATGGGATTGGCCATGATCAATCACAAAAACCTGAGTCGTCTCGATCTGACCGTTGAATCGGTGTTTGATCCTTGTCGCAACCTCAAGGGCATGCAAGCGGTGCTTCTAGAGTCCTACCAACGGGCCATCAAAGTCCATGGCCCGGGCGGTCGGGCTTTGGCACAGGCCTTGTCAGAGTACAACACCGGGCATCCTCGGCGCGGCATCGACAACGGCTATGTGGAAAAAGTCGCCACCGTGCGAGTGCCACGCATCGATTACGACAGTGGCCCTCAACCGCAGCTCAAAAAATGAGCCCCGGCTCAGACATGCAGGCCTGAGGGGGTGTACTGAAGCACAGGTCTGAGCAGGATTTTGTATGTATCCAGATCGAAGTGGTCGGCCGGCCATTCGGTGTACTGACCGCTTTTTGAGCACCAGGTGCCTAGATGGCGCCAATGATTGATGCGGTGGCTTTGTCGCCAGCCGTCCAGGGTCTCGGACAGCTCAATTTCACCCGCATGTGGCCAGGCGTGGACCTGTATGTCTTGTAATCCGGCCAGCAACCGGGCGTCGTGGTCAACGCGCGGCTCCAGCCCGGCACACGCCCCCAGGCAAGTTTTGAGTTGATGGCCAAAACAAGCGCCACGGGTCAATTTTTCCAATCCGAGCAGCCCCAGACACAGCCCGTGGGTATCGGCCAAGGCGCGCAGCGCGGCCTGTGCCGCACGCACCGATGTGAATAAACCGTACAAATCGTTCTGCAAGCCCAGCTGCACCGAGCCGGCAGAGACCACGCGTGGCACCAGCCCTTTGGGGGTCACGGCCAGTTGAACCGTGCACAAGCCGCGCGATCGACGCAGCCGGATGTTAAAGAGGGGACTCAGGGTTTTGATCAGCCTCGATTCAAGCAGCAAGGCCCCCAATTCTCCAGCGGTTGCAATGAAGTCTATGCGGCGCGTTTGGGCCACCATGCGGGCTTCATCAGGGGCCCTCAAATGCGAGCGCACTCTGGCGCGAATGTCCACACTTTTACCGACATACAAAGGCAAGGTTCCCTCGCCCCGAAAAATGTAAACCCCGCAAGCGCGGGGCAAAGCGGCCAGACTGTCGGGGTCAATCCGGGCCGCAGGCGGGTTTGCTGAATGGGTAATTGCAGTGGATGACACAAGATTATTGTGCAGCGTTTACGATGCCCGCATCAAAGGGTGGGGGAAAGAATGACCATAAGACGCTTGTTGGTGGTTCTGGGCGACCAGTTGGACGAAGAAGCCCAGGTTTTGCAGCAAGCCGATCCGGCTCTCGATATGGTCTGGATGGCCGAAGCCCGGGATGAGTCTTTGCATGTGCGGTCATCCAAGCAACGCACTGCTCTTTTTCTGTCCGCGATGCGCCACTTCGCCCTGCGGATGCGCGATTTGGGATGGCGCGTTCAGTATCAACGTCTGGACGACCCACAGGCCCTGCCCTCATTGGCGCAGGCATTGCAACGCGACATAGAGCGACTCAAACCATCGGCCCTGGCCGTGACGGCACCGGGCGAATGGCGTGTGCTAGAGGCTTTGCGCACCGTGTCTCAAGCCCAGAATTTGCCACTGGAGATTCATGACGACACCCATTTTTTCACCACTGTGCGCGACTTTTCCAGCCACACCCGGGGGCGCAAGCAATGGCGCATGGAATACTGGTACCGGGAACAACGCAAGCGATTTGGCGTGTTGATGGATGGCGATGACCCGGTGGGTGGACAGTGGAATTTCGACGCCGAAAATCGAGCCGCATTCGGCTCAGCCGGACCTGGCGAGTTGCCGCCCTTGCCCCGATTCGAGCCCGATGAGATCACCCTGGAAGTGATCCGATACGTGCAAAGCGAAATGGCCGAGTTGCCCGGTGAACTGGCTGAGTTCCATTGGCCGGTGACACGCGCCCAGGCTTTGCAAGCCATGGACGACTTCGTCCGCTGGCGTTTGCCCCGCTTCGGCCGCTACGAAGACGCCATGTGGCTTGGCGAACCATGGCTGTACCACTCAAAACTGTCGGCGGCCCTGAACCTCAAACTGCTGGGCGCGCGCGAGTTGGTGCACGAGATTGAGCGGGCCTACCGCGAGGGCCGGGTTCCGCTGGCCGATGCCGAGGGTTACATTCGTCAGGTTCTGGGCTGGCGTGAATATGTTCGCGGGGTTTACTGGACCCGCATGCCCGCTTATGCCGAGCTCAATGGCCTGCAAGCCCATATGCCCTTGCCTGCCGTTTTTTGGCATGCCCAAACGCCCATGGCCTGCGTGCGTGAAGTGGTCGGTCAAACCCTGAAACTGGGCTACGCGCACCATATCCAGCGACTGATGGTGACGGGTCTTTATGCCTTGCTGCTGGGCGTTCGCCCGCAAGAAGTCCACGCCTGGTATCTGGGGATGTATGTCGATGCGGTCGAGTGGGTCGAGTTACCCAACACCTTGGGCATGAGCCAATACGCCGATGGCGGCATCATGGCCAGCAAACCCTATGTGTCCAGCGGCAAATACATCGATAGCTTGAGCAACTATTGCAAGGGTTGCGTCTATCGACCGCAGGACAGCACGGGCGATCAAGCCTGCCCCATCACCACCTTGTATTGGGCTTTTTTGCTGCGCCACGAAAACCAACTGGCGCGCCAACCCCGCATGGTCATGCAAGTCAGAAACGCCCAAAGGCTGGGCGAGGCCGAACGACAACTCATCCTGGCTCAGGCCGAGCAACACCGGCAACAGGTGTTGCGGGGTTGATCAGGGAAGTTCTGCCACACGGCCCTGGCCCTTTTGTCGTTGGCAGCGCTCTGAGCAATACTTGACCTGCTCCCAATCGCGAGCCCATTTCTTGCGCCAGCTGAAGGGCCGCCCGCAGACCAGGCAAACTTTGCTGGGCAAATCTGATTTTTGACGCATTTTCACAGGGAAATTTTAATCATTAGTGATGCAAAACCCCATCTTTCCTGGGGAATTGAAAACCCTATTGTCCGACCATCACATTTCTTTACAATGTGCGTGTCTGCATGTGCAGGCTTCTACCGGAGAGTTCAGATGAGCGATCAGATCCAAACCGTTTCCTACCGCGATGTGGGCGTCGGTACAGTCGACCGCAATCGCGTTTTGCGCAACACATATCTCTTGCTGGCCATCAGCATGCTGCCCACAGTTCTGGGGGCCTGGCTCGGTGTGTCCACCGGCCTGCACAAGGCTTTCAGTGGCATTTTGGGCATGGTGCTGTTTCTCGGTGTGGCCTTCGGCTTCATTTACGTCATTGAACGAACCAAAGAAACCTCCAAGGGCGTCTGGTTCCTGCTGGGCTTCACCTTCTTCATGGGCCTGATGCTCTCCGGCCTGCTGTCTGCCGTTCTGGGCTTTCGCAACGGGCCTCAACTCATCATGACGGCCTTTGCGGGCACGGCGGGTGTGTTCTTTGCCATGGCCAGCCTGGCCACAGTCATCAAGCGTGACCTCAGCGGCATGGGCAAATGGCTCTTTGTGGGCGCCATCGTCTTGCTGGTGGCCAGCGTCATCAATGCCTTCGTGGGTTCCACTGCCGGCATGATGGCCATATCCACCCTGGCCATGCTGATTTTCAGCGCCTTCATCCTGTATGACATTCGCCGCGTGATCGAAGGCGGCGAGACCAATTACATCAGCGCCACCCTGGCCATCTACATGGACGTCTTCAACGTGTTCCAGAGCCTGTTGTCGCTGCTGGGCATCGTGGGCGGCGAGCGGGATTAAGTCCGTTCAAACACCGCCATGCTCTCCACGTGGGCGGTGTGAGGGAACATATTGACCACCCCCGCATGGGTGCATCGATAGCCGGCCTGGTGAACCATCAGGCCGGCATCGCGGGCCAAGGTCGCCGGGTTGCAACTCACATAAACCACGCGTTGTGGTCTGCGCCAATCTGAGCGCGGTGATTGGTGCAAATCGGCCAAGGCCTTGACCAAGGCAAAAGCCCCCTCGCGCGGTGGATCAATCAGCCATTTGTCGGCCACCCCATCGGCCACCAGCATCTCGGGCGTCATCTCAAACAGGTTGCGCGCCACAAATTGGGGCATTTGCCGAAGCGCCGAAGCATTCAAGGAGGCATTTTTCTCGGCGCGCTCGACCAAGGTCTGGCTGCCCTCAATGCCCAGCACCTGATGGGATTGGGTGGCCAACGGTAAAGTGAAGTTGCCCAAACCGCAAAACCAGTCGATCACCCGCTCTTGGGCTTGGACTTGCAAGCAACGCAAAGCCGCACCCACCAACACCTGGTTGATGGCCGGGTTGACCTGGGTGAAATCGGTAGGACGAAACGGCATCTGCAAACCGAACTCGGGCAATGTATAAGCCAACAACGCTGCGTCCGGATCGAGCGGATGGACTGTGTCCGGCCCTTTGGGTTGCAACCACCATTGCAAGCCCGGGTGGGCACAGGCAAAGTCACGCAGACGTTGGCGATCCGATTCGATCAAAGGCTCTAAGTGACGCAAGACCAAGGCAAACACACGGTCTCCACAAGCCAACTCAATTTGCGGGCAGGTGTCGCGGGCGTTCAAGCCCGCAATGAGATCACGCAATGGCAATAGCAGGTCACTGATGGCCGGTGGCAGGATGGCACAACTTTGCATGTCGGCGATGTAACGGCTTTTGCGTTCATGAAAGCCAATCAGCACCTGACCCTTTTTCACCACATGGCGCACCGAAAGTCGGGCCCGATAGCGGTAACCCCAGGACGGCCCATGAATCGGGGGCAGCATCGTCTCGGCCCTGACCTTGGCCAAATGCCAGAGGTTGTCCTCCAAAACGCGTTGCTTCGCCGCGACTTGGGCCGATGGGTCCAGGTGTTGCATCTTGCAACCCCCGCAAGCCCCGGCATGCAGGCCGAAGTGTGGGCATCTGGGGGCGACGCGCAAGGCGGCAGCTTGCCACAACTCTTGCATCACGCCTTGCTCCCATTGATTCTTTCGCCGTTGAACCTGCACCGTCACACGCTCTCCGGGCAAGGCACCCTCAATGAAAACGACTTTACCGTCCGGTCGGCGGGCGATGCCCTGCCCCTCCAGATCAAGAGAATCAACCCTCAGGGTTTGATCAAGTGGCGATGGTTCGTTCATGGAGTGATCGTTAGACATAGACCGAACCCGCGACGCGCGCGTTCAACGGGCCGGCAGCAAGCGTGCCGGATCGATCGGCTTGCCCTGGCGACGGATTTCAAAATGCAATTTGACCTGATCGGCATCGGTATTGCCCATTTCGGCGATCTTTTGCCCACGGCGCACGTCCTGATCCTCTTTGACCAGCAATGACTGATTGTGGGCATAGGCCGACAGATAGGTGTTGTTGTGCTTGATGATGATCAGGTTGCCATAACCGCGCAGACCCGAACCGGCATACACCACACGTCCATCGGCCGCCGCCAGAACGGGGTCACCGGATTGACCGGCGATGTCCAAGCCCTTGCTGCGCGGCTCATCAAAGCCCGCGATGAGCTTGCCTTGGGCAGGCCAAACAAAAGCCGGCGCATCGTCAGTCGGGGCACCCCCCTGTGCGCCGTTGGCATGGGCTGCGGCGGGCGCAGGCGGTGGGCTCGCCGCAGGGGCTGCGACCTGAGGTTCAGACTGCGATGGGCGGGTACTCTGGGGCGGCAGGGGACGCACCGCCATCGGGCGGGCCGGGCCATCGGCTGGGCCGGTGACGCGCAACACCTGACCGATCTCGATCAAATTGGGGGTTTCGATTTGGTTCCAACGCGCCAGGTCACGCCAACTGACGCCATGATCGAGAGCGATCTTGGCCAGGGTGTCGCCACGTTGCACGATGTAAGTGCCGGGCTCTGCGACCTGGGCAGAAGAGGGGGGCACCGTTGGGGTGTTGGCCCTTGAAGGCGTGGGGCTGGCAGCAGGGCGGCTCGTGGCTTTGGCGGTTCGGTCTTCAACCGGAGCCGGTCGTTTAACGCTGGGCGCGCAAGCCGCCACGGCCCAAATCAGGCCAAGGCCTAAAAAGTAACGCAAGAGTGACATGACCTGGTACTTCCCTAAGCAATGCCCGATTTCAACGGGACGAAATTCACGGCTTCCAGCCTCTGGTGCTGAAAGCCCTGTGTCGTGCGCTCGACGACGGCCAAAGCTTGTTGGCCCTGAGCGGTCACCATGGGCGCCACCAAGCGACCGCCGATAGCGAGTTGATCGAGCCAGGCCTGCGGCAAAGCCTCGCCGCCTGCCGCAGCGATGATCCCTGCATACGGGGCACCCTGAGGATAGCCGGCCATGCCATCCCCAAAAATCAGGTGTAAATTGGGTTGTCGCATATGCCGCAAATTATCCACCGCCCTGTCATGCAAAGCGCGCAAGCGCTCCACACTGTAAACCTCTTTGGCCACCCGGCTCAGAACGGCGGCCTGATAACCGCAACCCGTGCCTATCTCGAGCACCCGCCCCAGCTTGCCATTGATGCGAAGGTTATGCCCCTCTCGCAACAAGGCGATCATGCGGGCCACCACGCTGGGTTTGGAGATGGTCTGCCCCAGACCAATGGGCAGGCTGGTGTCCTCATAAGCCTGATTGGCCAGACCGGTATCAACGAATCGATGGCGTTCGATGGTGGCCATGGCCTTGAGCACCATCTCGTCCTGAATCCCCTCCTCCATCAAGCGCTGAACCATGCGCAATCGCACGGCCTGCGAGTCCATGCCCAGGCCCTGCACCGGCGGCAAGGGGGCAGCGCTGCGCCCGCCCTGTGGCGAAACCGACGCAGGTCTGGGCTTGAGGTCAAGCCGGGCCGGGAAAGCAGGCCGCTGCTTCATGCCAGCCTGTGTTGCAGGGTTTGCCAACGCACCATGTCCACCCGATCGGTCAGATCGACCATCAAGGGGGTCAGCGACACATGCCCCTGAAAAGTGGCGTGAAAGTCGGTGCCTGCTGCGTCATCTTTGGCGGCACCGGCACTGCCGATCCAGTACATCGTGTCGCCACGCGGGTTTTCTTGAGTGATGACGCGCTCGGCCGAATGACGACGACCCAACCGACAGACCTGGACAGGCTTCAACTGCTCGGCAGGCAAGCAGGGGATATTGACATTGAGCAAAAAAGTGGGGCCATCCATCAGGCTGAGGTCTCGCACACGATCCACCAGTTGTCGGGCTTGTCGCGCCGCAGCATCCAAATGACGCCAACCCTTTTCAGTCTGAGAAAAGGCGATGGCGGGAATACCCATGAGATAACCCTCCATGGCGGCACCGACCGTGCCCGAATAGATGGTGTCATCGCCCATATTGGCACCGTTATTGATGCCGGACACCACCAGATCGGGGCGCCAATCCAGTAAACCAGTCAGCGCGATATGCACGCAATCGGCCGGGGTGCCGTTCACATAACGAAAACCATTGGATGCCCGTTGGACATACAGAGGCGAATGCAAAGTGAGCGCGTTGGACTTGGCACTGTTATTGTGCTCCGGGGCCACCACCTCGACCCGGCCCAGGTCGCGCAGGGCTTCGTACAGTGCCCCGATGCCCGGGGCCTGATAGCCATCGTCATTGCAAATCAGAATATTCATATCGCCTCGTGTGAGGGTTCATTGTAGGTCGCCGTCGTGGCAGATTATGATGCCAGGCAAAGGAGACCCCATATGCACGCTTGGCTCTGTGAAAACCCCATTGGTGTGGACGCCCTGAACTGGAAAGAGTGCCCGACCCCGCAGCCCGGGCCGGACCAGGTGCGCATTCGGATCGAGGCGGCCAGTCTGAACTTTCCCGACCTGTTGATCGTCCAGAACAAATATCAGATGAAGCCCCCGCTGCCTTTTGTGCCGGGCTCTGAATTTGCCGGGGTGATCGAGGCCATGGGCCCGGGGGTCAGCGGTCTGCGCCTGGGCCAGCGGGTCGCCTGCCTGCCCGGCACAGGCGGCTTCGGCACCCACGCCCTGGCGCCCGCCCGCTTGTGCTTGCCCCTGCCCGACGATTTTCCGGCCGTCGATGCCGCCGCCTTCATCATGATTTACGCCACCTCTCACCACGCCTTGATCGACCGGGCACAACTTCGGGCCGGTGAGACCGTGCTGGTGCTGGGCGCGGCCGGTGGCGTGGGCACGGCCGCCATCCAAATTGCCAAAGCGGCCGGCGCCAAGGTCATCGCGGCCGCATCAACGCACGAAAAGTGCGAGCTGTGCAGGCAGTTGGGGGCCGACGCCACCATCGATTACACCCGCGAGCCTCTGCGCGACCGGATCAAGGCCCTGACCGATGGCAAAGGCCCGGATGTCATCTACGACCCGGTGGGGGGCGACTTCGCCGAACCGGCGTTCCGATCCATCGCCTGGCGAGGCCGTTACCTGGTGGTCGGCTTTGCTTCCGGCCCCATCCCTTCACTGCCCCTGAATCTGGCCTTGCTCAAAGGGGCTTCAGTGGTGGGGGTGTTTTGGGGCGATTTTTCGCGCCGCGAACCCGAAGCCAATGCCCGCATGATGCAAGAATTGGTGCAGTGGCACGCCCAAGGCCTCATCAAACCCGTCATCGACTGCACCATGCCCATGCAAGACCTGCGACAGGCTTATGCCCGCATGGGATCACGCGCAGTCATGGGCAAACTGGTGCTGGTGAACTGACCCGGCCCAGGTGTTCATTGGGCCAAAAAACCACCGTCCACCGGCAGGGTATGGCCCGTGACCATGGAGGCCGCCGGGGAGCTGAGGTACAAAATCGCTGCAACGATGTCTTCGGCTTCGGCCAGTCGGCCCAAAGGGGTCATCCCCTCGATGCGGGCCACCAGTTCCGGTTGAGCCAACAAAGGGCGGATGAAATCGGTGCGCACCCAGGTGGGTGCCACGGCATTCACCCGCACCTGATGGGGGGCCCACTCGACCGCCAGGGCGCGCGTCAGGTTGACCACGGCACCCTTGGTCGATTGATAGGAAATATTGGGGTACAAACCGCCGCCCGACAGCCCCATGATGGAAGCCGTGTTCACGATACAACCCCTGCGAGCGGGCACCATGTGTCGACCGGCGGCCTGTGCGCATAAAAACACGCCCGTCAGGTTGACGTTGACCACTTTATTCCAGTCTTCCAGACTGAGTTCTAACGTCGGTTTGCGCAATGCGATGCCGGCGTTATTGACCAACACATCGATCCGCCCCTGCCAAGCGGCCACTTGATCGATGGCCTGCTGCACGCTCTCGGGGTGTGTGACATCCAGGCCGAGGCCTTCAATGCGGCGCTGAGGCGCTGAGCACTCGGCGGCGATGCCACGGGCCGCAGACTTCGCCGCTTCGGCATCGATATCGAGCAGCGCCACATGCGCACCGGCCAAAGCATAAGCACGGGCCGTGGCCAACCCTATGCCTCGGGCGGCACCGGTGATGGCCACCACTTGAGCAGAGAAATCAAATATCTGTTGCGGAAGCATGGTCAATTCAAGAAATGGGTTTCAGAAGATGGCGCTGGCAAAGCCCACCACGTCGAGTGAGGCGATGGACAAAATGCCATCGCGGATGCGGACCCGGGTGGCCCCATGGCTATGCTCATACAGGTCAGGATGGGCCTGCAGGACACGGCCTTGCTCTGCGGCGGAAAGTGCAGCCAAGCCATTGACATAATGATGGCCATTGCGCTCGACATGGCGGATGCCCAACAGATTGACCAAGGCCAGGTCTTGTTGCAGGCACAGGCCCGCCTGCACGGTCAAGTCTTCACCGGACATGAAGTAGCGCGGCCTGCCCGCCTCGACATTCCACACCTGACAGCGCATGGCATTGAGCAAAGACCTATACACCCCTTTGCAGGTCTTGCTGGAGATGCCTGAGTAGCCTTGCGCCTTGGCCTGGACAAAGGCATCTAGCATGCCATCTGACTCGTCCACGATGACCGGCAAGCCGATTTCGGGCCCCGACAAATCGGTCTCGAGCGCGTGCGCCCGACCAATCGGTTGCTCGATGAACAGGATGCTCGAAACCAGTCGACTCAGGGCCGGGGTGTGACGCATGGCATTGAGCAACTCAGCGAATTCAGCCGCACTTTTGTACTGCTCATTGCCATCCAGGGACACCCAATAGGGGTCGGGAATCAGGTCGAGCACGGCGGCGATGGCACTCAAGCGCTCAATGTCGGCCTGCAAACGCCCACCCACCTTGAGCTTGAAATACCGATGCCCATACACCTGCACAACCTGTTGCAAGGTCTCGGGCAGGCCGTCATGAACCGGCTCAGTGATGTCTTGATCTGTCAATGCGTCGAGCATACCCACGGTGTGGCGGGCGTGTATGCGACTGGCGGGCTGAAGGCTGGACAAAAAGGGGGCCCAATCCATGCCGGCAAAGGCGGGGTGACTGGTGTCCATGCCCACTGCGTTGGTCTGAATCGCTTTGTAAAACGAACACCCCAGCAGACGACACAGGGCGTCCAGCAAGGCTTTATCGATCAGCGCCGGGCCATAGTTGGCCAGCAAGGGGTTGTGCCCTCGCTGCGCACTGACGCGCAGGTGCTCATCATGGTGCGCCACAAAGTGACCAAAAGCCGTTTGCGGCTTGGTCTCGGCCAGATAGGCTTGCCGGGCCAGGCGCAGCACATCGCGCTGTTGATCGTAATTTTGCTCGTCGCTGAGGTCCGGATTTTTATCGAACCATTTGGGCACGATCATCTCGGCCGTCGCACCCCAGGCCGACCGACCGTCGGGGGTTTCAATTCTCGCCCTGATATGCGCCTGGTGGCATTGGCGCAAAGTGACCACGCCAAACCGGAAGGGCATGCGCAACACCACAGGTGTTTCAGAAATTTCGATCTCTGCAATGCGAAAGGTGGAGGTCATGGTGGTTCAATCCGGGGGAGCCGCTTCCAAGCCCCTGAGGTAGCCCAGCGCAAAAGCCGCACAGCCGGGGCCATCGGGTTGGTAATCAAAGGGTTCGATGGCGATGGGGCCAGCGAACTGATGGCGCCGCAATGCCTGAAGTATGGGGCCAAAACGCATTTGGCCTTGTCCAGGTGCGCGCCGGTTGGGATCATTGAGTTGCACATGGGCCAGGTAGCCGCCGGGCGCATAGGCATCGATCAGTTGCGCAATGTCGAGCGACTCGCTCAGCCCGGCCGAGCTGGTATCGAGCATGGTTTTGAGGGCCGGGTGAGCGACTTGAGAGACGATCTCTGAGGCTTGCGCCAGGGTGTTGACCACGCAGGTCTGATCGGCCGACAGCGGCTCGATGCAATACACCAGACCATGTGCATGCGCCCAGATCGCGGCCTCAGCCCAAAAATTCGTGGCCGCCTGCAGCGCTTGGGCATGGGTTTGGCCCGCGACAGGTTCACGCTGACGCGGAGAACCGTGCACCAGGTAACGCCCGCCCAGCTCGGCGCACAGCTCACACAGGTGGCGAACCACATCGCGGGTCAGTCGGGCCACCGCGGGGTCGGGGTCGGTGATCGACATGCCAGCGGGCGCCACCAGCAGCCAATGCAAACCTGTGATGACCAGGCCATGATCGTGCGCGGTCTGGCGCAACTGCCGCGCTTGCCTGGGGCTGATCTCCCTCGGGTCTGCCGCCAAAGTGAAAGGGGCCACCTCCAGGCCCATGTAGCCGAGCGCGGCGGCATGGCGGCACTGATTTTCAAACGACATGGGTTGCAACACCTCGTTGCACAAGGCATAGCGGAACTGGCCGGTCTGGATCGTCATGTCGATTGCCGTGCCCACAGACCCTTGAAAGCCTGCCAGGCCCGGGTGACCCGTTGATTGACGGCAGGGATATACATCAGCATGGTGAACAAAGTGATCAGGGCCAACACCGAGCATATCGGCCGGATGAAAAAAGGTTCCAAACTGCCATCAGAGAGCACCAGGCCACGGCGCAAACTCTTGTCGAGCAATTCGCCCAACACCAAACCCAAAACCAGGGGCGCCATCTCGTAACCGCGCCGACGCAGAAAAAAAGCAGCGATCCCGATGACCACCATGACATAGACATCGAACAGGCGCGAGGAAATGGCAAAAGCACCCACTGTGCACAAGACAAAGATGATGGGCATCAGTACGGTACGCTTGACCCTCAGCACCAACAACAAAGGCCGCACCAGGAATAAACCGAACAGCAAGATGCTGAAAGTGGCAATGGTGGTCATGGCCACGACGTCATAAACAAACTGCGGGGTTTTGATCATCAGCATCGGGCCCGGCTGTATGCCGTGAATGATCATGGCCGCCATGAGCACGGCCGCCGGTGCCGAGCCCGGGATGCCCAAGGCCAGCGCCGGAATGATGCCACCGGGAATGGCCGACATGTCACCCGTCTCGGCAGCCATCAATCCGTCGATGGATCCTTTGCCAAATTTTTCTTTTTCCGGGCTGACTGCTTTGGCGGCGGCATATGACATCCAGGCCCCGGAGTCCTCTCCTATGCCGGGCAATATGCCGGTGACGACACCGATCACGCCAGAGCGGATCACGGTACGCCAATACTGAAACACTTCACGAAAACGTGGCAACACCGAATCGCGCATTTCGACGATTTTGCGCTCGATGGGGTCGGCCAGGGTGGTCAATATCTCGGCAAAACCAAAGGCACCGATCAGGGCGGGGATGAGTGAAATGCCACCCGACATTTCATCCCAGCCAAAGGTGAAGCGATCGTAAGCATACAGACCTTCCTGGCCTATTTGGGCGATCAACAAACCCAGACAGCCCATCAGCCAGCCTTTGATCGGGTCTTCCCCCACGATGCTGCCCGACATCGCGACACCAAAGAGGGCCAGCCAGAAAAACTCGAAAGCGCCGAAAGACAAAGCGATCTCGGCCAATGAGGGGGTGAACATGGCCAAACAGATGACACCAAACAAGGTGCCGGTGAAAGCCCCTGAGGTGGCGATGCCAATGGCCCGCCCCGCCTGACCTTGCTGAGCCAGGGCGTACCCGTCGGCACACGAGGCCGCATTGGCGGCGGTACCGGGGATATTGAGCAAAATGGCGCTGCGACTGCCCCCGTAAAGCGTGCCCACATAGGCGCAGATCAGCACCAGAATCGCGTCATTGGGCGCCATTTTGATCGTCAGCGTGGTCAGCAGCGCGATGCACAAGGTGGCCGACAGTCCCGGCATGCAACCGACCAGGATACCGATGAATGCCCCCCCCAAACCATAAAACAATGACCAAAAATTCAAAAAACTCAGGTACGAGGCACCGAGCATTTGAAGACCTTCCAACATGGGTCGCTCCAATTCCGGGGTCAGGGCAGGCGAACCAGGAAAAACTCCTGAAACACCAAGGTGATGATGATGCCGGCACACAGGCCGATGACGACCGCCTTGAACACGCCGGGCCAGAGGCGCCGTTGCCGTGCCAGCGTTTCAAACTGCAAGACCACCACCATCACGGTGATGAACACGGCAGCGGCCAACCAGAAACTCAGGCCATGGCCAACCACGCCCACGGCAAAGCCCACGCACAAAGTCAGAATGAACCATATGCGTGACAGCTCCCGGCGTTGCCAGGCCGCCGCCGGGTTCGCGGGCTGTGGGCCAAGTGCCCCCCTGGCGATGGAGCGATAGGCCATCAGCAAACCCAGCATCATGATGGCCACCCCCAGGCATGCGGGCAGGAGGCCCGGAATGGTGTAGGGGTTGATGTCCTGGTGCGTGAGCCTGTCCATGCGCAAAGACTCAATCAGGGTGGCCCCGCCCAGAGCCACCCAGCCTATCGACTGCCACAAATCGGCGCGCGACGAAGTTTTGCGTTGGTGTGCCGCCTGCGCCAGAACTTCGTGGTCCTGCGGCTCGGTAGGGGTCATCTTGATCTCCGCTTGACACCGGCTCAGGGCCGTGCAATGCCCACGGTATCGGGCGACACTTTGGCTTTGCCACTGTCAAACAGCAACCAGGCATTGGCCTGCACCGCAGGGGTCACAGCACTCACCGCCTCAGTGCCATGGTGAGGCGCAAACAGGGCCCCGCGGCTGGTGGCATATTTCTTCAGGGCTTCACTCTTGGTGATTTGTTCGACCCAGATTTTTTCCACGGTCTTAACCACTTCATCGGGCACCCCTTTGGGAATGAAAATCCCAAAATAGTTGGCCGGGGCCTTGAAACCCGCCAAGGTCTTGGACAAAGGCTCGATCACGCCAAAGCCCTCGAGATCCAGCGGCTTGTCGCTGACCGTGGCCAGAGGACGAATCCGTTTGCCTCTGATCATGTCGGCCTGCTCAACCGCCAGTTGGGTGGTCACTTCGGTCTCGCCTGCCACTGTGGCCACCACCGCCGGGTTGCCGCCGTCGTAGGTCACATGGCGGTATTTCACGCCTGTGTTTTTGGCAATCAACTCCATCGCATTGTGACCTGCCGAAGTCACGCCGGCCGTGGCCACCGTGATCTGGCCCGGCTTGGCTTTCATGGCATCGAGCAGGTCTTTGGGGGATTTATACGGGGTATTCGGATTGACACCAATCAACTGCACATTGGCCACATTGAGAAACAAATGCCAATCGGAGATGCGGGTTTTGAGCATGCCCAAGGTCTCGTAGCTGCCCAAATCCTGCGCGGCCCCGGCGGTCCAGGTGTATCCGTCTTTGGGTGCATCCAGCGCACCCTTGGTGCCTATCGAGCCAGAGGCACCGGGCTGGTTGACGATCACCACCTTTTGTCCCAAATGCTTCTCGATCTCTGCCGCCGTGACACGGGTGACCTGATCGGTTGAGCCGCCTGCGGCCCAAGGCACGATGATGGTCACGGGTCGCTGCGGCTTCCAGTCCTGGGCCATCGAGACCAGAGGCAGGGCCGCCAAGCCGCATGCCAGACCTATGCTTTTAAGGGTCAATCTTTTGCACATTTCACGTCTCCTTTAAAAAAATCATGCCAGCCAACGCGACAGGTTCTGCCGGACAAACACGTCGTCGTTCAAATGGGGGTAAGCCGCGTAGACCCGATCAATCTCCCGGGCCTGCCCCGGACCCAGCGCTTCCGCCGGGTTCAGGCACCAGATGCCGCGCAACAAACCCTGACGGCGCAACACCTCGTGGCAACCGGCGATGCACCCCTGAAAATCATTGGCCACATCGAATAATGCCGCATTGCAATCGGTGACCTGCGAATCGAGGGCCAGGTCGTCTGCGGACACCGCAGCCTGGCCGGCCTGCTTTTGACATTGTTCAAACAGGGCCACGGCTTTTTGCGTCCAAACACTCCAATGACCCAACAAGCCGCCACGAAAACGCACTCGCACTGGGGCGCCATCGCGCATGACCTCCCAAGGCAACATGAGGTCAAGCAGAATGTGGTCATCGTTGCCGGTATAAAGGGTAATGCGCTGCTCGGCCCGGGCGGCCACCACCCCATGGATCACATCGAGCGTGCGATAGCGGTGGAAGGGTGCCACCTTGATGGCCACCACCTGCTCTATGCCCGCGAACGCTTCCCAAAAGCGACGCGACAACACCCGACCACCCACGGCAGGCTGCAAATAAAACCCGACCAAAGGGATCTGAGCTGCCACGGCGCGGCAGTGTGCCAGCAGCTCATCCTCGGAAGCCGATCCCCAACCGCCCAGACTGAGCAGGCCGGCATGGTAGCCGATGGCGCGCGCCAGTTGCGCTTCACGCACCGCCTGAGCCGTCTGACCGACCAAGCCGGCCACCAGTGACAAGGGCCGCGGGCCACCCAGTGGCTGCCATGACATGGCCGTGTCGTGGGCCAGACGCAGCACAGGCTCGTACAAGCCATGCTGACGGATTTCGAATTGAGTGGTGTGCACGCCAACTGCCAAACCACCCACCCCGGCGTCCAAATAATAGCGGGTCAGGGCTCGCTGGCGAACCGGGTCAAGCCGGCGTTGTTCGTCCAGAGCCAGAGGATGCGCCGGAATCACGGTGCCTTGCCGCAAGGGTTGCAAGGCCGCGTCCAGTTCATCAGACGCACGCTCAGTAGTGGCCATGACGCACCTCGAAATGTGTGGGCTTGCCCAGCGATGCCTGCCCCTGACTGACCCAGGCAGCGGTCGCATCGAGCATCTGATCCAGCGTGACCCGGGGCGGCCCGAACCAATCGTTCATGCGGCTGCAATCGACCAGCCAGGCGGTGCTGGATTCCTGACCTTCAAAGCGGGCCGTGGTGCCCAGACGTTCGGCCAGTGCCACGGCAGCAGAGCGAATGGACACCATCGGTCCGCTGAGGTTCAAGGGCACCATCGGCTGTTGCGTGCGACACAGCGAGCGCAAGGCGATCTCGTTGGCGTCCCCCTGCCAAATCAGGTTGGCGTGCCCCATGGCCAGCGCAATGGGCCTTTGCTCGATCAGGGCCTGCGCCAAGTCGTGCAACACACCATAGCGCATATCGATGGCATACGACAGGCGAAGCAATGTGCCGCGTATGCCCAGGGCATGCGAAAAATGTTGAAACAGCCGTTCTCGCGCCACGCAGGAATTCGCATACTCACCCACCGGTGTCAGCGGACTGGATTCCGTCGCCCCCGCACCTTCAACCGACACAAAGGGGTAGACGCATGCGGTGGAAAAAACACAGAAATTGGCCTGGGCATAGCGTTGGGCCACCAAAGCGGGCACATGGGCGTTCATGGCCCAGGTCAACCATTCGCTGCCCTGTGACCCAAACTTCCTTCCCGCCATAAAGACCACATGATCAGCATCGGGCAAATCGCGCAAAGCCACCGGGTCGAGCAAATCGGCGCGCAGACACTCAATGCCCTGCGACTGCATGGACTCGAACAAACCGGGCTCGCTGAACCGGGCGACCGCCATCACGCGCTTGTTCGGTGCTGCCCGCTTGGCCATGCGCGCCAGGGTGGGCCCCATCTTGCCAGCGGCCCCCAGCACCATGATGTTTCCCTGTAGCGCGCCCAGCTCACGCACCAGCGCCTCGGAAGGTCGGCTCATGACCTCTTCCAGATGGTGCTCGTCAGTGAACTGCGCGGGCCAGGTCATGGGGTCATTTCCTCAGGGAAGACAAAATCACATCGGTCATATGTCGCAATCGTTCGGCCCGGGCAGACGGCGCCAGTAGTTTGCGGTTAAAAATGACTGACAGGGTGTGTTGATTGGACAGATAAAACGAAGACAGCCCGGCGATGCTGATGTAGAGCTGAACGGGATCAACCCCCGGCTTGAACACCTTTTGAGCCACCCCTTTGTCGAGGATGTCTTTGAGCATGGCCACAAACGGTGCATGCATCTTGCGTATCTCTTTGGACCGCTTCAAGTGTTTGGCTTGATGCAAATTGGCACTGTTGAGCAGCGTGAGAAACTCGGGGTGGGCCAGATAATAGTTCCAGGTCAGGGCCACCAGTTTACGTATCGCCTCTTCCGGGCTTTCCTGCTCCAGGGCCAAGGCTTTCTCAGAATCGCGCTTGTGCGCGTAGTTGGCCTCGAGCACGGCGGAAAACAGGGCGTCTTTGTTGCCGAAATAGTGGTAGAGCATGCGCTTGTTGATGCCAGCCGCACTGGCTATCTGGTCCACGCGCGCGCCACCCAGCCCATGGCGCGCGAACTCCTCGCGCGCCGCCTGCAATATCCGGGCCCGACTTTTCTCGGGGTCGCGAACCGGTGTTCTGGCGCTGGTCATTTGGGGATGTTGGGGCTCTACCCAAGGGCTGGTTTCGGGTCATCGTAACCATATGGTTACTGCTCGCGTATAGAGGTATACCCGAGTCAGATGTCACTCAAGTTCTGTTGCTGGGGTTGTCCCCTATCTTGTCAAGTAACCAACTGGTTATCATTAGCCACCACCGGTTCCCGGGCACAAGGAGTCAGCCATGGCCATGCACACCCCCGGCATGGAAGTCAGCCATGCCGCATTGGCGGCGTTGTCTTCTAGGTATGTCGATGTCGATGCATTGCCTTGGCAAGACACCGCCTTTGCGGGCATCCGAATCAAGGTGCTCATGACCGACCCTGACACCGGCATGCAGACTGTCTTGACCGAAATGGCCCCGGGCTCGGTGCTGACCGACCATGAACACACGCAGGTGGAGCAAAGCTGGGTCCTCAGCGGCAGCCTGGTGGACCACGAAGGCGAAGTCAAAGCCGGCCAATATGTCTGGCGACCGGCGGGCAGTCGCCACACGGCCCACGCCCCCAATGGCGCCCTGGTATTGGGCTTCTTTTTGCAACCCAACCGTTTTTATTGAATCGACACGCAGGCCCCCCATGAAATTTGGTGATTTTGTAAAAGTCAAATCCCTGGCCAGCCCGGCCGGCTTCAAAGAAAACCTGCAGCGTCTGGGCCTGAACATGCCCTGCGACGAACAGCTGGAATCCGGCCCCGACTCAGTCATGGCTCAGCCTCTGAAGCTGGGCGACTTTACAGTCGGTAACCGCTACGCCGTTCACCCCATGGAGGGCTGGGACGGACACGCCGACGGCAGCCCCAGCGAACACACCCAACGTCGCTGGCGACACTTTGGTTTATCGGGCGCCAAGATGATCTGGGGCGGCGAAGCCGTGGCGGTGCGCCACGATGGCCGAGCCAATCCGCGCCAGCTGGTCATCAACCCCGCCAATCTGGCCGCCCTGGGCCAGTTGCGACAAACCCTGGTGGACGCACACCGTGAAGCCATGGGCAGCGATGATGGCCTGGTGATTGGTTTGCAACTGACCCATTCGGGTCGCTTTTGCAAACCCAACGACGACGCCCGCATGGAACCGCGCGTGCTCTACCACCACCCTTTGCTCGATGGCAAGTTCGGCCCGAAAGAAAATCTGGTGCTCATGAGCGACGGCGACATTCGCCAATTGATCGACGACTTTGTCGTGGCTGCCAAGCGGGCATGGCAAGTGGGGTTCCAGTTTGTCGACCTCAAACATTGCCACGGCTATCTGGGGCACGAATTCCTGTCTGCCAAAACCCGCTCGGGCGACTTCGGGGGCTCGATCGAGAACCGAACCCGTTTTTTGCGCGAGCTGGTGGCGGGCATCCGCGCCGAAGTGCCCGGTCTGGGCATTGGGGTGCGCTTATCAGCGGTCGACTTTTTGCCCTACAAGCCCGACCCCGAGCAGTCTGATGACGAGACCCTCGGGCCAGGCGTGCCGGTCGATGCCTCGGCCGCCCTGCCCTACCGCTACGGTTTTGGCATGGACGAAGAACACCCCGAGCAGATACGCATCGAGGAAACCGCCGAATTTTTGCGGGTCTTGACGCAACTGAACATCCCTATGGTGAACGTCACGATCGGCAGCCCTTACTACACGCCGCACGTCACCCGCCCCGCCCTGTACCCGCCTTCCGACGGCTACCAACCCCCCGAAGACCCGCTGGTGGGTGTCATGCGACACCTGGAACTGGTGCGCGACCTCAAGGCGCTGTTTCCGCAGTTGGGCTTTGTCGGCAGCGGCTACACCTATTTGCAAGAGTTTCTGCCCTATGTTGCCCAAGCGGTTGTGCGCGCGGGCTGGACCGACATGGTCGGGCTGGGCCGCATGATGCTGTCTTACCCCGAGATGGCCGCCGACGTGCTGGCTGGCCGCCCCTTGCAACGCAAACGTTTGTGCCGCACCTTCAGCGACTGCACCACCGCTCCCCGCAACGGCATGATTTCGGGCTGTTTTCCGCTGGACACGAACTACAAGAAGTCGCCCCAAATGGCGAAACTGACCCTGATCAAAAAAGCGGCCAAACTGGCCTGAAGGGGCATGACATGACCACTCTCACGCTGCTCGATGCCCGAGGCCAATTGGCCCCATATGCCATGCAGGGGCTGGCCAGCCCTGCGCCCAAGACCCATGGCGCATTCAATCGCATCGCCTACTCGGCCGCACATGTGGTGGCCGATGCGCGCTCAGGCCTGGACCCCTGGTTGAGCGCTGCGGTCGACTGGGACGCCACCCTCACCTACCGCCACCACCTGTGGTCATTGGGCCTGGGCGTGGCCGAGGCCATGGACACGGCCCAAAGGGGCATGGGGATGGATTGGCCCACCTCGCGCGAACTGATCAGGCGCACCCTGACCGAGGCCAAAGGCGTGCCCGGTGCGCTGGTGGCCAGCGGCTGCGGCACCGATCACCTGGATTTGGACGAGGTTCACACGCTCGACCAGGTGATCCGCGCCTATGACGAACAAATCGAAGCGATTGAGGCCATGAATGGCAGGCTGATCGTGATGGCCAGCCGGGCCTTGGTCAAAGTCGCGCGCGGGCCGGCCGACTATGAAAAAGTCTACGACCACATCCTCAGTCAAGTGCGCGAACCCGTCATCTTGCACTGGTTGGGCGATATGTTCGACCCGCAACTGGCAGGCTATTGGGGCCATACCGACCTGGACGCTGCCGCCCGCGTGGCGCTGGACGTCATGCGCGGCCACGCCGGCAAGGTCGACGGGATCAAGATTTCCCTGCTCGATAAAAACAGAGAGATTTCACTGCGTCGGCAATTGCCTGCCGGGGTTCGCATTTACACCGGCGACGACTTCAACTACGCCGAGCTGATTGCGGGCGACGGACAAGGCGAGCACGAAGTGCATCGCCACAGCGATGCATTGCTGGGCATCTTTGACGCCATCGCACCGGCGGCCAGTGCCGCTTTGGCCGAGCTGGCGGCGGGCCGCGTGGATGCGTTTCATGCCATTCTGGCCCCCACCGTGCCCTTATCGCGCCACATCTTCCAGGCACCGACCCGCTTTTACAAAACCGGCGTGGTGTTCATGGCCTGGCTCAATGGGCACCAGTCGCACTTCAGCATGGTGGGCGGGCAACAAAGCACACGCTCGCTGCCACATCTGTGTGAGCTGTTCAGGCTGGCCGATCAGGCCCATTTGCTCTGTGACCCAGATTTGGCCGCACATCGCATGCGGCAGTGGCTGGCGGTGCATGGGGTGGGGTGACGATGGTCTTGACTTCCCTTGGCGACCCTATTCAATGAGTCATGACAAAAGCGAGGCCTGTCGCAAAGGCAAAAAATCCTCATGAACTCAAGGATTTTTATGCCATCACTCACGGTTTCAGCAAAATCCTGACGATTGTAAGGATTCATTGTATTTCTTAGGCTTTTAGTCAAAATCCTCGCAAACATGAGGATTCCTTATGAATCTACTGTTGGGTCGGGTGGCGCAAGAGGCGCTAGCCCTGCATGACGAAACCGTGTCAGAAAACGCCGAGACCCTTCAGGCCCGCCCGGAACTGTCCGCCACCATGGCGGGTGAGGCGAGGTGCCTCAGGGCCATACTGCACACCGTGGTGGGGGAGATGGTGAGGCGGTTGGGTATTTGAAGTGCAGCGTTAGCGTCAGGGTTCGACATCGTTGGTCTCCGGTTGGGTCAACAGTTCCAGGGATGCATCAATCAGGGCATGCAAGGCCGCCACTCGCTCGGGCCCCAGCGTGGCATTGAGTTGCTCTTGCGCCAGTCGCCACTTGCGCTGCGCTTCGCGGCGCTTGGCATGACCGGCGGGGGTCGCGTGGATCATGCGGCTGCGGGCATCTGCGCCGGGTTCGACCTGAACCCAGCCGCTCGCGATCAGGGGCTGCAGATTGCGCGACAGGGTTGAGGCGCTCATGTGCATCAACTGCGCCAAATCCACCGGGCGCACCGGCCCCAGCTTGACCACATGGGTCAGCATAGAGTACTGCGTGGTTTTCAGGTCGGCCTGGGCCAACTCGGCGTCATAGAGCTGGGTCACCCGGCGCATGATCTGGCGCAGCTTCAGATTGGTGCAGCCCTGCGGCTTGAGCTCGGTCTTCATACACATCATTGTAGATACAATCATTGCATATGCAAATTTATGGAGGGTCAAGATGGATGTCGAACAAGTGCTGGCAGAGTGGCGGGCCAAAGAAGCGCAAGTCAGGGCACGCCTATTGCCCACGGGCATCGCCGCCCGCAGCCAGGTGGCGGGCAAGAGCGGGATGGAGCTCTTTGATGCCGTGTTTGCAGGCGAACTGCCCCCACCCCCCATCGGCGACACCCTCGACTTTGTGCCCATCCATATGGCGCCGGGTGTGGCGATTTGGCAGGGCACGCCGCTCAAGCGGCATTACAACCCCATGGGGACCGTGCATGGCGGGTGGTTTTCGACGCTGCTCGACTCTGCCCTGGGCTGTGCGGTACACACCACCTTGCCCGCCGGCAAGGCTTACACCACGGTCGAACTAAAGGTGAATCTGGTGCGGGCGCTGACCGATGCAGTGCCCATGGTGCGGGCCGAAGGCAAGGTGATCCATGTCGGGCGGCAAATGGCCACGGCAGAAGCCCGCTTGGTCGGGCCAGACGGCCGGCTTTATGCCCACGCCACCACCACTTGCCTGATTTTTGATCAAGCGCAATAGCGGGGGGCTTCTAAAAAGGCCGGCGTGGCGTAAAAGGTGGGGTGACTGATGGGACTCGAACCCACGACAACCAGAATCACAATCTGGGACTCTACCAACTGAGCTACAGCCACCGCAGAAGGCAATTATAGCGTGTGTCGGCCTCAAGCCCCGGCGGGCTTGGCCACCGTGATGCGAGCTTTCAGGCGCCCCTTGAGGCTTTCCAGATAAGCCAGGGCTTGCGCCTGGGCGCTGGCTTGGGCCAATTGGGCCCGCTCGGCCTTGCGCGGCTCGGTGTTCGAGGGCGGCAGAACCTGGTTCACTTTGACCACCGCATAGCCCTGATCCCCCAAATCCACACCCACCCAGGCCGGCAGTTGTTGGGCGGGGGCACGCATGGCGGCTGAGATGACGGCAGACGGCACCTGACCGGGTTTGTCGCGCGACACTGTGGTGGCGGCCTCGAGTTTGGCTTGTGCGGGCTGTTCTTTCCAAGCCTTCAAGGCCTCTTCGCCTTGTTTCCTGGCCAGTTCAGCGGCCCGCTCTTGCACCCAATCGCGCGAGATGACTTCTTTCGCCTCATCCAGGGTCAAAGCTCGCGCCGGGCTGTATTGGGTCAGGCGGGCAGACAATAGCTGATTGGGACCAATTTCAATGGCATCGATGTTGCGCTTGCGCTCGGTCGACTCAGGGCCGAACAGGGCCGCCAGCACACGCGGGTTGGCCCAGGGGGCCTGCCCGCGCGACTGCGGCGTGACGCCATTGGCGGTCTGAACCGTGAGTTTCAGGCGCTCAGCCACCGGTTTGAAGCTGTCAGATTGCTCGTAAACCAAATTGGAAAACTGCTCCGCCGCCTCGGCAAACTTGCGCTGGGCCTGCTGACGGCGCAACTCTTTTTCCAGGTTGGGGCGTGCCTGCTCAAAGGTCTGGCCCTTGGGTTTGCGGATGTCGGTCAGTTGAATGATGTGAAAGCCAAACTCAGACTCGACCAGCTCGCTGATGCCGCCCACAGACAGGGCAAAGGCAGCTTCCTCAAAGGGCTTGACCATGGCACCCCGGGCGAAGTAGTCGAGGTCGCCACCCTGCCCGGCAGAGCCCGGGTCTTGCGAGTGCTGTCGTGCCAGCGCGGCAAATTGCTTCGGTTGCTTTTTGACCTGGTCCAATAAGGACTGGGCCTTTTCACGCGCCTTGGCGCGTTCCGCCTCGGGCATGCCTTTGGGGGCGTTGATCAGAATGTGGCTGGCGCGTCGCTCTTCCTTGGCCGACAAGGCCTGCTGGTTTTGCTCGAAATAAGTGCGCAGATCGGCCTCTGGCAGGGCGATGTCTTTCTCTATCGAGGCCAAATCCAGCAGCACGTACTCGATGTCGGCCTTTTGCGGCGACTGATAGCGGGCGGCGTGCTTGTCGAGGTAGGCTTTCAAATCATCGGGGCCGGGCTTGAGGGACGCGCGGTGATCGGCGGTGGAAAAACGCGCCATTTGAATCTCGCGCCGCTCAAAGAAAGCGGCGATGGTGAGGTCGGCCAGCGCCTCAGGAAAGATCGACGTCTCGATGACGCCATTGATCACTTGACGCTGCGACATGTCTTGGCGCAAACGCTCCTCCAGACCTTCCGGGGTCAGGCCCTGGGCGGCGGCCAGCTGGCGATAGCGCTCGACATCAATGCTGCCATCGGGCTTGCGCAAACCGGCGATATTGGGGTCTTGTTGCAGCCAGTTGGCCAGGCGTTGATCACTGACCCCGATCAACTGCTTTTGCGCCGCCAAAGCGATCACGCGCTCTTGCAACAGGCGCTCAAGGGTCGAATATTTGGCCTGCGGGGTATCGAACATCTTGAGATCGAGGTTGGGCATCTGGCTGCGATAACGCTCGACCTGTTGCCGATGGGCCGCATCCCACTCGGCCTGAGTAATGGCTTGCCCGTCGACCTCGGCGACTTTGGCGCCCTTCTCATTAAAGCGGTTGTATCCGTCGACGCCAAACAACACAAACGAGGGAACGATCAACAAGAACAGCAGCAACTGCATGATTCTGTTGTGACGACGGACAAATTCAAACATTCGGTTTTCCTGGCATCAATAAAAAAGGCGAACTGTGTTCGCCTGATCGGGGTGGTGGGTGCTGACGGGGTCGAACCGCCGACCTACGCCTTGTAAGGGCG
>JBEAZY010000205.1:0-3205 GCA_041159205.1 Pseudomonadota bacterium
CAGGGCCTCGGCGTCCATGAAGGTGCTCAGGCGATGGATGACCTGTTCGGCCAGCTGGTGCTTGCGCGCCAGGTTTTCCAGGGTCTCGCCCGACAGGGTCTGGGGGCTTGCACCGCCGGTGCTGATCTGTGCCTCTTTGAGCGCGATGCGCAGCAAATAACCATCGAGCGCTGGGCCGTCTTTCAGGTACAGCTCTTCCTTGCCCGATTTGACCTTGTACAGGGGCGGTTGGGCGATGTAGATGTGGCCGCGCTCGACGAGTTCGGGCATCTGGCGGTAAAAGAAGGTCAGCAAAAGGGTGCGGATGTGCGCGCCATCGACGTCGGCATCGGTCATGATGATGATGCGGTGGTAGCGCAGTTTGTCGATGTTGAAGTCGTCTTGCCCCGATTTGCCCGATTCGGCACTGGCTTTGCCGATGCCGGTGCCCAGCGCGGTGATCAGGGTGACGATCTCGTTGCTGGTGAGCAGTTTTTCGTAGCGGGCTTTTTCGACGTTCAGGATCTTGCCGCGCAGGGGCAAAATGGCCTGGAACTTGCGGTCTCGGCCTTGCTTGGCGGAGCCGCCGGCCGAGTCACCCTCGACGATGTAGATTTCGCACAGCGAGGGGTCTTTTTCCTGGCAGTCGGCCAGCTTGCCGGGCAGGCCCATGCCATCGAGCACGCCTTTGCGACGGGTCATTTCGCGGGCGCGGCGGGCTGCTTCTCGGGCCCTGGCGGCTTCGACGATTTTGCCGCAGATGATTTTGGCGTCGTTGGGGCGCTCTTCGAGAAAGTCGGTCAGGGCCTTGGCCACGATGTCTTCGACGGGGGCGCGCACTTCGCTGGACACCAGCTTGTCTTTGGTCTGGCTGGAGAACTTGGGCTCGGGCACTTTGACCGAGAGCACGCAGCACAGGCCTTCGCGCATGTCGTCGCCACTGATCTCGACTTTGGCCTTTTTGGCCAGCTCGTTTTGCTCGATGTATTTGCTGATCACGCGCGTCATGGCCGCGCGCAAGCCGGTCAGGTGGGTGCCGCCGTCGCGCTGGGGAATGTTGTTGGTGAAGCACAGCACCGACTCGTTGTAGCCGTCGTTCCACTGCATGGCCACCTCGACACCGATCTCGGTGCCGGGGATGCCACCGTAGGTGTCGGCCGGGCGCGAACCGTTGGCATGGAAGGCGTTGGGGTGCAGCACCTTTTTGTTGGCATTGATGAAGTCGACGAAGCCTTTGACGCCACCGGCCCCTGAAAAGTCGTCTTCTTTGCCGCTGCGCTCGTCGACCAGACGGATGCGCACGCCATTGTTCAGAAAGGACAATTCGCGCAGTCGCTTGGCGAGGATCTCGTAGTGAAAATCGTGGTTCTGCTGGAAGATGTCGGTGTCGGGCAAAAAATGCACTTCGGTGCCGCGCTTATCGGTGGCACCCGAAATTTTCATGGGCGAAACTTCAAAGCCGTCGACAGTTTCAAGCAGGCGGCTTTGGACGACCCCTTTGGCGAATTCAAGCGTGTGAACTTTGCCTTCACGGCGCACAGTCAGGCGCAACCATTTGGAGAGGGCGTTGACACAGGATACACCCACGCCATGCAAGCCACCCGATACCTTGTAGCTGTTCTGGTTGAACTTGCCTCCGGCATGCAATTCGGTCAGGGCGATTTCGGCCGCACTGCGCTTGGGCTCGTGCTTGTCGTCCATTTTGACGCCCGTCGGGATGCCGCGCCCGTTGTCGACCACGCTGATCGAGTTGTCAGAGTGAATGGTGACAACGATGTCGTCGCAATGGCCGGCCAGGGCCTCGTCGATGGAGTTATCGACCACCTCAAACACCAAGTGGTGCAGGCCGGTGCCGTCGGAAGTATCGCCGATGTACATGCCGGGGCGTTTGCGCACCGCTTCCAAACCTTCGAGGATCTGGATCGAGCCCTCGCCATAACTGTCTGCGCCGGTGGATCCGGCGCTGTTTTCTTCGGTCATTGTTGATTTTCTTTCGCGGCTGCTTAAATGCGCATGGGCATCACGACATACTTGAATTGGTCATGATCAGGGATGGTGATGAGTGCCGAGCTGTTTGAATCAGCCAGGTCGATGCGGACCATGTCCTGGTCCATATTGCCCATCACATCCATGAGGTAGGTGACGTTGAAGCCGATTTCGATGGCGTCGCCGCTGTAATCGATTTCGAGTTCATCGACGGCTTCTTCTTGTTCTGCGTTGCTGGAGGCGACACGCAAAAGGCCCGGCTCAAGGTTCAAGCGCACGCCCTTGAATTTTTCGCTGGTCAGAATGGCGGTGCGCTGCAGGCAGGCCAAAAGGGGCATGCGACCCAGAACGATGCTGTTCTTGTGGCCTTTGGGAATGACGCGGTTGTAGTCGGGGAACTTGCCTTCGACCAATTTGGTCACGAACTCCATGCCGTCGAAAGAGAACTTGGCCTGATTGCCCGCGAACTGCATTTCGATGCTGCCCTCTTTGTCACTGAGCAGACGCTGCAACTCTAAAACGGTTTTGCGCGGCAGGATCACTTCCTGGCGCTGCTGGACATCGTTTTCGAGTGTGGCGCTGGCATAGGCCAGACGATGGCCGTCGGTGGCCACGAGGCTGAGTTGTTTGCCTTCGGCCACGAACAAAATGCCGTTGAGGTAATAGCGGATATCGTGCACCGCCATCGAGAAAGAGACTTGATTCAAGAGCTGCTTGAGGGTTTTTTGCGGCACGCTGAACACCGGGCCGAAGCTGCTCGATTCTTGCACCAAGGGGAACTCTTCGGCCGGCAGGGTTTGCAGGGTGAAACGACTCTTGCCGCCCTTGAGGATCAGTTTGTTCTGGTTGGATTCCAGGCTGACCGTTTGATCGCTGGGCATGGAGCGCAGGATGTCGATCAGTTTGCGGGCTCCCACTGTGGTGCTGAATTGACCGGCATCACCATCGAACTCGGCTTGCGTGCGTATTTGAATTTCCAGATCACTGGTCGTGAATTGCAAGACCTGACCCGTTTTGCGTATCAACACATTGGCCAAAATGGGCAATGTGTGACGGCGTTCCACAATGCCGGACACCGACTGCAGCACATCGAGGACCCGTTCCTGGGTGGTTTTCAATACGATCATGTCTTCCTCTTGAATCAATGAATCAGAATAGGGTTAGTAGATAGAGTCGACCCATTTCTGTGGAGAACCCTATTTTCCTCTTTTTTTTCAACCACTTTCGAAAAGAAAAGCAT
>JBEAZY010000206.1:0-17645 GCA_041159205.1 Pseudomonadota bacterium
CGATCGCGCGGATTTCTTCCAAAGTGACGGTGCGACGGGGCAAACCGCCCTGAGCCAGCAATTTCGAGACTTGGCCGGCATGGTCAAATCCTTTTTTGTCGCGATAAAAGTGCAAGATGCCTTTTCGTTGATGGTCAAAGTCTATGCCTTCGGCTTCGGCCCAGGCGAAATGGTAAGCACGTGACTCTATGGCCATCCGCGCCGTTGAAATCGTGTTCTCTTTGTATTTGGGTATGGCGGCAATGAATTCGGCCATCCAACTGAGTTTGTGCCAAGTCGGCGTGGGGTTCATCAGCAGGGGGGCGTCATTCTTGAACATCCACTTCAACCCCTTGATCAGGGTCGAAGGGTGAGTCCAGACCTCTGCATTGGAGGCTGACAACTGTCCCCCGTTGGCATACGAGGTTTCCATGCCGGGGTAGCGATTTTTTTCGATCAGGGTGACTTCGAATCCCTGCTGAATCAGGGCATAGGCTGAGGTGACCCCGGTGATGCCACCGCCAATCACGACCATGTGTTTATTCATGATGCAATCTCACAACAAAATGGTTTCAATCAGGAAGACATGCTGCGCACCGAATGTGCACCGCATGACCCCCTCTGTTCAAAACCCGTGAGATTCATCTCCGGCGATCAGTCGCCGGAAACTTGCTCCTTCGGTGGAACGGAATCGCAGATCCCGTTCGCTATTCAGAGTATTTGACAGTCGCCTGTCTTTTCGAATCGGTCCTTTTGCCTGAGAGTTTCCGGGGCGGTTGCTCCTTCGGCGCTCTGCGATTGATCGCAGAATCTCTCCCGATCCAAATTCAATTCAGTCTTGGTCCTTTCAGTGGGTTTGCTTCTCTTGATCCCTGAGCCGGAACCGCTGGATCTTGCCTGTGGCCGTTTTGGGTAACTCAGCCACAAATTCAATGAAACGTGGATACTTGTAAGGGGCCAGTCGTTCTTTGACAAACGCTTTCACTTCGTCTTGCGTCAATGACTGCCCGGGTTTGAGCACGATGAAGGCCTTGGTTTTGGTCAACCCATCCGAGTCTTCCTTGCCGATGACTGCGGCCTCAAGGACGCTGGGGTGTTGCACCAGGGTGGCCTCTACTTCGAAGGGTGAGACATAGATGCCGCTGACTTTGAGCATGTCGTCATTTCTGCCGGCATAGGTGTAATAGCCTTCGGCGTCACGCAAATATTTATCACCGCTTTTGGTCCAGACGCCCTGAAAGGTGTCACGCGATTTTTCCCGATTGTTCCAATACATCAGGGCACTGCTGGGCCCCTTGATGTACAGATCGCCAATCTCGTCGTGACCTGTCACCACACTTCCATCTTCGTTCCTGAGTTCCAACTCATAGCCATCCACCGCTTTGCCAGTGGTGCCGTAGCGCACATCCCCGGGGCGGTTGGACAAAAACACATGCAGCATTTCAGTCGAACCGATGCCATCGATGATTTCACAGCCAAAGTGCCGGGTCCAGCGCTCACCGATGTCGCGCGGCAGTGCCTCGCCAGCCGACGAACACAGCCGCAGAGCGACTTGCGCCTTGCCGGGCAAGTCGGGGCTGGCCAGCATGCCGCCGTATCCCGTGGGCGCACCGAAAAATACCGTGGGTTTTTTCTCGACCATGCGCTTGAAGGTGGCTTGGGGCGTGGATCGCTCTGACATCAGCACCACCGTCGCTCCTGTGCTTAAGGGGAAGGTCAGGGCATTGCCCAAGCCATAAGCAAAAAATAGCTTGGCGGCCGAAAACACGATGTCGCTTTCACGCAGTTTCAGTATGCCCTTGCCGTAGAGCTCTGCGGTCCAGTACAGATTCCCTTGACTGTGTACGGTGCCTTTGGGTTTGCCGGTTGAACCCGAGGAGTAAAGCCAGAAAGCCGGTTCGTCGGCCATGGTTAGGGCCGCCGGCACTGCAGCGCTTTTGGCGAGCAAATCTGCCATGTCAACCTGGTCGGCTTTCAGGCCCTCGCCGGGGCGAGAGACCACCACCCGCTGAACTTCGGTGTTGGCCAGCGCCATGGCGCTTTGCAAAGTGTGCAGCAAAGGGCCCGATACCAGGGCCGCCTGCGCCCTGCTGTGGGTCAGCATGTAGGCGTAATCTTCCGCCGTCAGCAACGTATTGACCGCGACAGGAACCACGCCCGCATAGAGTGAACCCAGAAATGCCACCACCCAGTCGCAGCTGTCTTGCATGAGCAAAAGAACTCGCTCCTCCCTTTTCAGCCCAAGGCTCTTGAGGCCACCGGCGAAGCGTTGAATTTGCTCGCTCAGCTGACCGTAGCTCAGTGACCCCCAGTCGTCGATCAGCGCCGTTTTTTCGGTGCGCCCTGCATTGCTCTCGATCAGGCTTTGAGCGAAATTGAACTGTTCAGGCGGCGGGTTTGTTCTGGCATTCATGTCTTTTGTCTCCATCGGTGTTTCTGTTTCACCCCACTCAGGGCAATCCTGCCTATTTCGGATTGTCTTGGGTGAGATGCACATGTTTTATGAATTATTGTGCTTGACCTAAATTATGCACTAAAATGCATTTTTGAAAAAGACTTTGATGCCAGTGATTTCCCTAGCATGATCCAAAAAATATCCAGACTCAAATTTTTTATCATGAAAATAAATATAATATCATTTAAATCAATATTTTAAGCATATTAAATTATTAAATGAAGGCTCTATCATGTATCCTTCGAAAGTCAGGGCATGTTCAGATCACCCATCTGAAATCAGGTTACATACTCATTAAATGCATTAAATTGCACCTTGAAGATGATCCATCGATGCATTGAACTTCTTAAAAGTGCGCACCTTGGTCGTGACCAGCCTGAAAAACCGGGTGTTTTGTTCAGGTGCCCATATTTTCATGCTGGGCGTATCAACCCACGGCTAGAAAGTCAACTTCTGTCAATTCACCAACAAGACCCGCAACGGCACCGAAGACTCCAGCAAGCACGACGGGTTGAAATTTGTGGCCGCATTTCATGGCCCTGCGAGACATCGCCCATCAGGCCCGTCTGGATTGGGATACAGTGGGTTTGGCGCTCAAAAAAGAAGGACGATTGCACCTGGAAACCTATTGAACGAGGCGATTGAAGCTCAATCAGGGCTTTTGAACTCTCCCATTGAGCGGGTGTTGCTACTGTAGATAATTACACCCCTGGAGGCTCATCACACAGGCCTGAGCATGAATTAAATTCAGAACTTCTGAAATAAATCTGCCATGACTGAACTAGACCGTCTGATGAAATATCGCTCCTTGCTGTCGACGCGACGCGCCATCAGCCGTGAGAGCCTGCTCAACGCCTTAGAGATCTCGCCGGCCACTTTCAAACGAGATTTGGCCAAGCTGCGTGAGCGCATGGGCTTGCCGGTCATCTTTGACCGTGATCGAGGCGGCTACTTGCTGGAAAAGGACGACCCGCACACCGAAGTGCCCGGCTTATGGTTCAGCCAGGAAGAAATTCTGGCGCTGCTGACCATACACAATATGATCAAGCAACTCGAGCCTGGGCTGCTCAGCCCCAAGCTCAGCCCTTTACAAGAACGGCTGGGTGATATTTTGACCAGCCAGGGGACGGATGCGCAAGTACTGACGCGCAGGGTCAAGTTGGTACACGCCGGCAAGCGCACGTTGCCGCTGAAATCATTTCAGACCGTGGCGATGGCGACCCTGAATCGACGCCGCCTGAACATACAGCACTTCAACCGGCAAAGCGGTGAAACCCTGGAGCGGGTCATTTCACCCCAACAGCTGGTTTATTACCGCGACAACTGGTATGTCGACGCCTGGTGCCATCTGCGAAATGGTTTGCGGCAATTTTCGGTCGATGCCATCACCCAGTGCGCCATGCTGGAACAGTCCGCCCGTGAAGTGCCGATGGCCGAGATTGAGGCCGAGGTACAAAAGGGCTATGGCATATTCAGCGGCAAAAGTGTGCAATGGGCCGATTTGCGTTTCACGCCAGAGCGCGCCCGCTGGGTAGAGCGCGAGCAATGGCACCCGGAGCAAGAAGCGAAGGTTGAAAAAAACGGCTGCTACCGGCTGAAAATACCCTACAGCGACGAACGCGAGTTGATCGGCGACATCTTGCGACACGGCTCACAAGTGCAGGTTTTAGGTCCGCAATCGCTGCGCACACAGGTGCAAGAGGCCCTGCGTGCGGCGATGCAACAATACGATTCTTACCGCTGAGCACTGCCCTGCGGTTTTCGTCACCACGGTGATCTGTGAGGTGAACGCATAGGCCACCTTGTCAGTGGTTCACTCCAGCTTGATGCCGCGTGCGGCAATGATGTCACCCAATATTCTGGTTTCTTCGCGCACCCTTTGAACCAAGACGTTGTGGCTGCTGCCGATCGGGTCCCACCCCCCGGCCAGAAGACGTTGCCGGGTTTCGGCTTCTTTCAGCAGGGCGGGTATATCGACTGCCAGGCGGTCTTGGGCCGCCTTGCTCAGTGAGCTGGGCGCCACCAAAGCCACCCATACTTCTAGCGGGCTCATGCGAACACCCGCTTCGCCCAGAGAGGGAATCTCAGGGGCCATGGGACTGCGTGGCCCGGTCAGGCCCACCGCTTGCAATTTGCCTGACTTGATGTGCGGCTGGGCTACCGCGGGCGGCATGAGCGCCATCTGCACCTGCCCCCCCAGCATGGCGGTGAGTATGGCGGGATTGCCGTTGTAGGGCACATGAACCGCACCGGGTGCACCGATGGCGGCCTTGATCACCTCCACACCCAAATGCCCCACCGAGCCGATGCCCACAGAGCCATAACTGAGTTTGTCACCGGCGTTGCGCACTGCGCTGACCCAGGCGCTGCCGGTAGGCCAATCGGCCGGGGCCACCAAAACCAGCGGGGCCGTGGCAATCAGGCTGACGGGCCACAAGTCTTTGGCGGGGTCATGGCTCAACTTGGGGTTGAGCAATTTGGCGGTGGTCAAATTGCCGTTGATCACCACCCCCAAGGTGTGATCGTCGCTCGACTTGGCCACAAAGTCGCTGGCAATGAGGCCACCGGCGCCGACCTTGGCCTCGACCACGACGGCCTGTCCCCAAGCCTTGGCCAAACCCTCGGCCAGGGCGCGGGCGGCGGTATCCGGGGTGGAGCCTCCCGGAAAACCCACGATCAGCCGCACCGGTTTGCTGGGCCACGAAGCCACACTTTGAGCCAGCGCCGCCGTGGCACCCACCCATGCAAACACCAGCATGGCCCAGACGATCAACCCGCGAACCAAGATGCGCCCCATTTGCTTCATGCATGTACTCCTGCAAGGCCCGACCAGAGGGCCACTCAGACGAATTATGGTTTGTTTTGCAAGCGCTGTGACGCCCGGATGACGGCGAGTCAGTGGAATTTTGAACATAATGGGGCATAGGAATTGGAAGGCAAGCCCATGGCCAAGCTCAGACACATCGCTTTGTCGGTCCCCGATCCGTGGGCATCGGCGCGCTTTTATCAAGAGGCCTTTGGCCTGGAAGTGGTGGGGGAAGCCCATTCATCCACTGCCGATGGCGTTTATTTGAGCGATGGCACAGTCAGTCTGACTTTGTTGAAATACAAGACCGATGAACCGGCTGGCCCGGCGGGCAAAGACTTTGTGGGTCTGCATCACATGGGCTTCATCTGCGATGACTTGGCGACCCAAAGCAGCCGGGTGGAGGCGGCAGGCGGACAACTGTTCATGGATGTGCCTGCCCAAGCCACCACCGAGTATTACGAAAAAAAATACCGCGACCCCGACGGCATCATTTTTGACATCACACACTCGGGCTGGCGCGGCGCCCGGGCTTGAATCAAAAAACCAGCCAGACCGGCTGGCCACGTTGCCAGATCACCAGGGCGAAAGCAGCCACACAAAGGCTGGGGCCAAACGGAAAATAGGGTTCGGCCCGGGGCCTCAACTTCAAGCGGACAAGGCCATGCAACAAACCCAGCACCGAAGCCAGCAAGACCAGTGCGCCCAAACTTTGCCAGCCCATCCAGGCCCCCAGGGCGGCCAACAGCTTGAAATCACCCTGCCCCATGCCCTCTTGTCCCCTGAGCAGCAGAAAAGTCCGGGCCACACCCCATAACAACAAATACCCTGCCATGGCCCCCCAAAGGGCGCTGTGCAAGTCGGTGGGCAACCAGCCCAATGAAGCCGCCAACAGCCCCGCCCAACACAAAGGCAGGGTCAGGTCATCGGGCAGGTATTGGGTGCGGGCATCTATGACCGTCAAGGCGATCAGGGTGGCGCCCCAGGCCATCCAGACCCATGCCGTCACCCCAGGGCCCCACAACAGCATGGCGCAGCCGAACCACAAGGCAGTGACCAATTCGACCGCAGGGTATTGCCATGAGATGGCCTGCCCACAGTCGCGACAACGACCGCGCAGAACCATGAAGCCCCATAAGGGGATGTTGTGGTACCAGCGGACAGGGGCCTGACAGTGGGGGCAATGCGAGCCCGGGGTGAACAAATTGAGGGGCGGTGGCACCTCGGTGTCGGCACCGGCCGCAGGGGTCCAACCCTGCTCGCGCGCCAGCGCCAGAGATTGCATCAGCCACTCGCGCTCAAGCATGCGAGGGCATCGTTCGATGAGCACATTCAGGAAGCTTCCAACTGCCAGCCCCAACACGAGAGATGTGGCGAGTTCGAGCATGGTCGTCAGTTCACGATCTTACACATGGCTCAACGCTGACCGAAACGAACCTGCCCGAAGATGCTGCCCGCCTCGCGCGGCGTGCAACGCCAATAGGAGGGCGTGGCCTGCACCTGCCCGCCCAATGCGGCAGCTGCCTCCCAGGCCCAGCGCGGTTTGTAAAGGAATGATCGCGCCAGCGCCACCAGGTCGGACTCACCGTTCTCGATGATGGCATTGGCCTGGGACGGCTCGGTGATCAAACCCACCGCGATGGTGGGCAGGCCACAGCGCTCGCGCACCACTTTGGCCAGGTGCACCTGATAACCTGGCCCGATGGGGATTTTTTGTTGCGGCGAGACCCCGGCGCTGGAGATGTGCACATAGTCGGCCCCGGCCTGTTTCAGCCGGACCGCCATGTCTGCGGTTTCTTCCGGGGTCCAACCACCTTCCACCCAGTCGGTGGCAGACAGGCGGATGCCCAGGGTGCCCTGGTATGCATCGCGCACGGCGGCAAAGACTTCCAGCGGGAATTTGATGCGCCCCGCAAAATTTCCGCCATAGGCATCGGTGCGCTGGTTGGCCAGGGGAGAAACAAACTGATGCAAGAGATAGCCGTGTGCGCCATGCAACTCGATCGCCTCTATGCCCATTTGTTCAGCACGCCGGGCGGCCAATGCAAAGGCATCGCGGATGCGATGGAGCCCGGCCTGATCCAGCGCGTCAGGAGGCAGCTCACCGTCTTTGTGCGCCAGCGCCGACGGGGCCAAGGCCTTCCAGCCGCCCTGTTCCAGCGCGATCTGCCCTCCTCCGTTCCAGGGCTCGGCACTGGACGACTTACGGCCTGCATGAGAGAGCTGCAGGCACACGGGCACAGCCGGGGCCAGTCGACGCGCGCGTTGCAGTTTGTCGTCCAGCGCAGCGGCAGTGGCGTCGTCCCACAGGCCCAGACAACCGGGGGTGATGCGACCCTCGCGGGTCACGGCCGTGGCCTCGATGGTGAACATGGCTGCCCCGCTGTTGAGCAGGTTGCCCCAGTGCATCAGGTGCCAATCCTGGGCCTGGCCCTCAACGGCCACATATTGACACATGGGTGCCACCACAATGCGGTTGGATAAATTCAGGCCACCCTTGGGCGAGCCGAGGTGAAAGGGAGTGAAGAGCGCGTTCATGCTTTATTGGGGTTCGATTTTGGCGTCACGGATGGCTTTGGACCATTTGGCGGTTTCGGCCTGGTTGCGGCGTGCCAGGTCATCCGGCGTGCCGGGGTCAATCACCAGCCCGAAGCTGGAGAGTTTTTCCTGCACCTCTTTGGCGTTGGCGGCGTTGTTGATCGCTTTATTCAGACGGGCGACCGCCTCAGCGGGGGTGCCCGCCGGGGCAAAGATGGCAAAGTAGGCGATCAGCTCATAGTCTTTCAAACCCAGGGCTTCGTTCACTGTGGGCAGATCGGGCACCACTGAAGAACGTTTGGTCGAGGTCACTGCCAGGCCACGCACTTTGCCTGCTTTGACTTGCGGCACCATCACGGCAAAATCGGCGGTGAACACATTCACCTGTCCGCCGATGAGGTCGGTCATGGCCGCAGGTCCGCTTTTATAAGGCACCGGGTTCATCTTGATGCCTGCCATGCTGGACAACATTTCACTGGAGACCTGTTGCGAGGTGCTGGCGTAGGCAAAACTGATTTGCTCCGGTTTGGCCTTGGCCTGTTCGACCAATTCGCGCAGGGTCTTGGCAGGGAAGTCGTTGTTCACCGCCACGATCAGCGGCACTGACCCCAAAAAACCGATCGGGGTGAAGGCCGTGTCCTGGTCGTATGGCAGCTTCTTCATCAAACTCTTGAGGGCCGCGTTGGTGCTGTTGGTACCCACCAGGATGGTGTAACCATCGGCCGCTGACTTGGCCACGGCATCGGCCCCCAGCATGCCATTCACACCCGGCTTATTTTCAATCACGATGGTCTGCCCCAACTCTTCCGACATCTTGGCGGCAAATGCCCGACCTATGGTGTCGGTGGCACTGCCGGGGGCGAACGGCACGATGGCTTTGATGGGCTTATTCGGGTAAGCCTGCGCCCAGACAGTTGACCACCCCCCCGGCCCGCCGCATGCGAGCAACATACCGCCCAGGGCCAGACGGGTCAGCGCACGTCTTTGTAAAAGCATTTGAATCTCCTGTGAACATTGGAATATACCGCCAAGACCGTCTGACTGTCTGCCGTCAATCGAGCGCCAGATGCAACAAGGCGCTGGCCAGGCATTTGCCGTGGGCGTCCAGTGCCAGCGAGCGCGTGACACCGCCCCCCAGCGACTGGTGCAGCACAAAATGAAGCGCATGCAGGTGAGGTAACTCAAAGCGGGTCACTTCGCCTTGCACGATGCCCGCCAGGTGCGAACGCACGCGTTCAGGGGTAAGGAATGCCACGATCAGAGGGTAATTCTCGGGCCGGTAGGCAATGACCGACAGGGTTGAAAGATTGCCTTTGTCGCCGGTTCGGGTGTGGGCGATGTCGCGCAGCAAGGTCATGACAGCACCTCGACCCGGGTCTGCACCCAATCGCGCGGGATCAGCACCGCGTCAGCGGCGATCACCTCGCGCACGCTTTGGGTGGCCCCGCCCCCGCCCGCAGGGCCATTCAGGTACAAGGCCTCGACCTCGCGGGTGATCAGGCGGGCCTGCTCAGGCGTGTCGCAACGGGCGCTGACCCGCACGCGCACCTCGGGCGGGTCGCCGGTCAGTGATGCCCCCGCCAAAATGGCGTTGCTGCCTATCAGGTCATAGCGGGCCTCCAGCTGCCCCAAACCGGCCTCGGCCAACCGCACGCGAACCACATCCAGTGCCAACTGAGCTCGCGCCACCGCACCCAGTCCGGCATAAGAGATTTGGCCCTCTGCGATGTAGCCGTCGCGGTAGCCCACCGTGACCTTGAGCTGATCGGGGCGGGGCTGGCCGCGCCCCTTGCTGACGCGCACGCGGTCAGGCCCGTCCTGGTGCAGTGCCACCGCGCTGAAATCGGCCACCACATCGGGCTGCAAATAGCGCCGGGGATCTTGCAGTTCGTACAGCAATTGTTCGGTGCATGTGGCCACGGTCACGCAGCCCCCGGTACCGGGCAATTTGGTGATGATGGCGCTGCCGTCGGCCTGCACCTCGGCCAGCGGAAAACCCAGATGCGCCAGATCGGGCACGTCTTTGAACCCCGGGTCGGCAAAGTACCCCCCGCAGACCTGGCCCGCACACTCGAGCAAATGCCCCAGCACCACACCTTGACCCAGGCGGTCCCAGTCGTGGGCCGACCAGCCGAAGTGGTGCCAGACCGGGGCCAAAAAGAGCCCCGGGTCGGCGACCCGGCCCGTGATGATGAGCTCTGCTGCGGTGTCGATGGCAGGCAGCAGGTGCTCTGCCCCCAGATAGGCATTGGCCGAGACCAGGCGTGAGCCCAAATCAGACAGGGCCATGGGGCGGTCAAGCAACTTCAAATTGGGGTCGCGCTGCATGATCGTGGCCAACACATCGTCACCGGTCAGCACCGCCACTTGGGGGCGCAGCCCCATGCCGTGGGCTTCAGCCAGCGCCGCCTGAGCGGCAGCCAGTGGGTTGGCCGCCCCCATATTGGTGAGAATTCGCACCCCGTTGGCCATGCAGTCGGGCAGCACGGCACGCAAGCGGTCGCGCAGCATGGGGTCGTAGCCCAGGTCGGGATGGCGGTGTTTGTCCAGTTGGGCCAGGGCGATGGTGCGTTCGGCCAGGCATTCAAACACCAGCCAATCCAGCCGGCCACGCCGGGCCAGATCGGCGGCAGGGGGGATGCGATCACCCGAGTAACCTGCTCCAGAGCCAATGCGCAAGGGGGTCATGGGGGGTTGAAATGTTCAAAAAACCGGGGGCGCTGAGTGCACATCTCTTCATGCGCTGCTTGGGCCATCTTAACGGATGCGACCCGGTTGTGGCGCATCGTGGGTGCCGCCAAGTTGAGGCAGTGCGTGCAAACTTGGTCTTCTGATGAGGGTCGATTTAATGAGTCTATTCGAGCTGTTTATGATACCTGCGTGTCTTTGCCGAGGCATGGCCTGACGCCGAATTTGTGCAACAGTCTGTTGCACAATTACCTTGGGGTCACAATTTGGTGCTACTGGATAAGTTACCCAGCTCTGAGGCGCGGCGCTGGTAAGACGCCGAATGATTCAACGCTGATCGGTAGTTCTCGAAAAGCTGCTCCGTGTTGACTTGGTGCAGTCGTTGCTGGTTGGACAGCGGCTTCATGATGTTTCCGGCAATAAAACCAATATCTACATATTGCCAGAAACCATGGATCAAGAGCGCCAGGTTCGCCCACCTGAACCTGACCTCAAAAAAGAGGTGGTGCCGGAAGCCGGAATCGAACCGGCACGGTGTTTTGCACCGGCAGATTTTGAGTCTGCTGCGTCTACCAATTTCGCCACTCCGGCACGGAGGGGAGTTGCGAATTATGGCACATTTAGGGGCATGAACTATCCGACCATTGAATCGGCCATTGGAAAAACCCCGCTGGTGGCCTTGCAACGCATAGGTGCCGCTGACCACGCCCGACGGGGCAATGTCATTTTGGGCAAGTTGGAGGGCAACAACCCGGCGGGCTCGGTCAAAGACCGCCCGGCCCTGTCGATGATCCAACGCGCGCAAGAGCGCGGCGAGATCAAACCCGGCGATACGCTGATTGAGGCCACCTCGGGCAACACCGGCATCGCGCTGGCGATGGCGGCGGCGATCAAGGGTTATCGCATGGTGTTGATCATGCCCGAAGACCTGTCGATCGAGCGGGCGCAAACCATGAAGGCATTTGGCGCCGAGTTGATCCTGACCCCCAAAAGCGGCGGCATGGAATACGCCCGCGACCTGGCCGAGCAGATGCAGCGCGACGGCAAGGGCAAGGTGCTGGATCAGTTTGGCAATGCCGACAACCCGCGCATTCACTACGAGACCACCGGGCCCGAGATCTGGGCCGACACAGCCGGGCGGGTGACGCATTTTGTGTCCGCCATGGGCACGACCGGCACCATCACCGGGGTGTCGAGATTTTTGAAAGAGAAAAACCCGAACATCCGCATCATCGGCGCCCAGCCCAGCGAAGGCTCGCGCATTCCCGGGATCCGCAAATGGCCGCAAGAGTATTTGCCCAAAATTTATGACCCGAGCACGGTCGATGAGCTGGTGCTGGTGAGCCAGGCCGACGCCGAAGACATGTGTCGCCAGATGGCGCGTGAGGAAGGGATTTTTGCCGGCATCTCGGCGGCCGGGGCTTGCTGGGTGGCACAGCAGATTGCCGCCCGCGAAAAAAATGCCACCATTGTGTTCATCGTCTGCGACCGGGGTGACCGCTACCTCTCGACCGGGGTGTTTCCGGCATGAGCAAAGACCACCGCTTTTGCCCCTCTTGCGCCACACCCCTTGAGTGGTTGACCCGGCTGGAAGACGGCGGCCACAAAGAACGGCTGTGTTGCACGGCATGTGGCTGGACGCACTGGAACAACCCGGTGCCGGTGCTGGCCGCCATTGTCCAGTATGGCGAGCACATCTTGCTGGCGCGCAATGCGGCCTGGACCGGGCGTCGCTTTGCACTGATCACGGGCTTTATGGAAGCCGGTGAAAGCCCGGAAGAAGGGGTGGCCCGGGAGGTGATGGAAGAGACCAGCTTGCGGGTGACCGAACTGTCGCTGGTGGGTGTGTACGACTTTTTGCGCATGAATCAGGTATTGATCGTCTACCATGCCCATGCCGAAGGGGAGAAAATCAAGCTCTCTCCCGAACTGGCAGAATACAAGCTGTACAAGCCCGAAGACATCATTTGTTGGCCCTCGGGCACGGGTCGTGGTGTGGCCGATTGGCAGCGCCGCCTTGGCATAGAGCCGCGCTTCATGGACTGGGACGAGCGCGCCCGTTTGAACATTGAATGAGTAGCATCATGAACATCGATCAAGAGTTGGACACCCGGGGGCTGAATTGCCCATTGCCGATTTTGAAAGCCAAAAAAGCATTGACGGCCATGCAAAGCGGCCAACTGCTCAAGGTGGTGGCCACCGATGCCGGTTCACTGCGCGACTTTGCCGCTTTTGCCAAACAAACCGGCAACGAGTTGGTCGATCAGCAAACCGTGGGCCATGAGTTCGTGCACGTGCTCAAGCGCAAGTAAGTCGTTCTAACCGGGCCCCGGTTTCAAGCGGCTTAGGTTTCTCGCCGGCCGACCAGGCCCTGCGCCACCTGCGGATACAGCAGTTTCAGCCGCAATTCTTTTTTCATGCGCCGATTGTCCAGCCGGCGTGACTCGGACATGAAACTCAGCAACATGGGCGGCAACTGCACTTGGGCCTGCTCGCGCGTGATCCGCTCGGGCTTGGGCAAACCAAACAGATCAGCTGCCAATGCCATGTAGTCGCCCATCTTCAGGTCGCTGTCGTCACAGACCTGATACACGCGCTGAGGCCGGGCGCGCCACAGGGCCAGCCAGAACGCACGCGCCAAATCGTCGGCGTGGATATGGTTGGTGTAAACATCGTCTTGGGCTCGCAACACGGGCGTGCCGCGCTGCAAACGCTCGCGCGGGGTGCCGCCCTCGCGGTCGGGCGCATAGATGCCGGGGACGCGCAAGATGCTGACCTGTGCCGCCCCCAGATTGGCACGGCCCCAGACGCGCAAGCGATCTTCAGCATCGACTCGCCGCCAGGCGCGATCGGTCGTGGGGCGCACGGTGCGCGTTTCATTGACCCACTGACCGGCGCAGTCGCCATAGACCCCGCTGGTCGAGGCGTAAACCAGTTGCACCGGTCGGGTTCGGCGCGCCAGCGCCTGCAACAAGGCCCGGGTGCGCGGATCGGCCTGGCCCTGCCCCGGCGGCGGGGCCAGGTGGACGACCCGCTGCGCCACCCCGGCCAGACGCGCCAGCGTGGCCGGGTGGTCGAGGTTGCCCGGCAAAGGCACTGCGCCGTTTTGCCGCAAGGTCTCCATCCTGTCGGGGCTGGAGGTGAGCGCCAATATGCGCACTCCTGCGCCGGCCCTGGATTGGCGCAACAGACGCACGCCCACATCGCCACAGCCGACGATCAGGACGCGGGTGCGACGAAAGCGTGAGGGCAAAGCGCCCAGGGGAGCGGTGTTTGAAGGCAAAATAGAGGGTTTAGAGTCAATACAGACCCAGAGGATACCCAAAGATGAGTTTTAGCGTCACCGTCCAACCCAGTGGGCGTCAATTTGAAACGGGCACCGGCGAGACCGTTCTGGCCGCCGGTATGCGACAGGGCATCGGCCTGCCCTATGGCTGCAAAGACGGGGCTTGCGGTTCATGCAAATGCAAAAAAATCTCGGGCCAGGTGATCCATGGCAACCATCAGTCCAAGGCGCTCAGCGCCGAGGAAGAGGCCCAGGGATTTGTGCTGACTTGTTGCGCCACGGCCCAATCGGATTTGGTGCTCGAGTCGCGCCAGGTGGTTGATGTGGGGCAATTCCCGGTCAAGAAAATGCCGGTGCGGGTGATGGCTTTGCAGAAAAAATCGGCCGACGTCATGTGGGTCAAATTGCAATTGCCGGCGAACGACCGGTTCCAGTTCCATGCCGGCCAATACATTGATTTTTTGCTGCGTGACGGCTCTCGGCGCAGCTACTCGATGGCCAATGCGCCGCACACCCTGGGCGAGCAGACCCAGGCGGTGGAACTGCACATACGCCACATGCCCGGCGGTCAATTCACCGACCATGTGTTTGGGGCCATGAAGGAAAAAGACATTTTGCGTGTCGAAGGACCTCTGGGCAGCTTTTTCTTGCGCGAAGACAGCGACAAGCCCATCGTCATGCTGGCCTCAGGCACCGGCTTTGCCCCCATTAAGGCGCTGATCGAGCACATGCGCTTCAAAGGTATTTCGCGGCCTGTCACCCTGTACTGGGGTGGTCGGCGCCCGTCCGACCTGTACCTGGACGATTGGGTGCAGGCCCAATTGCCCGAGATGCCGAACTTGCGCTACGTGCCCGTGGTGTCCGACGCGCTGAGTGAGGACGGCTGGAGTGGACGCACCGGCTTTGTCCATCGTGCGGTATTGCAAGACCACCCCGACCTGTCGGGGCATCAGGTCTATGCCTGCGGGGCCCCCATCGTGGTGGATTCGGCCCGCGCCGACTTCACCACCCAGGCCGGTCTGCCCTTGGAGGAATTCTTCGCCGACTCTTTCACCTCACAAGCCGACAAAGCTTCTTGAAAGCCTGCCCAACCATGAATCGTTTGCGTCACCCCCGATCACTGTCAGCACTGTTGTGCTTGTGCTTGCCCTTGTTCTTGCTTGGAACACCGGGGGTCAGGGCGCAAGAGCGCACCCCCATACGCTTGATCGTGCCTTATGCCGCAGGTGGGCCCATCGATGTGACAGCGCGCCTATTGGCGGAAAAGGTCAAAGACAGTTTGGGCACCGTGGTGGTGGAAAACAAGCCCGGGGCAGGCGGCAATCTGGGGGTAGACCTGGTCGCCAAGTCTGCCCCGGATGGTCGCACCATCGGCATTGCCGCTGTGGCCACCCACGCCATCAACCCCTGGTTGTTCTCTCGCATGCCCTACAACGCCGAGCGGGATTTTGCGGCCATCACCCAGTGGGTGCGGGTGCCCAATGTGCTGGTCATGAACAGCGACATTGCCCGCAAGCTCAATATCCGCAGCCTGAGCGAACTGATCGCCTACGCCAAAGTCAATCCGGGGCGACTCAACTTTGGCTCCGGGGGCAATGGCAGCGCCGGCCACCTGGCTGGAGAAATGCTCAAAAAAGAGGCGGGCATTTTCGCCGTGCACATCCCGTACAACGGGGGCAACCCGGCGCAACTGGCCTTGCTCTCCGGTCAGGTCGATTTCAACATCGACAACCTGGCCACCGCTTCGGCCAACATTGCCACAGGCAAACTCACCCCGCTGGCAGTCACCTCAGCCCAACGCAGCCCCTTGCTGCCCCAGGTGCCCAGCATGAGCGAGACCCTGCCCGGGCTGGTGATTGACACCTGGTGGGGCTTGGTCGCGCCTGCGGGTACGCCCGCCGATGTGGTGCAAAAACTCAACCGGGCCTTTGTGACCGCCTTGCAAGACCCGGACACCCGACAACGCTTTGCACAATTTATGGCCGAACCCACCCCGAACACACCCGTGCAATTCGCTCAATTCATGGACTCAGAACGCAAACGCTACGAGTCGGTGGTCCGGCAAAGCGGCGCCAAGGTGGATTGAACCGCGAACATTTCCCGGGCGCCCCTCAGTGACCCAGATAGGCGGCACGCACCTGGGGGTCATGCAGCAGATCTTTGGCCGGGCCCGTGGCGCTGATGACACCGGACTCCATCACATAGCCCCGATCGGCCATTTGCAGCGCACGGCTGGCGTTTTGTTCAACCAGCAGCAGGGTCACGCCCTCGCGTGAAACCAGGTCGATGACCTCGAAAATTTTGTCCACCATCACGGGTGACAAGCCCATGGAAGGTTCATCGAGCAACAGCAATTTGGGCTGGCACATCAGGGCCCGTCCCATGGCCAGCATCTGTTGCTCGCCACCGGACAAAGTCCCGGCCAGTTGTTCGCGCCGCTCGGCCAGACGGGGAAACAAGGTCAGCACCCGATCGAGGTCGTGCTGAACCTGTGCGTCTTGGCGCAGATAGGCCCCCATTTGCAGGTTCTCAGTGATGCTCATGCGCGCAAACACGCCCCTTCCTTCGGGCACCATGACCAAACCCTTGCGCACAAGATCCCACGGCCCCGAAGCCTGAGTGGACTGCCCCATCACACTGACCTGACCGCCAGCGATGGGCAATAGGCCGGTGATGGCTTTGAGGGTGGTGGTCTTGCCGGCACCGTTGGAGCCGATCAGGCAGACTTTTTCACCGGCACGCACCTCAAAGCTGACGCCCTTAACGGCGCGGATGCCGCCATAGGCGACCTGAAGATCGCTGACAGACAGCAAGGTCTCAGCCATGGCTGGCCCCCGATCCCAAATAAGCCTCAATCACCTTGGGGTCTGACTGCACATGGGCCGGAATACCCTGGCAAATCACCTGCCCGTGGTCAAGCACGGTCACTTGGTCGCACAAACCCATGACCAGCTTGACATCGTGTTCGATCAACAGCACGGTGCAGCGCTCTGTGCGTATGCGGTCAATCAATTCGCGCAGTTGCATTTTCTCGGTCGGGTTCATGCCCGCCGCAGGCTCATCGAGCGCCAGCAGCACCGGCTCGGTGGCCAGGGCCCGGGCGATCTCCAACCGTCTTTGGTCGCCATATGAGAGCGTGCGGGCTTTGTCTTCGGCCCGATCGGCCAGGCCCACTTCGGCCAACAGTGCCCTGGCGTGCTCGGCCATGGCCTGTTCCTGGTCCGTGAATCGGCGCGTGCGAAAAATCGCGCCCAACACGCCGCTGTGGGTGCGCACATGGCGCCCCACCATGACGTTTTGCAATGCGGACATCTCGCCAAACAGGCGGATGTTCTGAAAGGTGCGGGCAATGCCCGCACGCGCCACCTCATGGACCGCGCTGGGTTGGTACGCTTGCCCCTGCAAGCTGAATTCACCTTGATCAGGGGTGTACATGCCGGTAATGACATTAAAAAAGGTGGTCTTGCCCGCGCCATTGGGCCCGATCAGGCCATAGATTTGCCCGGCCTCGATGGTCAGGCCCACATCCTGCAAGGCCTGCAAACCGCCAAAACGCTTGGAGACCCCACTGACCTGTAGCACCGCTTCCGTCATGAACGCCCCCCTTTGCCCTGGCCATCGGGAGAGGGCCAAAGGCCACTGGGACGCCAAAGCATGACCAGGATCATGGCCAGCGCAATCAACAACTGGCGCAAGATGGCGGCATCGATGCGGCCATCAGTCAGCGCTTGCATGGGCCCGGCGACATAGCGCAATACTTCAGGCAAAGCGGCCAGCAGCAGCGCCCCCATGATGACGCAGGGCAAATGGCCGATGCCGCCAAAAACCACCCTGGCAATGATCATGACCGACTCCATCAGGCTGAACGACTCGGGTGAGACAAAACCCTGAAA
>JBEAZY010000207.1:0-3152 GCA_041159205.1 Pseudomonadota bacterium
ATGCCCTGGGGCCGGAAAGTGCCCAGAGCCGTTATGCCGCCGAGGCCGGGTTTGAGCCCTATGAGCGCGACGACGGCATCCATCCCGACAGCAAGGTGCCGCCGAACCTCGCCTACAACGAGTACCTGCGCAGCCATGGCATGGGGGGCGACAACCCCTGGCACACCTGGGCCAATGCGGGCGAAGACCAGCACGGCAATATCGCCAGCGGTTGGTATTACCGCAATGCCCACCTGCCGACGCGGGCGCCGGATGAGCACGGCGAGACCGCCTACATGACGAACCGGGCGATGAACTTCATGACCGAGCAAGGCGACAAGCCGTGGTTGCTGCACTTGTCCTACATCAAGCCGCATTGGCCTTATATCGTGCAAGCGCCGTATCACAACATGTATGGGCCCGAGGACATCCAGGCCCCGATCCGGGCCGATCACGAGCGTGAAGACGATCACCCGGTCTTTGCCGGCTACCGGCGTCACCCGGAAGGGGTGGCGTTTTCGCGCGATGCCGATCGGCTCAATGTGATTCCTGCCTATATGGGTCTGGTCAAGCAAGTCGACGACCACCTGGGGAGATTGTTTGCCTTCATGAAGGCGCGTGGTCTGTGGGAAGAAACGCTGATTGTCTTCACCGCCGATCACAGTGATTACCTGGGCGATCACTGGTTGGGCGAAAAGGAATTCATGTACGAGCAAGGAGTACGCATTCCGATGATCATTGCCGACCCGTCCTCGCCGCAAACCCATGGCACCGTCAGCCAGGCTTTGGTCGAGGCGATCGACCTGGTGCCCACGTTCCTGGACACAGTGGGACAGCCCATGCCCCACCATTGGCTGGAGGGACAGTCTTTGCGTCCCTTGTTGCAGGGCCAGGTGGGATCGGTGCGCGAGGCGGCTTTTTCAGAACTGGATTACGCCATTTATGGCGCGGCGCGAGAGTTGGGCCTCCGGCCCCATCAAGCGCGCATGGTGATGGCGCGCAGCGAGCGCTACAAGTACATCCACTACGACGGATTGCCGCCGCAATTGTTTGACATGCATGAAGATCCGCAGGAATTACGCGATTTGGGGCGCGATCCGGGTTACGCCCGGGCGCGTGACGAGCACCTGGGCTTGGTGTTTGACTGGATGCGAAGTCGGCGTAATCGGGTCACCATCTCGGATGCCGACATCATGAAGCGGGCCAATCCGGCAGCGGCTGGTGGCGTGATCATTGGACAGTGGTGAGGAGACAGTACGTGAGCAATGCCATCTTGCCGGAACACTTTTTCTTGCCTGATGCCTGGTATGTGGCCGCATGGCCGCACGAAGTCGACGACCAACGGCCCCTGGCGCGCACCATTCTGGGACAGGATTTGGTCTTGTTCCGAATGGCCGATGGGCAAGCCGTGGCCATGGAAGACCGCTGCGCACATCGGCTGGCACCCTTGTCCATGGGGCGCATCGAGCCCGATGGCATCCGTTGCATGTACCATGGTGTGAAATTTGGCGCGGCCGGTCAATGTGTGGAGATTCCGGCCCAGCCGCAAGGCCATCCCAACATGTGCGTGCGCCGTTACCCCTTGGTAGAAAAGGACGGTTTTTTGTGGATCTGGATGGGCGTGCCCGAGCAAGCCGATGCCACCAAGATTCTGGATGCGCCCTGGGCACACGACCCGCGCTGGGCCCCTTCTCAGGGTTATTTGCATGTGCACGCCCACATGAGCCTGGTGGCTGACAATTTGCTGGATTTCGGCCATCTCCCCTTTGTTCACCCCAACACGGTCGGTGCGGTGCAACAAGCAGATTTTTCGACCCAGGTTACCGCATTGTCCGAGGGGGTGCAGACTGATCGCTGGTACATCGATGTGCCGGCATCGCGCTTTCATCAGTCGGTGGGGAGATTTGTCGGCAACGTGGACGCCTGGCACTGCTTTCGGTGGCATTTGCCGGCCATCATGTCGCTCGATTCGGGCTCGGCCCCGACGGGGACCGGGGCACAAGACAAGCCGCACGGTACGCGCGAGGGGGCCATTGAGTTTCATCACATCGCAGCGTTGACCCCGCAAGACGCGGACCACACCCATTATTTCTGGATCCATTGGCGCAATTTCGAGGTGGACAACCCTGAGATGACCGAGATCGTGCATCGCAACATCATGGCGGCCTTTGCCGAGGATCAGGCCATGGTCGAAGCCCAACACAAGGCGGTGCGGCGAGGTAGCCTGACGGTGCCCAAGGCCATCGTGGCCGATAAGGCCCTGACCATTGTGCGCCAACAAGTGGCGAAAAGGGTCTGAGCAGCGATGACCCGCCCACGCAATGTCCTGTTCATCATGTGCGATCAGCTGAGGGCGGATCATTTGTCGTGCTATGGCCACCCCCATTTGCACACCCCGAACATAGATGCTTTGGCTGCGCGTGGGGTGGTGTTTGATCGTGCCTATGTGCAGTCGCCGGTGTGTGGCCCGTCGCGCATGAGTTATTACACCGGACGCTACATGCATGCCCATGGGGTGAGCTGGAATTTTGTCCCGCTCAAAGCCGGTGAGATGACGATCGGCGATCATTTGCGGCCTTTGGGCGTGCGCAGCGTGCTGGTGGGTAAAACCCATATGCGCGCCGACCACGCCGGGATGTCGCGCATGGGGATAGACCCGAACTCTGCTATCGGGGTGCGCATGGCCGAATGCGGATTTGAGCCTTTTGAGCGGGATGACGGCATTCATCCTTATTCGGGGCATGACCCAGACCCGAACTACTCGGACTATTTGCGCGCTCAGGGTTTTGGCGGCGATAACCCCTGGGAGGCTTGGGCCAACACGGTGGTGGATCGCGATGGCACCCTGCGCTCGGGGTGGTATCTGAAGTACAGCCATTTGCCAGCCCGCATCCCGAACGAGCATGCCGAAACGCCTTACACCACGCGCCGGGCGATCGATTTCATGCGCCAGGCGGGAGATCAACCCTGGCTCATGCACCTGTCGTACATCAAACCTCACTGGCCCTATGTGGTGTCGGCCCCTTATGCCGGCATGTATGGTCCCGAGCATGCCTTGCCGGTGGTTCGAGATCCCGGCGAGCGGCGCGATCCGCACCCCGTCTATGCGGCGTTCATGAACCACCGAGTGTCGCGCAGCTTTGCCCAGGCCGAGGTGCGCGATGCCGTGATGT
>JBEAZY010000208.1:0-11502 GCA_041159205.1 Pseudomonadota bacterium
TTTCGACCACGACGATGGCGTCATCGACCACGATGCCGATGGCCAGCACCATGGCAAATAGGGTGAGCACGTTGACCGAGTAGCCCAGCAGGTACAAACCGCTGAAGGCCCCCAGCAAAGCCACCGGCACCACGACAGCCGGGATGAGTGTGGCGCGCAGATTGCCCAAAAACAACCACATCACCAGGAAGACCAGGCCCATGGCCTCGAACAGGGTGTAGACCACTTCGGTGATGGAGATTTCCACGAACGGGGAGGTGTCGTAGGGCACGTCCCAGGCCACACCCTGAGGGAAATAGGTCTCCAGCTCTTTCATGCGCTGGCGAACGGCCTTGGCCACATCAAGTGCGTTGCCGGTGGGCGAGACACGCACACCGATGGCCGCCGAAGGTTTGGTGTCGATGCGGGCGGTGATGTTGTAGTCTTGCGCGCCAAGCTCAACGCGGGCCACGTCCTTGAGGTAGACCGCCGAGCCGTCAGTCTGGGTTTTGACCAGTATGCGTTCAAACTCTTCGGCCCGGGTCAGGCGCGAGCGCAGCACCACCACGGCATTGAGTTGCTGGCCCGGCGGGGCGGGGTTTTGCCCCATTTCACCGGTGGCGAGCTGGATGTTCTGGGCCCGCACCGCCGCCGTGACATCGCTGGGCGCCAGGCCGAACGATTGCAGCTTGTAGGGGTCCAGCCAGATGCGCATTGAATATTCGGTGCCAAACAGATTCGCTTCGCCCACCCCCGGCACCCGTCTCAGCTGATCGAGTACCGTGGTGGCGGCGAAACTGCCCAGGGCGACCGAGCTCATGCTGTCGTCTTTGGACGTGAGCACGACGAACATCAGGTAATTGCGTTGGGGCTTGGTGACAGGCACGCCAAGACGACGCACATCGTCAGGGAGTCTGGCTTCAATGCGTTTGAACCGGTTCTGTGCTTCCACCGAAGCGATGTCGATATTGGTTCCTGCTTCAAAGGTGAGGGTGAGCGTGCCGGTGCCGAGCTCGGAGGAGGCCTCCATGTAGATGAGGCGTTCGATGCCGTTCATCTCCTGCTCGATCAGCGAGGTGACGGTTTGCTCGATCACTTCGGCCGATGCGCCCGGGTAAGTGATGTTGAAAGCGATGGAAGGCTGCGCGACCTGAGGGTATTGGGCCACCGGCATCTTGCGCAGGGCCAGGGTGCCGGCCAGCACAATGAATATGGCGATCACCCAGGCGAAAATCGGCCGATCAATGAAGAATTTGGCCAACATGTTTATTTCGCCGCCGGGGCTTCAACGGGTCGCACGACGCTGCCGGGCCGGACTTTCTGCAAGCCATCGACCACCACCCGCATGCCCGCCTGCAAGCCCGATTTGACGATCCAGCGGTCGTCGCTCATGGGGCCAGTCTGAATCTGCACGGGGGCTGCTTTGTCGCCTTCGCCCACCACCCAGACATAGGGACCCTGGGGGTTCATGAGGACCGCGCGTTGGGGAACGGACAGGGCCCCCGCCAGCTGCGCCTGCGACAACCTGACGCGCACAAAGCTGCCGGGCATCAGTTCGCCCTTGGGGTTGGGGAACTCGGCGCGCAAGAAGACAGCGCCGGTATTGGGGTCGACGGTGCGCTCGACCAATTTGAGCTGTCCGGCCAATGGGTAAGGGCGACCATCCGCTTGCAAGAGTGTGACCCGCCATTGCGACTGGGCCTTGAGCTGATCAGGTTTCATGGTGCGGCGCAAAGCCTGCCATTCCGATTCGCTTTGGCTGAAGTTTACCCAGATCGGGTCGAGTTGGTCGATGCTGGCCAGCGGGGTGCTTTCCCCGCGCCCGACCAAGGCCCCTTCGGTGACCAGGCTGCGACCAATGCGGCCAGTGATCGGCGCTTGCACCATCGCATTTTCCAAGTCCAGTTCGGCCTTGCTCAGGTTGGCCATGGCCTGTTTGTGTCTGGCCAAAGAAGTGTCATATTCCTGTTGACTGATGGCTTTGGCCTGCAACAGCGTCTGATTGCGTGTCCAGTTCTGTTGCGCGGCCTCGGCGTCGGCGCGCGCACCCTCCAGACTGGCCCGGTAGGTTCGAGGGTCGATTTCAAACAGGGGTGCACCGGCGCGCACATCGCTGCCCTCGGTGAAGCGGATGTGCTGCACCACACCTTCAACCCGGGCCCTGACGAGCGCGGTGCGAACGGCCTGCAGGCGACCTGACAGTTCGCTGGAGAGATCGAGCGATTCTTCCTGCACTTTGATCACATTGACTTCCGGTGGCGGAGGTGCGTTTCCGGCCCCCGGCGGGCCGCCCGGACCTGCGCCGGGCTTGCCCTCGTTTTGGGGGCCACAAGCGGCCAACAGTCCAAGGGCCAGGGCACCGCCCCAACGAATCAAAGCCCGCAGTTCAGTTCGCATGTCTTCATTCCCTAGGTGGGTCGTCGTTCTCGCATCAAATCAGAGGATGAACGATGAACACAAAGTATTATATTTTGCCACGTTGTTTGAGTCGGCTCAGGGTTTCTGCAGAAAGGTTGAGATAGGCCGCTAATTCTTTTTGCGGAATGCGGTTGAACATGTCCGGGTGCTTGCGCTTGAAGCGATGCACCCGCCCGGGGGCATCGAGCAGGTGCAAGGTGATGGTGTGGGCCATGATTTCGCTCATGAGGTTCATCACGTAGCGCTCAAAGGCCTCTCGCACCGCAGGGTGGCGCTGGAGAAAATCGACCCATTGCGGCATGGGCAATTTAGCCACACGACATTTCGTCACCGACACAATGCTGTACGGGGTTGGTGTGCCCAGGCACCATGCGGCGTAACTGGTCTCCATCTCGCGTTCATTGGCAAATCGCAAGATCATTTCCTTGGCCTCAAGATTGCTCACCACACGCTTGAGCAAGCCGTCGACGATGAAGTAGTGCTCCATCTCGCGCACGCCCTGGTGCAGCAGGTGCTCGCCTTTGGGCGCATCGACCACGGTCAACAGGTTTTCCAACTCGAGCAACGATTCGGGGTCGAGCCCGCTGAGCAAAGGGGTTTGTCGCACTTGAAGCCGGATGATGTTCCGTTCGGGGTGCTGACCCAAAGCGACCGATTTGACGCCTGCGCGACCCCGCCCGCCCTTGCCCTCGGGTCGTCGGGTCAGCGGCCCGGAGGGTGTGGGAACGCCCGAAGAACTTTGAGGGAGGTGGCTCATTTGCCCGGGTCGCAAAAGTGGATTTTTAAAAAGTTGACCTTGATCAATGGCGAAACCACGGCTCGGCTCCTACCATTGCCCACAGTTTAATTCAACCTGGATTGCAACCTTGATTCAATCCGGGTGATGACCCCACAAACACCCTTTAGGAGCTTAGGGCATGAGCGATTCACATCAAGCCACTGAAATCGACAGCTTTCACTTACTGATTGAGGGCCTTCGGCTCAACGGCATTCAGACCATTTACGCCTTGCCCGGCATCCCGATCACCGACTTGACCCGCAAGGCTCAGGCCGCAGGCATCCGTGTGATTTCATTCCGTCACGAGCAACACGCGGGCAACGCAGCCGCCATCGCCGGTTTTCTGACCCAAAAGCCTGGTGTATGCCTGACCGTATCGGCCCCCGGTTTTTTGAACGGCCTGACTGCCCTGGCCAATGCCACCACCAATTGTTTTCCCATGATTCTGATCTCGGGCTCGTCCGAGCGCGAGATTGTCGACCTGCAACAAGGTGATTACGAAGAAATGGATCAATTGGCCATCGCCAAGCCCCTGTGCAAGGCTGCTTACCGGGTGCTGGAGGCCGAAGATATCGGGGTGGGCATTGCCCGAGCGATCCGATCCGCCCTCTCGGGACGGCCGGGTGGCGTTTATCTCGATCTGCCGGCCAAATTGTTCACTCAGAGTCTGCCGCTGGAGGAGGGCCGCAAATCTCTGATCCAGGTGGTGGACCCCGCGCCGCGCCAAATACCTGCCCCCGAAGCCGTGGCGCGCGCGCTGGATCTGCTTCAAAGCGCTAAAAAACCTCTGATACTTCTGGGCAAGGGGGCGGCCTATGCCCGCGCTGAAAACGAAATCCGGCAACTGGTTGAAAAAACCGGCATCCCCTATCTGCCGATGTCCATGGCCAAGGGCATATTGCCCGACAACCATGAGCAATCGGCTGCCGCCGCCCGCTCGTACGTGTTGCCCGAAGCCGATGTGGTGGTGCTGATCGGCGCGCGACTGAACTGGCTGCTGTCGCATGGCAAAGGCAAGACCTGGGGTGGCAAGTCATCCAAGACTTGGGGTGGCCAGCAGTACATCCAGATTGATATTTCACCCATCGAGGCCGACAGCAATGTGCCCATCGCAGCGCCCCTGGTCGGTGACGTGGGCTCATGCGTATCGGCCCTGTTGGCGGGCATCGGTGCCGGTTGGGCCAAGCCTCCTGCCGACTGGATCGGGGCGATCACTGAGCGCAAGACCAAAAACGTCGCCAAGATGGCTGAAACCCTGGCCAAGAACCCCAGCCCGATGAATTTCCACAGTGCATTGGCTGTGGTTCGAGACGTCATGCGTGACAAACCCGACACCGTGCTGGTCAACGAAGGCGCCAACGCGCTCGATTTCACCCGCAGCATCGTTGACATGTACAAACCGCGCAAGCGCCTGGATGTCGGCACCTGGGGCATCATGGGCATCGGCATGGGCTTTTCGGTCGCTGCAGCGGTAGAGACCGGCGAGCAGGTGCTGGCCATTGAGGGCGACAGTGCCTTTGGTTTCTCGGGCATGGAGGTTGAGACCATTTGCCGCTATCACCTGCCGGTGTGCATTGTGGTGATGAACAACAATGGCGTCTACAAAGGCACCGATGTCAACCCCACCGGCGGCCCCGATGTTGCCCCCACGGTGTTTGTGAAAAACGCCCGTTACGACCAGATGATGGCGGCCTTCGGCGGGGTGGGCGTTTACGCCACGACCCCGGAAGAGTTGCGCCGGGGCATCGACGAAGCCTTCAAGAGCCGTCGCCCGACCCTGATCAACGCCGTCATCGATGAGACCGCCGGGACCGAAAGCGGCCGCATCACCTCACTCAACCCCACGGCGGCCAAGAAATCCGCCTGAACCATTTCAAACCAAGGAGAGAAGCCAAATGGCCAAACAAGACCTGCCCCTGAAAGGCATCAAGATCATCGACTTCACCCACGTGCAAGCGGGCCCCGCCTGTACCCAGTTGTTGGCCTGGTTCGGCGCGGATGTGATCAAGGTCGAACGACCCGGTGCGGGTGATGTGACGCGCAGTCAGTTGCGCGACATCCCTGAAGCCGACGCCCTTTACTTCACCATGCTCAACAGCAACAAGCGCTCGCTGACCCTCGACACCAAAAATGCGGCGGGCAAGGAAGTGCTGGAAAAACTGATCAAAGAGTCTGACGTGATGGTCGAGAACTTTGGTCCCGGTGCGCTGGATCGCATGGGCTTTACCTGGGAGTACATCCAGAAACTCAACCCCGGCATGATCCTGGCCTCCGTCAAAGGTTTTAGTGAGGGACACCATTACGAAGACCTCAAGGTCTATGAGAACGTGGCCCAGTGCGCGGGCGGCGCGGCCTCGACCACCGGTTGGTGGAAGGGGGGCAACACCGAACCGACCATTTCTGCGGCTGCCCTGGGTGACTCGAACACCGGCATGCACCTGGCGATTGGCATTCTGACCGCCATCATAGGGCGTCAGAAGTCTGGCAAGGGTCAAAAAGTGGCTGTGTCCATGCAAGATGCCGTGCTCAACCTGTGCCGGGTGAAGATGCGCGACCAGCAGCGACTGGAGCGGGTGGGCTACCTGGAAGAGTACCCCCAGTACCCGCATGAGTCGTTTGGTGACACCGTGCCGCGTGGCGGCAATGCCGGAGGCGGCGGTCAACCCGGCTGGATTTTGAAGTGCAAGGGTTGGGAGACCGACCCCAACGCCTACATCTACTTCACCGTGCAGGGGCACGCCTGGGAGCCGATTTGCGACGCCTTGGGCAAACCCGAGTGGAAGACCGACCCCAACTACACCACGGCCCGTGCCCGCCAACCGCACATCATGGACATCTTCCGCACCATCGAAGATTTCATCAAAGACAAAACCAAGTACGAGGCTGTCGATATTTTCCGCAAGTTCGACATACCCTGTGCCCCTGTGTTGTCGATGAAAGAACTGCTGCGTGACGAGTCGCTGCGCAAGAGTGGCTCGATCGTCGAAGTTCCCCACAAGGTGCGTGGCAGCTATTTCACCGTCGGCAGCCCGATCAAGTTTTCCGACATGAAGCCCGAAATCACGGCTTCGCCCCTTTTGGGCGAGCACACCGACGAGGTGCTGGCCGAGCTGGGTTACTCGGCTGAGCAGATCAAAGCCATGCACGCAAGCAAGGCGGTCTGATGGCCTGGACCGCCGCGACCCCAAGGTCGCGGCGGTCGGGTTCGGGCGTTAGGCCAGTGCCTGGGCCCGACAGCAGCTTGGACTCGGCTTTTTTTAGAGTAAAAACCCCAAAAAATCGTTTTTTCGGGCGCTTGGCCCAATGCGTTAGACAATAGAGGCCAAGAAAACCACCGGAAAAGGCTACACCATGACCCAAGCGCTCAAAGGCGTACGAATTCTTGACTTTACCCACGTTCAGTCGGGCCCGACCTGCACCCAATTGCTGGCATGGTTTGGTGCCGATGTGATCAAGGTTGAACGCGCCAAAGTGGGCGATGCCACGCGCGGTCAGTTGCGCGACATTCCCGGGGTCGACAGCTTGTATTTCACCATGCTGAATCACAACAAGCGATCGATCACGCTGGACACCAAAAAGCCCGCCGGGCGTGAAGTGCTTGACCGGTTGATCAAGGAATGCGATGTGCTGGTTGAAAATTTTGCCCCTGGGGCCCTCGATCGCATGGGCATCACATGGGAACACATTCAATCGATCAACCCGCGCATGATCCTGGCCTCGGTCAAGGGCTTCGGCCCGGGCCCCTACGAAGATTGCAAGGTTTACGAAAACGTGGCCCAGTGCACCGGCGGTGCTGCTTCTACGACGGGCGACGAAGACGGTATCCCGATGATCTCGGGGGCTCAAATTGGTGACAGTGGCACGGGCTTGCACCTGGCCTTGGGCATCGTGACCGCCTTGTACCAAAGAACTCTCACCGGCCGCGGTCAAAAAGTGCTGGCGCCCATGCAAGATGCCGTGCTCAATCTGTGCCGTGTCAAATTGCGCGACCAGCAGCGTCTGGAGCGCACCGGGCAATTGCAAGAGTACCCCCAATACCCCGATGGGCATTTTGGCGATACCGTGCCGCGTTCCGGCAATGCCTCCGGGGGAGGGCAGCCAGGTTCCATCTTGAAATGCAAAGGCTGGGAAAGCGACCCCAATGCCTACATTTATTTCATTGTGCAAGAGGCTGTCTGGCCGTCGATCTGCAAAGTCATCGGGGAAGAGGGCTGGATCGCCGATGAGGCTTTTGCCACCGCACAGGCGAGGCTGTTGCATCTGAAACCCATTTTTGCCCGCATCGAAAAATGGACCATGACCAAGACCAAGTACGAGGCCATGGACATCCTCAATCAGTACGATATTCCGTGTGGTCCGATTCTGTCGATGAAGGAAATCGTCGCCGATGAGTCATTGCGCCAGACCGGCACCATTGTCGAGGTGGATCATCCGAAAAGGGGCAAATACCTCAGTGTGGGCAACCCCATTAAATTGTCGGACAGTCCGACCGAGGTGGTGCGCTCGCCCTTGTTGGGCGAGCACACCCATGAAATCCTGGCCCAATTGGGCTACTCGAATGAACGCATTGAAAGCCTGAGAACCGAAGGCGTGATTTAAACTTCCCATGAACCACCCAGTCATACCCATTGCCGTCCAGGCCCCGACCCGTGAGCGCAAGCGACAAGGCCCCAAGGGCCGACGTGCCACGCCCGAGGGCTTGCAGCAAGTGCGTGAGTTGCTGGGGGCCGCTTCGCGCCAGCGCGACTTGCTGATCGAGCATTTGCACAAGATACAAGACCACTTCGGGCACTTGTCGGCGGATCATTTGGCGGCCTTGGCCGAGGAAATGAAATTGCCGCAGACGGCGGTGTATGAGGTCGCGACTTTTTATCATCACTTCGATGTGGTCAAGGAAGGGGAGGCGGCCCCGGCCCCTCTGACGGTGCGTGTCTGCGACGGGCTTTCATGTGAGATGGCAGGCGCTCAGGCCTTGCTGGAAAAATTGCCTCTGCTCCTGGGTCGGGATGTGCGAGTGATTCCTGCCCCCTGCATCGGTCGCTGTGAGCAGGCGCCGGCGGTGGTGGTGGGGCAGCATCCGATCGCCCGGGCCACCCCTGACAGCGTGGCCCAGGCTGTGCATGCGGGTCATACCCGCCACGAACCGGCCCCCTACATTGAGATGGGCGCTTATCTCGAACAGGGGGGCTACCAGTTGCTTCAAGCCTGTGTATCTGGCCAGCGCGACGTTGAGTCAGTGCTCAAGACCATGGAGAACTCGGGCCTGCGCGGTCTGGGGGGCGCAGGCTTTCCAGCCGGTCGCAAATGGCGCATCGTCCGTGCCGAGAGCGGCCCGCGTCTGATGGCGGTCAACATTGACGAGGGCGAGCCCGGTACCTTTAAAGACCGTCATTACCTCGAGCGTGACCCGCACCGGTTTCTGGAGGGTATGCTGATTGCCGCCTGGGCAGTAGGCATTTCGCATATTTACATTTATTTGCGAGATGAATACCACGGTTGCCGTGCCCTGTTGCAAACCGAAATCGACCGACTCAAGGCCAATCCGCCGATCCCTGACATGCCACCCATTGAATTGCGTCGAGGCGCCGGTGCTTATATTTGCGGTGAAGAGTCGGCCATGATCGAGTCGATCGAAGGCAAGCGCGGTATGCCTCGATTGCGCCCCCCCTATGTGGCGCAGGTGGGCCTGTTTGGCCGCCCAACGCTAGAGCACAACTTCGAGACCTTGTTTTGGGTGCGCGAGATTTTGGAAAAGGGCGGCGAGTGGTTTGCCTCACAGGGTCTGAACAAGCGCAAAGGCTTGCGTTCTTTTTCGGTTTCCGGCCGGGTCAAAAACCCCGGGGTCAAACTGGCCCCGGCGGGTATCACCATTCAACAGTTGATCGATGAATACTGCGGGGGCATGCAAGACGGGCACCGTTTTTATGCCTATTTGCCGGGGGGGGCATCAGGGGGCATTTTGCCTGCCCGCATGAACGACATCCCGCTAGACTTTGACACCTTGCAGCCTCATGGTTGCTTCATCGGTTCGGCGGCAGTGATTGTGCTCTCCGACCAGGATAGCGCGAGTGCCGCCGCGCGCAATATGATGAGGTTTTTCCAGCATGAATCCTGTGGCCAGTGCACCCCATGTCGGGTGGGTACCGCCAAAGCGGTGGCTCTGATGGATCAACCCAAATGGAATTTGAATCTTCTGGCCGACTTGTCGCGGGTGATGCGTGACGCCTCGATTTGCGGCTTGGGACAGGCCGCCCCCAACCCCATGGACTGCGTGGTCAGGTACTTCCCGCAAGAACTGGCCTGACCGCCACGGAGCATAGATGAGCAACGCTGTCGCTAACCCTCAGACCCAAGTCATCCGCTTTGAACTCAACGGCCAGGATGTGCAAGCCCATGCGGGAGAAACATTGCTCAAGGTGGCGCAACGCTCGGGCATAGAGATTCCCCATTTGTGTCACAAAGATGGTCTGGAATCGGCGGGCAACTGCCGCGCCTGCGTGGTCGAGGTCGAGGGCGAGCGGGTGCTGGCTCCATCTTGTTGCCGCGCCCCGACAGAGGGTATGAAGGTGAACACCGACAGCGAGCGCGCCCTGAGTGCCCAGAAAATGGTGCTTGAACTCTTGCTCTCTGATCTGCCCGAGACCGAATACACACGCCACAACGAGGTCGACCATTGGGCCGAACACCTGGGCGTGGGCAAGCCACGCTTTGAGCCGCGCCACCAACCTGCCGCCGATTTGTCGCACCCCGGCATTGCCGTCAATCTGGACGCCTGCATACAGTGCACGCGCTGTCTGCGAGCTTGCCGCGAAGAACAGGTCAACGATGTCATCGGTCTGGCCCTGCGCGGTGACCATGCCAAAATCGTGTTTGACATGGACGATCCCATGGGTCACTCCACGTGTGTGGCCTGTGGCGAGTGTGTGCAGGCTTGCCCGACCGGCGCCCTGATGCCGGCACGCGAGGTGGCTTTGGCAGAACCCGATCGCCAGGTCGATTCGGTCTGCCCGTTTTGCGGCGTGGGTTGTCAACTCACTTTCAATGTGCGCGATGATCGCATCACCCATGTGGAAGGCCGCGATGGCCCGGCCAACCATGGCCGGCTGTGCGTCAAGGGCCGCTACGGATTTGACTATGTCCATCACTCACATCGACTGACCAAGCCGTTGATCCGGCGTGCCGATGCACCTAAGTCGGGTGAGTTCACCATGGATCCGGAGCGCATCTCGGACGTGTTCCGCGAGGCCAGTTGGGAAGAGGCACTGGAGCTCGCCGGTGGCGGCCTGCGACAAATTCGCGATACCCACGGCAAAGCGGCGCTGGCCGGTTTTGGCTCGGCCAAAGGCAGCAATGAAGAAGCCTATTTGTTCCAGAAGTTGGTGCGGACCGGCTTTGGCACCAATAACGTCGACCATTGCACCCGCCTGTGTCATGCTTCCTCTGTCTCGGCGCTGCTCGAAGGCATAGGGTCGGGGGCGGTCTCCAACCCGGTGATGGATGTGACCCGGGCCGAGGTGGTGATCATCATTGGTGCCAACCCCACGGTGAACCACCCGGTGGCCGCCACCTGGATCAAAAACGCTGTCCAACAAGGCACCAAGCTGATCGTGCTTGACCCGCGCCGCACCGAGTTGGCCCGGCATGCACATCGCTTCTTGCAGTTCAAGCCCGACACCGATGTGCCCTTGCTCAACGCGATGATGAACGTCATCGTGACCGAGGGGCTGGTTGACCAGGCTTTCATCGACAACCGCACGGTCGGCTACGATGCGCTGCGCCAGAACGTGGCCCAATACACCCCTGAATTGATGGCGCCCATCTGCGGTATAGACGCCGACACCATCCGTGAAGTGGCGCGCCTGTACGCGACTTCCGGGGCATCGATGATTTTGTGGGGCATGGGTGTGTCTCAACACGTTCATGGCACTGACAACGCGCGGTGTTTGATTTCCCTCTCCCTCATGACCGGGCAGATTGGCAGGCCCGGCACCGGATTACACCCGCTGCGTGGCCAAAACAATGTGCAGGGCGCGTCGGATGCAGGCCTCATTCCCATGATGTTTCCCGACTATCAGCATGTCAGCCGCCCCGAGGTGCGCGCCCGTTTTGAGCGGTCCTGGAACCTGACCCCGGGCAGTCTGGACGACAAACCTGGGCTGACAGTGGTCGAAGTCATGCAGGCCATAGACCGGGGACAAATCAGGGGCATGTACGTCATGGGCGAAAACCCCGCCATGTCCGACCCTGACGCCAACCATGCCCGACATGCGCTGGCCTCTCTCGACTTGCTGGTGGTGCAAGACATTTTTCTGACCGAAACCGCCTAC
>JBEAZY010000209.1:0-3774 GCA_041159205.1 Pseudomonadota bacterium
CAGCGCTGGACACCCAACCCCCAGTTATGTGATGGCCGTGGCCTTGGCGACTAACAGCCGTGGCGGTTCGGCTCACATGCACCACAATTTGCAGGTGGGGGGCATGGTGCAGGTGGGGTTGCCGCGCAATTTGTTTGCCATGGTCGACAGCGATGCCCCGGTTTTGTTGATTGCCGGGGGTATCGGCATCACCCCTTTGCTGGCCATGGCGCGCGAGCGGCAAGCGCAAGGCCGGGGCTGGCGTCTGGTGTTGGCCGCCCGTTCTAGGCGCCATGCGGCTTATGTGGAGACTTTGCAGGCCATGCCCGGCCTGTTGCAGACGCATTTCGACGAGGAGCACGGTGGACAGCCGCTGGATGTGCGCGCGATCATGAGCGGGTTGGATCCGGCCACCCACCTGTATTGCTGTGGCCCCAAGCCCTTGATGGACAAGGTGATGGAGGTTGGCTTGGCGATGGGGCACCCGGCCACGCACCTGCATTTTGAATCGTTTGGCGGCGAGGCGCCCGCCCCGCAAGCGGGCGATCACGCTTTTGTGGTCGAGTTGGCGCGTTCGGGGCACGCGGTGGAAGTTCCGGTGGGGATGAGCATTCTGGACGCGTTGGAGACTGCCGGGGTGATCGTTCCGTCGGTGTGTCGCGAGGGGAGTTGCGGTTCGTGTGAGTGCATGGTGATCGAGGGGGAGGTGGATCACCGCGATCAGATCCTGAGCGAGCAGGAACAACAGGCCAACAAGAGCTTGATGATTTGTGTGTCTCGCGCCAAGGGCGAGCGCTTGAAGCTGGATGTATAAGCCACTGCGGTGGATCGGAGGAGACCGATGAAATCACATTTTGAGCATGTCCTTGACATGAAGTGGGGCGATCTGGACCGGAGCATTTTTTCGGATCCGCAGACATTTGAGCTGGAACTCGAGCGCATCTTCGCCCGCTGCTGGTTGCTCTTGGGCCATGAGTCGATTTTGCCCAAGCCGAATGATTTTTTCACCACCTACATGGGCCGCGATCCGGTCATCGTGACCCGCAAGGCCGATGGCACGATCGGCTGCTTTTTGAATATGTGCCGGCATCGGGGCAACCGGGTCTGCCGTGCCGATGCGGGCAACGCGCGTGCCTTCAGTTGCCCGTTTCATGGCTGGACGTTTGGCAACGACGGCCGGCTGAGCAATGTGCCCGGCTACAAGGAAATCTACCTGGAAAAGCTGGATCTGGAGGCGCATGGTCTGGTGCCGGTGGCGCGCATCGACAGTTACAAGGGCTTGCTGTTTGCCACGTTCGATGCCAACGCTCCTTCATTGCTGGAGTTTTTGGGCGACATGGCCTGGTACCTGGACATGATTCTGGATCGGCGCGAGGGAGGCATTGAGTTTTTACCTGGCACGCACAAATGGTTGGTTCATACCAACTGGAAGTTCCCGGTGGATAACTTCATCGGTGACAGCTACCACGGACCGGTCAGTCACAAGTCGGCCTGGGTGTCGGGGTTTGAGGGCATGCCAAGGCGTAAAAGCGGGTATGGCTATGAGGGCTTTCAGGTCAACCCCGGTGGGGGTCACGGCTTTGGCGTGCGCTGGGCGGAAAATCGCGATCAGGTCTTGGAGATGGCTTTGCCCGAATTTCTGGACTACGAAAAAGAGCGCTTGGAAGAATCGATCAGCCGCCTGGGTGATCTGCGGGGTTTGCACTTCTCGCCCATGCACGCGTCGATTTTCCCGAACGTGTCGCTGTTGTGGCAAGGCGGCGCGATCCGGGTCTGGCACCCCAAGGGACCCAAGCTGACGGAAGCCTGGGGCTGGTGCTTTGTCGACAAGGCCGCTCCCGAGGCTTACAAGCGCGAAAAAGCCTTGCACATGTTGCAGCGTCACGGTACCAGTGGCACCTGGGAGGCCGATGATGTGGACAATTGGGTGCAGTGTCACTCGGCCTCCGAGGGCTATGTCGCCAGGCGTTACCCGCAAAATCTGGAGATGGGACTGGGCGATGAAATCGATGACCCGCATGCCATCCACCCCGACATCCGGGGTCGCTTGGGCAAATTCCAGTCTGAAATCAACCAGCGCGCTTTTTATCAGCGCTGGGCCGAGATGATGGACGACCCCAGCGTGCCAGCGGTGCCGGACATGAGTCGGCGCGACGCTTGCAAGGTGTCGTCATGAGCGCCAGTCCCCAGTTGAACCTGGATTTATGGTTCAGGGTGCAGGCCTTTCTGGTGCGCGAGGCACGCCTGAAAGACGACCATCAACTGACCGAGTGGCTGGCTTTGTTCAGCGATGACTTGCGATACTGGATGCCGGTGATCACCAATCGGATCGGACGCGATCTGGGCAAGGAAATCAGTGCCTTTGGCGAAGTTGCGCACTTTGATGACGACAAAACCAGCTTGACCAACCGAGTCAAGCGCTTGCAGACTGGGATGGCCTGGGCCGAGACACCGCCTTCGCGCACACGGCATCTGTTGGGCAATGTGGAAATCATGGCGGTGGAGCCTGATGGTGTTTTGCAGGTGCGCAGCAATTATTTGATGTACCGATCGCATCTGGAGTACGACCATGAATTGTTCAGTGGCTACCGCATGGATCATTTGCGTCCGCACGGTGACGCCTGGCTGATTTGTCGGCGCGACATCATCTTGGATCAGTCGGTGGTGACACAAAAGAACCTGGGCATATTCTTCTGATATGAGCGCCTTGCACATGCTCTCGCGACTCGGTCAGGCCAGTTTGTCAGGCCGGGTGGCGGTGGTGACCGGTGCCGCCATGGGCATTGGCAGCGCCATCGCTCGCGAGCTGGCCGGTTTGGGCGCTCGAGTGGCGGTCGTCGATGTCAGTGACAACGGGGCGCAAAAGATGGCGCAGACCTTGCAAGCGGCGGGGGCTGAGGCGATGGGATTGGCTTGCGACATCGGTCAAGCCGAGCAGGTGGCAGCCAGTGCCCAACGGGTGTTGCGACAGTGGGGCGGCCTGGATGTGTTGGTCAATTGTGCTGGGGTAGGGTCCGAACCGGGATTGCCCTATACCCGTTGTTCACCCGAGTCGTGGCGACGGACCCTGGACATCAACCTGATGGGGGCGGTGCACTGGTGTGGGCAGGCGCGTGAGGCGCTGCTGGCATCTAAGGCCGGTCGGGTGATCAACATTTCTTCGATCACCGGTGTGATTTCGGCCCCCTACATGCCGGCCTACAGCGTTTCCAAGGCGGCCCTGATTTCCTGGACCAAGGTGGTGGCGCGTGATATGGCCCCATCGGGCGTGACGGTCAACGCCGTCTGTCCGGGGTTCATACGCACCCCGATGTGGGATGCGTTGGCCGATCGTATGCCGCCGACGACGGGGGCTGCCGGCTCCGACGGCGATGTGTTTGACCAGCGGGTACGCGCGCTGGTGCCCATGCAAAAACCGCAAACGGTGGAAGATGTGGCGGCCTGTGTGGGATTTTTAGCCACCGAACTGGCGTGTCACATCACAGGGCAGGTGATTGGGGTCGACGGCGGAGTGACCATTTAATCTCAGATCAACATGAAAAAAGTCAAGAACATCCTTTTCATCATGTGCGATCAGCTGCGTGCCGACTACTTGTCGTGCTATGGCCATCGCACCTTGCAGACGCCTCACATCGACGAAATCGCTCGCCGGGGCGTGCGCTTTGATCGGGCGTATTGCCAATCGCCCAATTGTGGTCCCTCGCGGGCATCGTTTTACTCGGGCCGTTATGTGTTCTCACACGGCGCGACCTGGAACTTCATCCCGCTGCCTCTGGGTGAGCAGACGCTGGGCGA
>JBEAZY010000210.1:0-6523 GCA_041159205.1 Pseudomonadota bacterium
GCCACCATGTCGGCGGCCAAGTTCGTGCCTGCCCCCGGTTTGTTTTCCGCGATGACCGGTCTGCCGAGGCTGGCGGTCAGCTTTTGGGCCAAGGACCGTCCCAACACATCGGAGGGGCCACCCGGAGGAAAAGGGATGACGATGCGCACTTGTCTTTCCGGGTAGGTGGCCTGGGCCGAAGCGAAGCCCGCACTCAGGGTCAGCAACAGCAGGCCCAAAATGCCGGAGAGTTGACGGCAAAGAGGATGATGATTCATGTCCAACTCCTAAGGGTCAGGCTTTTGAGTCCTGGCATTTTCAACTTGTCCGTACCAGTGAAGGTGCGTGTTGAACATCGGCTCTTCGTTCCGCCTGCTGGTTTGCAACTTGCAAAAATCAATAATAAACTGATTCAGTTGAACCTGTCTTGCGAAATACCCTGACTTGTCCGTACCCATTTTTTCAATGACCCTTCACCGGAGATCTCTGTGTTCAATCCTTTCCAGCAACCTGAATTGATCAAAGCCGAAGTCTTTATGTCCATGCCGTCCAAGTTTCGCAAGAAGCAACGTTCGGCCTGGTCAGACCCGAACCGTCAAGGGGCGGAGGTCGAGTGCTTTCTCGAAGGCCCCTCCTTTGACCGTGAAGGAAACCTGTGGTTTGTCGACATCCCCTTTGGCCGGATTTTTCGCATCACGCCCAAAGGTGATTGGGAGTTGGTGACCCAATACGACGGTTGGCCCAATGGCCTGAAGTTTCATAAGGATGGCCGGGCTTTCATCACCTGTTACAAACAGGGTCTCTTGTGCCTGGATACCAAATCGGGCCGGATCGAGAATGTGCTCGGGTCCATGTTCAGCGAAGGTTTCAAGGGGCTGAATGATTTGCATTTCGCTTCTAACGGAGATTTGTATTTCACTGACCAGGGACAAACAGGCATCGCCGATCCGACGGGGCGGGTTTTCCGGCTGCGGGCCAACGGGCAGCTTGATCGTCTGGCATTGAACGTGCCCAGCCCCAACGGCATCACCCTCAACACACAGGAAAAGCATTGCTTTGTGGCGGCCACTCGCTCTCAGCAGATCTGGCGTTTGCCCCTGATGGCCGACGGCAATGTGTCCAAGACCGGCGTGGCGGTTCAGTTGTCGGGCGGGGCGGCAGGTCCGGACGGCATTGAAATGGATTCCAAAAATGGTTTGTGGGTGTGTCATCTGGGCGTGGGTGTATGGCGCTTCAATGACAATATGCTGCCCACGCACCTGGTGTACTCCGAGAATCACCATCACCATCATTTGGCCAATATCGCTTTTGGTGGCCCTGATCTCAAAACCCTCTATATCACCGAGTCACTGTCCGGTGACATCCTGATGGCCCAAGTCCCGGTCGCTGGCAAGACCATGTATGGTTTAAGCTGACAGGTGGTGACCGATGGTGACGCCTCAGACCTTGCATGCCAAAGTGGCGGATGAGTTGCTCCAGCGCATCCGCCGCGACGAATGGCCCGTCGGTTCGACTTTGCCATCGGAAAAATCTTTGTGTGAGGACTTGCAGGTCAGCCGGCACACCTTGCGCCATGCATTGTCCACCTTGCGGAACAAGGGTTTTTTGCAAATGCGCCAGGGCTCAGGCACGCGGGTCATTTCAGCCCATGAGCCGCGTGTTTACAGTCAGGATTTCAATGCCCTGCGCGATGTGTTGCGCTATCCGGCAGGCACGGTTCGCGACAACTTGCGCGAAACATACATCGAGTGCGATGCGACATTGCAGAATTTGCTGCATTCGCCCATCGGTTCATCCTGGTACCACATCGAGTCCGTGCGACGCAAGGAAGACTCGGGCAAACCGATCTCCTGTTCTGATATCTACATTCTGAGTCAGTTTGCCAAGGTGACCAAGACCCGCCATCACCATCGCGAAATCGTCTTCGAGCAGATCGAACAATATTTCGGGGTGTCGATCGACCGGGCCGTGGTGGAGGTTCGGGCCGAGGCTTTGTCGGCTTTGCACGCGCAATATTTGCAAGCCGCCAAAGGGACGCCCAGCCTGGTGGTGACCCGGCGCTACTACGACCAGAGTGGACAGGTGTTTGAAGTCTCGGTGACCCGGCATGTGCCGGACCGGGTGGAATTCGCGCTTGAGCTTCGAAGTGTGGGGCGAGCCAGAGCCGCCGCCGAAGCCCTGGACATTTTTTGATGAAAAAAAATAAGGTGGACAGATCCAATCTCAGGGGGCTTTCAACAGAGGACACGGTCCGGACGGACCAAGGAGTTCATATGGAGAATTTTTCAATTCGGCGTCGGCGCGTCATACAGGCCGGCATGGCCAGCAGTCTGGCATGGGCACCTTGGGTGCAGGCCCAGGGCACCTACCCGAATCGACCGATCAAAATTCTGGTGCCATTTCCGCCCGGCAACACCATCGACATCATGGTGCGACTGTTACAAAACCACATGGCGGCGTCATTGGGGCAAAGCATCGTGGTCGAGAACATAGGTGGAGCCGGCGGGCGCATCGGCACAGCGGCCATTGTTCGAGCGAATCCGGATGGTTACACCATAGGTGCCGGCCAGTCCGGCACATTATGGGTTCAACCGCACACGACGAAAGATGCTTCTTACGATGTCGTCAAAGACCTGACCCGGATCGCCCTGACCGTGCGCAATTTCAATGTGCTGGTCAGAAACAACCAAACGCCTTTTGGCAATCTCTCAGAACTCATCAGCTGGGCGCGTGCCAACCCGGGTAAACTCACTTACGGCTCAAACGGCGAGGGCGGCTTTCCTCACCTCTGGTTCGAGGACATGGCCAAGCAGGCGGGGATCAAATTCACATTTGTGCCCTACAAAGGCGCGGCGCAGGTGGCCACCGACCTGATTTCCGGCCAGATCATGCTGGCGGGTGACGGGGTGTCGGCCATGGTTCCCTACATCAACTCCCAGCAAATGAAACTGGTGGCGGTGACCAGCGATTCCCGGGTCAGCCAATTTCCGGATGCGCCTGCCATTGCCGAGAGCATCCCCGGGTTCAATGCCATCGGAGAGTTCGGTTATGTGGGGCCCTCGCGCATGCAGCCAGAGCATGTGCGTGTGTTGAACAAAGCGATCAACGACGCCATCACCTCGCCGGAAATTCAGGCCAGATTGCCTGGCCTGGGCTTGACCTCTGTGGCACAAGCCCCGGAATTTTTTGAACAGGTGTTTAAAACCCAATACGAACGCTTCGGGAACTTGATCCGGGCGATCGGCTATCAACCCAAGTGAGGTCTGGCTCGTCTCTTGCGCACCCCGGGGTGCGCAAGAGGCAAGTTTGAAGGTGGCTCACTCGGGTTTGATGTTTTGTTCCCGGATGACCTTGGCGTAGCGGGCGTGCTGATCTTTGGTTTTGGCCAGGAATTGTTCCGGGGTGTTGCCCACCGACACCAGGCCCAGTCCGTCGAATCGCTCACGAATTTCCGGATCGGCCAAAGCCCCCACAGCCGCTTTGTTCAAACGGTCGATGATCTCGCGTGGGACGCCCGGCGGGGCGGTCATGGCGAACCAGGTTTCGAACTCGAAGCCCTTGATGCCGCTTTCCTCAAAAGTGGGTACATCCGGAAATTGGGGGTGGCGCTTTTTCATGGGCACGCCCAAAAGCCGCAACTTGCCAGCTTTGACCAGGGCGGCGACCGTGGCAATGCCCTGAATCGTCACATCGACCTCGCCCGCAGCCGCCCCTTGGGCGGCCTGGCTGGCCCCTTTATAAGGCACATGCTTGAGTTTGGTTCCGGTGTGGGCCGAGAAAAGAGCCCCAGCGATGTGTTGGGGGCTGCCGATCCCGCCCGATGAGTAGGTGATGGTGTCGGGGGCTGCCTTGGCCGCGGCCACCAACTCGCCAATATTCTTGAAGCGGGACTGAATGGGCACGGCGGCACTGAACTCGATGGCGGCCGCCAAGGTGATGTAGCTGAAATCGGTCAGCGGATTGAACGGCGTATTCGGATTGATATTGGGCACCATGGTCAGGACGCTGTCGTTGAACCCGCCTATGGTGTAGCCATCCGGTGCCGATTTGGCCAATTTATCAGCCCCGATGATGCCGGCCGCGCCCGTGATGTTTTCAATCACGATCGACTGGCCCAATTGGATCGACATTTTTTGCGCCAGAATCCGGGCCGCCACATCGACCGCGCTGCCGGCGGCCAGTGGAATGATCATCCGGATGGGCTTGTTGGGGTAGCCGCCTTGCGCCAAAGCCGGGTGGATCCGGGTCATCCCGGCTCCGGCACCCAGCCACAGCATGTGCCGGCGTGAGAGTTTGAGTTGCTTCATGGTGAGAGTGCTTGCATGGGAAGGAAGGTTGTCAGGGTTTGAGACCCAGTACCCGAATGGCGTTTTCGCCCAAGATGTTCAGGCGGTCATCGTCGCTGAGTTCCGGCGTCGACATGATGTGGCCCACAGGGTCGTCTTCCCAGGGAATGGGGTGGTCTGTGCCCACCATGATTTGGCCGGCACCCACTTCGGCCACCAGATGGCGCAAGGCCTCGGGGGTGAAGACCAGGGCATCCATATAAATTTGTCGCACATATTCGCTGGGCTTTTTCTTCAGCACGATGTCGGGGTTGCAGTTTTGCGGTGACACATAGCAGCTGCGATCCATGCGGGGCGCGTAAGAGCCCAGGAATCCCCCCCCGTGGGCGGCCAACACCTTGAGGCCGGGGTACTTGTCAAAGACACCCTCAAATATCAATTTTTCAAGGGCGATGGTGGTGTCCAGAGGGTTGCCGATCACATTGGCCAGCCAGCCGTTGCCTTTGAACCGGTGTGCCAATTCAGGGGTGCTTTGCGGGTGGATGAAGAGCGTCACACCCAGTTCTTCCGCCTTGGCCAATACCGGGTGGTATTCAGGATGGCAGAAATCACGTCCGGCCACGCTGCCGCCGATGGCCGCGCCGACCATGCCGTATTTTTTGACCGCCTGCTCCAGCTGTTGCACGGCCAGATCAGGGAATTGCATGGCCAGGGAAGCGAAGGCAGAAAAGCGGCGTGGATGCATCGCGATCAATTCGGCCAGGTTCTCGTTGTTGATGCGACAGATGGCTTCGGCGGTTTCACGATCTTTCTTGTACCAAAAAGGGTTGACACTGAGCACCTGCATGTCCACCCCCATGCGATCCATGTCCTGCAGTCGGAATTTCAGTGGATCCGCTTCAGCCAGAAAGTGCTCGGCGACGCCTTTGGTCTGGGGCAAGATGCCCGGGGCGTCGGCGCCCATCAGGTCCAGGCTGGCCTGAAACAGGCAGTGGGTGTGGGTGTCGATTACTTTGGCTTTGCGGCCCTTCAGAACCACGGGGGCTTTTTGAGGGGCGGGGGCGCCACCTCCGGCCGGACCTGCCTGGGTTTCGGGCAGCAATGCACAACCGCAAAATTTCAATCCGCCGAGGCGGTGTGAGTGGCCAAACAAATTCGTCATACTTCCTCCGAAAAGTCGCATCATAAGCAATGATGCTTCCATGCGAGCCACTGCAACCCATCCTTTCATGGGGGCTTTTGTGTCATCGGCGACAGTGTCCCACTATCGTTAACCCTAGCGGGAAAGCCTGTCCGGATGACCTAAGCTTCCAAGGTTGTTATTGATCGATTGATGATCAATGCCCCCGCATTGGAGAACGCCATGGGATTACGATTTCTAGAGCATGTGCTCATCCTGACCGATGACCCCGAGGGAACCCGGGATTGGTTCGTCAACAACCTCGGTTTTCGCAACGGTTATCACCCCGAGTTCGGTTTTCCCGTTTACTGGTTGTACATCGGCGAGCAGGATGTGATCCACATCGGCAAGGCCAGGCACTCCGAGCACCAAAACACCTATTTGAAGACCCCGACCGATGGGGACCGTGACTTTTCGGCGGCAGGCGCCATGGGCTCGGGCCGCATAGACCACATTTGCCTGAACTGCGATGGCATGCAGGAATTCATCGAGCGTCTGACCGCCAATGGGGTTGAGTTCAGTGAGCGCAAGGCGCACAACTCGATGCTGTACCAGTTGTTCATGCGCGAACCCATCAACGGCATCAAGGTCGAACTGAATTTCTCCTGGGAAGAGGCGGTCAAACTGGGCCGTGTTCCCGAATACACCGATGTCGGGGTCCAGAGCAAGACACCGGCTTGATTTTTCTTTGATACATCCAATCGCATGAAAACACGCACTGTACGCATCCACGCCGCTGGCGGCCCCGAAGTTTTGCGCATTGAGCAAGACGAGTTGCCCGCACCCGCCGCTGGCGAAGTCACCATCCGGCACACGGCCATAGGCTTTAATTTTCAGGACATCTACACCCGCTCCGGGCTTTACCCGGCGCCCATGCCCACCGGATTGGGCACCGAGGCGGCCGGGGTGGTCGAACAAGTCGGCCCGGGGGTCACCGATTTCAAGGTCGGCGACAGGGTCTGCTATGCCAGCGGCCCGATGTTGGGCGCCTGCTCGACCGCACGCAATTACCCGGTGGCCCGTTTGATGAAATCACCCGACTTCATGAAAGACGAGGAAATTGCCGCAATTTTGCTCA
>JBEAZY010000211.1:0-9973 GCA_041159205.1 Pseudomonadota bacterium
AGCGTGATGGCGGCCAAAAACAACAAGACCGCCACCAGCGGGCCGAGCATGGCCAGCCGGTCTTGCCGATTGGGGCTTTGGCGGCGCCACCAGTTCAGCCAGCGCTGACCGATGTGTTGCCAAGGGGCAAAACGGATGGACTTTGAGTTCATTGTGTGTGAGTGTAGAGGGGTCTGAAGCTTTTTGAAATTTTGCTATATGAAATGAAAATGCACGATTTGAAATTGCGAAAAAATTGTGCGACACTTGTCCATATCGTCAAAGAGGAGACTGATCATGTCCGCATTGCCCCAAGATGCCGGTCGTGCCACAGGCGCACAGGCCGATCACCAGGAAACCCAGGAATGGATGGATGCCCTGAGCGCCGTCATTCAGGCAGAAGGCCCCGAGCGCGCGCACCAGCTGCTGGAAGACTTGTTGGAGCATGCGCGCGAAAACAGCATCGACATGCCTTTTTCGGCCACCACGGGTTATGTGAACACGATTGAGCCTTCTCAAGAGGCGATCTGCCCCGGCAACATCGAGATCGAAGAGCGTTTGCGCGCGTACATGCGCTGGAACGCGATGGCCATGGTGGTGCGGGCCAATCGGCATGACCCCGAAGATGGCGGTGACTTGGGCGGGCACATCGGTTCGTTTGCCTCGCTGGCGCACATGCTGGGCGCAGGCTTCAATCACTTTTGGCATGCCGAGAGCGAAAACCATGGGGGTGATTGTGTCTACATCCAGGGGCATGTGTCGCCGGGTGTTTATGCGCGTGCTTATCTTGAGGGACGCCTGACCGAAGAGCAAATGCTGAATTTCCGCCAGGAGGTCGACGGCAAGGGTCTGTCGAGTTACCCGCACCCCAAGCTGATGCCCGAGTTCTGGCAATTCCCCACCGTTTCGATGGGCCTGGGCCCCTTGATGGCCATTTATCAGGCCCGCTTTCTCAAGTATCTGCATGCCCGAGGCATTGCCAATACAGAAAACCGCAAGGTCTGGGTGTTTTGCGGCGATGGCGAGATGGACGAGGTCGAGTCGATGGGGGCCATCGGCTTGGCGGCGCGCGAAAACCTGGACAACCTGATCTTTGTCATCAACTGCAATTTGCAGCGTCTGGATGGCCCGGTGCGCGGGAACGGCAAGATCATTCAAGAGCTTGAGGGCGAGTTCCGTGGCGCCGGCTGGAATGTGCTGAAACTCATCTGGGGCAGCAACTGGGACCCGCTGCTGGCCCGTGACAAAGACGGCGCCCTGCGCAAAATCATGATGGATACGCTGGACGGCGACTATCAGGCCTTCAAGGCCAACGATGGCGCATTTGTGCGCAAACATTTCTTTGGCCGCGATCCGCGCACCCTGGAGATGGTCGCCCACATGAGCGACAACGACATCTGGAACCTGCGCCGTGGCGGCCATGACCCGCAAAAGGTCTATGCGGCTTACCATGCGGCGGTGCAGCACAAAGGTCAGCCCACCGTGTTGTTGATCAAGACCGTGAAAGGTTTTGGCATGGGCAAGGCCGGTGAGGGCAAAAATACCGTTCACCAGACCAAAAAATTGACGGATGACGACATCAAAGCCTTCCGGGACCGTTTCAATATTCCCATCCCCGACAGCGAATTGGGCAAGTTGCCTTTTTACAAGCCTGCCGACGACACCCCCGAAATCAGGTATCTGCACGAACGCCGCCAGGCCTTGGGCGGCTACCTGCCCCATCGCCGCACCAAGGCCGATGAGCAGTTCACCGTGCCATCGCTGGACACCTTCAAGGCGGTGCTTGAGCCGACCGCCGAGGGGCGTGAAATTTCGACCACGCAAGCCTATGTGCGCTTCCTGACGCAATTGCTGCGCGACAAGGCCCTGGGCCCGCGCGTGGTGCCCATTCTGGTCGATGAGGCGCGCACTTTCGGCATGGAAGGTCTGTTCCGTCAGGTCGGCATTTACAACCCCTTGGGTCAGCAATACACCCCGGTCGACAAAGACCAGGTGATGTACTACAAGGAAGACAAGGCCGGTCAAATATTGCAAGAGGGCATCAACGAAGCGGGCGGCATGGCCAGTTGGATTGCGGCGGCCACCAGCTACAGCACCAGCAACCGCATCATGGTGCCCTTTTATGTGTATTACTCGATGTTTGGCTTCCAACGCATCGGCGACTTGGCCTGGGCGGCGGGCGATATGCAGGCGCGCGGCTTTTTGCTGGGCGGCACCTCAGGGCGCACCACCCTCAATGGCGAGGGCCTGCAACATGAAGACGGGCACAGCCACATTCTGGCAGGCACCATTCCCAACTGCGTCAGCTACGACCCGACGTTTGCGCACGAAGTCGGCGTGATCTTGCACCACGGCTTGAAGCGCATGGTCGAGAAGCAAGACAACGTCTACTATTACCTGACCCTGTTGAACGAAAACTACGCCATGCCGGGTCTGACCCCCGGCACGGAAGAGCAAATCATCAAGGGCATGTACCTGTGCAAACCCGGTCCCAAGGGCAAGGCCAAAGACCTGCGCGTGCAACTGATGGGCTCGGGCACCATTTTGCGTGAGGCCATTGCCGCCCAGGCCCTGCTGGCCACCGACTGGGGCATCGCCTCCGACGTCTGGAGTTGCCCCAGTTTCAACGAGCTGGCCCGCGATGGCCAGGACGCCGAGCGCCATAACCTGCTCAACCCCAAGGCCACCCCGCGAGTGCCCTTTGTGACGCAGCAATTGCAAGGGCACGACGGCCCGGTGGTGGCATCCACCGACTACATGAAAAATTACGTCGAGCAGATCCGCCCCTTTGTGCCGCGCGATCGCGTGTTCAAGGTGCTGGGAACCGACGGTTTTGGCCGTTCTGACTTCCGCAGCAAGCTGCGTGAGCATTTCGAGGTCAACCGCCACTACATCGTGCTGGCCGCCCTCAAGGCGCTGGCCGATCAGGGCAGCCTGCCGCTGGACAAGGTGGCCGATGCGATCAGGAAGTACGGCATCAAGACCGACAAGATCAACCCCCTGTACGCCTGAAGCGGAGCACACCATGGCACAGATTGAAATCAAGGTTCCCGACATTGGTGACTTCAAAGAGGTGGCCGTGATTGAGCTGCTGGTCAAGCCCGGGGACACCGTGGCGGCGGAGCAGTCGTTGATCACTGTCGAGTCAGACAAGGCGTCGATGGAGATTCCGTCCTCGCACGCCGGTGTCATCCAGTCGCTGAAAATTGCTCTGGGCGACAAGGTCTCTGAAGGCTCGGTCCTGGCCGTGCTTGAAGTGGCGGGTGAGGGGCTTGCTGCCCCGGCCGCAGCCGCAGCTGCCCCCACACCTGCGGCCGTAGCCGCTCCGGCTGCGCCCCCTGAGTCTGCACCTGCCCCCGTGCCTGCTGCGCTTGCCGCTCCCGCTGCAGCGGCGCAGGCCGTCGCGCATCAACCCGGTGTGCAAAGCCCGCTGGGCTTGCCGCACGCCTCGCCCTCTGTGCGCAAGCTGGCGCGTGAGTTTGGTGTGCCCCTGCATGAAGTCAAAGGCAGCGGCCCCAAAGGGCGCATCACCCAAATCGATGTACAGAGTTTCACCCGTGGGGTGATGAGTGGCGATTTGCGCACCCAGGCCCAACAGGCCAAAACCCCGGCCTCGGGCGGCTCTGGCGTCGGGCTTGATTTGTTGCCATGGCCCAAGGTCGACTTTGCCAAGTTTGGACCGATCGAGACCCAGCCCTTGTCGCGCATCAAGAAAATATCGGCGCAAAACCTGGCCCGTAACTGGGTGATGATCCCGGCAGTGACCTACCACGAAGATGCGGACATCACTGACCTGGAAGCGCTGCGCGTGCAGTTGAACAAGGAAAATGAAAAGGCCGGCATCAAGCTCACCATGCTGGCCTTCATCATCAAAGCCAGCGTCAAGGCGCTGCAAAAGTTCCCCGAGTTCAACGCCTCGCTCGAAGGCGATAATCTGGTGCTGAAAAAATATTTCCACATCGCCTTTGCCGCCGACACGCCCAATGGCCTGGTGGTGCCTGTGATCAGGAACGCCGACCAAAAATCGGTCTTTGAGATCGCCGAGGAAACTGGTGTACTGGCTAAAAAGGCCCGTGAGGGCAAGCTCTCGCCCGCCGAGATGCAAGGTGCCTGCTTCACCATCTCGAGCGTGGGCGGCATCGGCGGCACCAGTTTCTCGCCCATCGTCAATGCCCCCGAGGTGGCGATTTTGGGGGTGAGTAAGAGCAGTCACAAGCCCGTCTGGGACGGCAAGCAGTTTGTGCCCCGCCTGATCACTCCTTTGTCGCTCAGCGCCGATCACCGCGTGATTGATGGTGCCGCCGCGACCCGTTTTGCGGCCTATATTGCCCAGCTTCTGGGTGATTTCCGGAGGGTCGCACTATGAGCACCATCGACATTGTGGTTCCCGACATTGGCGACTTCAAGGATGTCGCCATCATCGAATTGCTGGTCAAACCCGGGGACACGGTGGCCGCCGAGCAGTCGCTCATCACCGTCGAGTCTGACAAGGCGTCGATGGAGATTCCTTCTTCGCATGCTGGTGTGGTCCGGGCTGTGAAGGTCGCCTTGGGCGACAAGGTCAACCAGGGCACCGTTATTTTGTCGCTGGACGTGAGCGGTGCCGCGCTTGTGGCTGCGCCGAGCGCACCCGCCGCAACTTCTGCACCTGTGGCAGCGCCTGTGCTTGCCACAGGGGCCCCCATCGCTGCACCCTTGGCATCGGGCTATGCCGGTCAGACCGATTTGTCGTGTGATGTGCTGGTGCTGGGCGGCGGCCCCGGTGGTTATTCGGCGGCTTTCCGGGCTGCTGATCTGGGATTGAGAGTCGTGTTGGTCGAGCGTTATGCGACCCTGGGCGGTGTCTGCCTGAACGTGGGCTGCATTCCGTCCAAGGCCTTGCTGCACGTCGCGGCCGTGATGGACGAAGTGAACCATTTGGGGGATCTGGGCATTTCCTTCGGCGCACCCCAGGTGAACATCGACCAGTTGCGCGGACACAAAGAGAAAGTCATCGCCAAACTCACCGGTGGCTTGGGCGCCATGGCCAAAATGCGCAAGGTCACGGTGGTGCGCGGCTTGGGCCAGTTTGTGGGCAGCCATCACCTGCAGGTCTCCGAGACCGAGGGCGCGGGCCGGCAAACCAATGGCAAGAAGCAGGTCATCTCATTTCAGCGCGCCATCATCGCCGCGGGCAGCCAGGCGGTGCGCTTGCCATTCATGCCCGATGATCCGCGCGTCGTGGACAGCACCGGCGCTTTGGCGCTGCAATCGGTGCCCAAGAAAATGCTGATTGTCGGCGGCGGCATCATCGGTCTGGAGATGGGCACGGTGTACAGCACACTGGGCTCTCGACTGGATGTGGTCGAGATGCTCGATGGACTCATGCAGGGCGCCGACCGTGATTTGGTCAAGGTGTGGGAGAAGATGAACAAACATCGTTTTGACCGCATCATGCTCAAGACCAAGACGGTGGCCGCGCAGGCCACCCCCGAAGGCATCAAAGTCGAGTTCGAAGGCCTCGATGGCACCCGATCTGAAGGTGTTTACGACCTGGTGTTGCAAGCGGTCGGGCGCAGCCCCAATGGCAAAAATATTGCGGCCGACCAGGCCGGTGTGGCGGTCTCGGAGCGGGGTTTTATACCGGTCGATGTGCAAATGCGCACCAATGTGCCGCACATTTTTGCCATTGGCGACATTGTGGGCCAGCCCATGCTGGCGCACAAGGCCGTGCACGAGGCCCATGTGGCGGCGCAGGTGATTGCCGGGGAGTTGCTGGGTCAGCCCGAGCTGGCCGCCAGCGCCTTTGACGCCCGGGTGATCCCCAGCGTGGCCTATACCGACCCTGAAGTGGCCTGGGTGGGGCTGACCGAAGAGCAGGCCAAAGCACAAGGCATCCGGGTCAAAAAAGGCCTTTTCCCCTGGAGCGCCTCGGGGCGGGCCATTGCCAACGGACGCGACGAGGGCTTTACCAAGCTGTTGTTTGACGATTCTCCCGAAGCCCATGGCCATGGGCGCATTCTGGGTGGTGGTATCGTCGGCACCCATGCCGGTGACATGATCGGTGAGATTGCCTTGGCCATAGAGATGGGGGCGGATGCTGTCGACATCGGCAAAACCATCCACCCGCACCCGACACTGGGGGAGAGCATCGGCATGGCCGCCGAGGTCGCGCACGGCAGTTGCACCGATTTGCCGCCGGCCAAAAAATGAGATGTTTGGAGGGTTCCCATGTTTCGTGCCTTGATGTTGGAAAAAAATGAGTCGTTTCAGGCCAGCCTGAAGCAAGTCGACGAGGCTGGTTTGCCCCAGGGCGATGTCACCGTGAAGGTGGCGTATTCAACCCTGAACTACAAAGATGGTTTGGCCATATGCCACAAAAGCCCGGTCGTGCGTGTCTGGCCGATGGTCGCAGGCATCGATGGGGCGGGCACCGTGACCGAGTCGAGCCACCCGGCCTGGAAGCCGGGCGATCAGGTGGTGCTCAACGGCTGGGGCGTGGGCGAGACCCATTGGGGCTGTCTGGCCGAAAAAGCCCGCTTGAAGGGCGATTGGCTGGTGCGTTTGCCCTCTGCCTTCTCGCCGCGCCAGGCCATGGCCATCGGTACGGCGGGCTACACCGCCATGCTGTGCGTGATGGCGCTGGAGCGCCATGGGCTCAAAGCCGGGCAGGGTGAGGTGCTGGTGACCGGGGCCAGCGGCGGTGTGGGCAGCGTGGCGGTGGCTCTGTTGTCGGCCTTGGGGCATCGGGTGGTCGCCTCCACCGGCAAAGCCGCAGAGCACGATTTTTTGCGTCGGCTGGGGGCCGCCGAAGTGATGGATCGGGGCACCTTGTCAGAGCCGGGAAAACCGTTTCAGAAAGAACGCTGGTCCGCAGTGGTCGATACGGTGGGTTCTCACACGCTGGCCAATGCCCTGGCACAAACCCGTTACGGCGGCGCTGTCGCCGCCTGTGGTTTGGCTCAGGGCATGGATTTGCCCACCACGGTGATGCCTTTCATTTTGCGCAACGTTGCCCTGCTTGGGGTCGATTCGGTGATGGCGCCGTTTGCATTGCGTCAACTGGCCTGGGAACGCCTGGCCAAAGACCTGAAACCGCAAGTGTTGGACGCCTTGACCGAAGAGATCGGCCTGGATCAGGCCATCGACAAGGCCGCAGAGCTGATGGCCGGTCGGGTGCGTGGCCGGGTCGTGGTCAAGATCTGAGGGCCGATGATGCTGCTCGATGTCGAAGATGCCCAACTGGTCTTGATCGATTACCAAGAGCGTTTGTTGCCTGCATTGCCCGATGGCATGGCGGCTTTGCAGCAAGCCATGAAACTGGCCCAGGCGGCGCGTCTGTTGCGGGTGCCGATTTGGGGCACTGAGCACAATGCGAATGGCTTGGGGCCATTGGTCGGACCGCTGAAGGCCATGTGCCCGATGGTGCTGCCCAAAACCAGCTTCAGCGCCGTGGCCGCCGGTTTGGGTGATTTTTTGCGCCCGCCCGCGCCGCCACAACGCGGCGGCAATGCCCGCAGCCTGCCCAAACACCTGCAAAAACCAGCCGCTGAGGCAGCTCCGGGCCGCAGCAGCATTGTGCTGGCCGGCTGCGAAGCCCATGTGTGTCTGTTGCAAACCGCGCTTGAGTTGATCGATGAAGAGTTCGAGGTCTGGATCGTGACCGATGCCTGCACCAGCCGCCACGCATCTGACCGCGACGCCGCTTTTGATCGCCTGGCCTCGGCCGGGGCCGAGTTGGTGACCACCGAGATGGTCTTGTTCGAGTGGCTGCGAGACTGCGAGCACCCGGCTTTCAAGAATCTTTTGGCCCTGATTCGTTGATATTCATCCCCCTGGCGCCAAGGTGCGTCAGGCTGTCGCAAGCACGACTGTCGATGATTCGTTCCATTGATGACACCGACAGGAGTGAGTGCCATGGGGGCTTTTGATGACTTTTACCGCCGTTCCATCCACGATCGCGACGCTTTTTGGGGCGAACAGGCCCGTTTGATCGACTGGAAACAGTCGCCTGCCCAGATTTGCGACTACAGCCAACCGCCTTTTGCCAAGTGGTTTGTGGGCGGCACCACCAATCTGTGCCACAACGCGGTTGACCGACATCTGAAAGACCGGGGCGATCAAAACGCCCTGATTTTTGTGTCGACCGAAACCCACCAGGAAGTCACCTATTCGTTCAGCGAGTTGCACCAAGAGGTGCAGCGCATGGCGGCCATTTTGATCGAACTGGGGGTGAAAAAGGGCGATCGCGTGTTGATTTACATGCCCATGATTGCCGAAGCCTGTTTTGCCATGCTGGCCTGTGCGCGCATCGGGGCCATTCATTCGGTGGTGTTTGGCGGCTTTGCCTCGCACTCTTTGGCGACCCGCATTGATGACGCCACCCCCAAGGCGGTGATCAGTGCCGACGCCGGCTCACGCGGCGGCAAAGGTGTGCCCTACAAACCGTTGCTCGACGAAGCCATTTCGCTGGCCAGCCACAAGCCGCAAGCGGTGCTCATGGTCAACCGCCAGTTGGTGCCCTTTGTACCCGTGGCCGGGCGTGACCACGATTACGCCACCTTGCGCGCCAAGCACATTCATGCCCGGGTGCCCTGCGAGTGGCTCGAGTCGACCCACCCCAGCTACACCCTTTACACCTCGGGCACCACCGGTAAGCCCAAGGGGGTGCAACGCGACACGGGCGGCTACGCGGTGGCCTTGGCCGCCAGCATGAAGCACATTTATTGCGGCAACCCCGGAGAGACTTTCTTCTCGACCAGCGACATCGGCTGGGTGGTGGGGCACAGTTACATCATCTACGGCCCGCTCATCGGTGGCATGGCGACCATCATGTACGAGGGTACGCCGATCCGGCCAGATGGCGGAATCTGGTGGAAGCTGGTCGAGCAGTACAAAGTGACCGTCATGTTCAGCGCGCCCACCGCGGTGCGGGTGCTGAAAAAACAAGACCCGGCCTATCTGACGAAATACGACCTCTCCAGCCTGCGGGCCCTGTTTTTGGCCGGCGAACCGCTGGATGAACCAACGGCACAGTGGATCTCTGAGGCCCTGGCGGGCAAACCCATCGTCGACAACTACTGGCAAACCGAAACCGGTTGGCCGATTCTGGCCATATGCAATGGGGTTGAAAAAGCACCCAGCAAATTCGGCTCGCCCGGCAAAGCGGTCTATGGGTACAACATCAAACTGCTCGACGACCAGACCGGACTCGAGCTCACCACGCCCAACACCAAGGGCGTGGTCGCCATCGAGGGGCCCCTGCCGCCGGGGTGCTTGCAAACGGTTTGGCGCGACGACGAGCGTTTTGTCAAAACCTACTGGTCCAGCGTGCCCGGCCAGAGGGTCTACAGCACATTCGACTGGGCGATTCGCGATGAAGACGGCTATTTTTTCATCCTGGGTCGCACCGATGACGTGATCAACGTGGCCGGCCACCGCCTGGGCACCCGTGAGATTGAAGAGAGCATTTCCAGCCACCCCAATGTGGCCGAAGTGGCGGTGGTGGGTGTGGCAGACCAGCTCAAGGGGCAGGTGGCCATGGCTTTTGCCATTGCCAAAGACACCAGTGGTTTGACCGACCCCGCCGCCCGGCTGAAACTGGAGGGCGAGGTCATGAAGCTGGTGGACAGCCAACTGGGTGCCGTGGCAAGACCCGCGCGCGTGATTTTTGTCACAGCCTTGCCCAAAACGCGCAGCGGCAAGCTGTTGCGCCGCGCCATTCAGGCGGTGTGCGAAAAACGCGATGCCGGCGACCTGACCACCATGGAAGACCCGGCGGCTTTGCAACAAATCAAGGACCAGTTGGGCTAGGGAAGTTCTGCAAAACTCGCTGCATGCAAGTGGCGCTCAAGCATGTGGTGCCAAGACGCATGGGGATTCGCACGCCTTCCCCGGGGCTCATGCCTGGCGAGACCCATTAAAGCGGGGTGATTTTTCTGATTCGATTGTTATAGTCTTCAGAGACATACAGATTGCCGTTGACATCCACGGTCACGCCTATGGGGGAGTCAAA
>JBEAZY010000212.1:0-6332 GCA_041159205.1 Pseudomonadota bacterium
GCGCTCGAGCGCCTGCGCAGGCGTGCAAGTACCGGTGCTCACCCCCGAACAGGTGCGCCAAGTCACGCTCACTGTCCGCCAGCAAGCGGCCTTGCACTTGCGCCCCATGCCCCTGGCCGACATCATCGAGCGCATCGACCGGGCCATACACCTCTTGCTGCAAGCCGAGCACCCGGCGCGACAAATGTTGGAACATTGGTTGCCTCTGGTCTGCGGCCTGGATGCCGATATGGTGCGCCTGCACCTCAACCGTTACCTCAAAACCTTTCGCGCCAGCGGTTTGCAGCGCTTTGTCGCCGAAGACCTGCCCAACCCTTGGGTGCTTGATCGCTTTCAGCCCCTGGCCAAGGGGGGGTGGGGCCAGGCCCTGGGCCCCGCACAACTGCTGCACCTGTGGGCGGGCAATGTGCCCGCCTTGCCCCTTTGGAGCCTGGTCTGTGGCCTGCTGGCCAAGGCGGGCAATGTGGGCAAACTCGCCAGCGCCGAACCGGTCTTTGCCACCGTGTTTGTGCAGGTGCTGATCGAGGTCGAGCCGCGCTGGCGCGACGCCATCGCACTCTTGTGGTGGGAGGGCGGCGACCTGGCACCCGAAGCCGCCGCCTGCACTGACGCCCAATGCGTGATCGCCTATGGCGGCGACGACACTTTGCGCGCCTTGCACAGCCGCCTGCCTGAGGGGGTGCGTTGGTTGCCGCACGGCCACAAGCTCAGCTTCTGTGTGTTGGGCGCCTCGGCCCTGGGCACCCGTCACGGCGCCGATCTGGCCACCCAGGCGGCCCAGGAAGTGGCTCGGCACGACCAGGGCGGGTGTTATTCACCCCATGTGTTTTACGTGCAGCGCGGTGGCCGCATTTCACCCCGCGAGTGGGCCGAGCGACTCTTTCATGCCCTGCAGAACCAGCACGCCCGACACCCGCGCCGCCGCGCCGATGCCGACGAAGCCTGGGCGCTGGGCCAGTGGCGACAAACCCAAGAGTGGTCCGGGCAAGCACGCCTGATGTCCGGCGCAGGCGGTGATGTGGCCTACACCGACGAGGCGCGCCCCCTGGCCCCGGGCCCGGGCTTGCGCTGCGTGCAGGTCTCGGCCTTTGACGAACCCGAACAAGTGATGGCTGCTCTGGCCCCGGCACGGCGCTGGTTGCAAACCGCCGGACTGGCCGTGTCTCCCGAAGAGTGGCCCCGCTGGGCGCAATCGCTGGGTCTGGCGGGGGTGACCCGACTGTGTGCCGTCGGGGCCATGACCGCCCCCGAAGCCGGTTGGCACCACGACGGGGGCCACAGCCTGCGCGATTTGCTCACCTGGGTCGAGGTGGACGCCTCGCTGATCAACGACGCCGAGCGTTATGCCCCCTATGCCGACTGAACCCGCCTTGCGCCCGCCCCGCGCTTCGCACTCGCCCCGCCTCTGGTCATGGGGCCTGGGCTTGCTGCTGCTCTTGGCCTGGGAGGGCGGGGCCCGACTCTGGTCCTGGTCCAGCCTGGTGCTGCCCCCGCCCTCTGAAGTGGCCCTGTCCTGGTGGGGCAGTTGGCACAACGGTTTTTTTCTGCGCCATGTGGGGCAAACCCTGCTGGAGGTCATCTCGGGCTGGGCCCTGGGCAGCCTGCTGGGCTTTGCGGCCGGGGTCGTGCTGGGCGAATCGGCCTTCTGGCACCGCATCCTCATGCCTTATGTGGTGGCCACGCAAGTGGTGCCCAAATTGGCACTCGCCCCCTTGCTATTGCTCTGGATGGGCTTTGGCACCTGGCCGCTGGTGGTCATCACCGCCCTGGTGTGTTTCTTCCCTCTGCTGGAAAACACCATGACTTGCATGCGCCATGTCGAACGCCAAAGCCTGGACCTCTTTCGCCTCATGCACGCCAGCCGCTGGCAGACCTTGTGGCTGCTCAAGGTGCCGGCCGGTTTGCCCGCCATCCTGACCGGGCTTCGGGTCTCGTTGGTGCTGGCCTGGGTCGGGGCCATCGTGGGTGAATTCATAGGCGCCACGCACGGACTGGGCGCATTGATCATTGCCGCCCAAGGCTCGATGAACACCCCCTTGATGTTCGCGGTGCTGATCAACATCACAGCTCTGGGTTGGGTGTCTTATCAAGCCCTTCAGATTTTCGAGCAGCACAGCCTGCGGCATCGCGAACCACCACCGAAAGACGAATTCAAAAACTGGAAGGAATGGACATGAGTTCACCCCCACCCCACATTTCCCGCCGCACCGCTCTGGGTCTGGCCACTGGCCTGGGCTTGTGGCCCCTGTGCGCCCGGGCGCAGGGCCTGAAAAAAGTCACCCTGGCTTTGTGGAGCAAGCCCATCACCGAGATCGCCCACTTGCTGGCCGAGGAAGAGCAGGGCTTCTTTCGACAAAAGGGCCTGGCCCTGACCATGCTGCCCGGTGCCGGTGGCGGTGACGCGTTGCGCAATCTGCTCAGCGGCCAGGCCGACATCGCCTTCACCGACCCGGGTTCACTCTTTGCCGCGCTGGACAAAGGCGAAAAACTGCGCGTCATCTACGACATCTACCCGCAAAACGTTTTCAATGTGGTGGCCCTGCCGTCGTCGGGCATCACCAAGCCTGCCGACCTCAAAGGCAAACGCGTCGGCGTCTACAGCCTGGCCAGCGGCACCCGCCAGAACCTGCAACTGATGCTGGCCCAAGCGGGCTTGAAGGAAAGCGACATCACATTGGTGGTCACGGGGCTGCTGAACTTCGCGCCGCTCATGCAGGGGCAAGTCGATGCCACCGCCGCCACCGACACCGGCCTGGCGGTGGCGCGACAACGCGGCCTGCGCGATGTGCAGGTGTTGGAAGTGCGCGACTGGCTGCCCCTGAGCAGCGACGTGCTGGTGGTGCGCGAAGACACCTACCAGTCACAAAAGCCCATGCTGCAAAACTTCATGCGGGCCTGGCGCGACAGCGTGCAATGGGCCATGGACCAACCCGAACAAGCCGCCCTGCAAGCGCAAAAGCACGCCATTGACGGTCAGAATCTGGTGCTCAACCGGGAAATCATCCGCTTGCGCAACCTCTCCAGCGTTTCGCCCTACACCCAGCGCCACGGGCTGGGTGCGGTGGATGTCGCGGCCCTGCAAAAAGGCGCCCAGGCCTACCAGGCGGTGGGCCTGATCTCGCGCGTGCCTGACATGAAATCGGTCGTGGCGACCGATCTATGGCCATGAACACCGAAGCCCGCAACGCCAGCGCGCGTTTCCATGACCGCGTCGTGCTGGTCACCGGAGCCAGCGGGGGCATCGGCTCGGCCATCGCCACCACCCTGGCGGCCCGGGGCGCGCGCGTGATCGTGCATTACCACCGCCAGGCAGAACGGGCGCAACAGGTGGCCGAACGCTGCCGCGAATTGGGCGGCGATGGCTGGCCCTTGGCAGCCGACCTCACTGACCCCGCACAGGTGCGGGGCCTGACCGAACAGATTCAATCCGAGTTGGGTCGCATCGACGCCTTGGTGCACAACGCCTTCGCCCCCTATCGATTCGACCCCGATGCCCGCCCGCGCTTCTGGGAGCTGGGCTGGCACGATGTGCAAAGCCAAATCGACGGCTCGGTACGCGCCTGCTTCGAGCTGTGTCAGGCCGCTTTGCCGCTGATGCGACAGCATGCCCGGGCCAGCGTGGTGCTGATCGGCACCGACCTGGTGACCCGCCCCACCATCGCCTATGCCGATTACGCCACCGCCAAAGCGGCCTTGCTCGGCCTGGCCCGACAAATGGCCACTGACCTGGGGCCGCTGGGCCTGCGGGTCAATACCGTGGCACCGGGCCTGGTGCAAGGCACCCGCGCCAGCGCGCACACCCCCGAGTCGGTGCGCGACCAAATCTTGCGCCTGACCCCGCTGGGGCGCATCGCCACCCCGCAAGACGTGGCCCGGGCCGTGGCCTGGCTGGCCAGCGACGAATCGGCTTTCATCACCGGCCAACTCTTGCACGTCGACGGCGGCCTGATCATGGGCTGAGGCCCGGGTCTGAAGGTTTTATTCGGCTTTGGCGCCCGAGTCTTTCACGGCCTTGGCCCAGCGCGGCATCTCGCTGCGCAAATAGGCGGCGTAGTCGGCGCTGCTGCCGCCCAGAATGTCCGCCCCTTGAGCCGCCAGTTTCGCCCGCACCTCCGGGTGCTGCAGCGCTTTATTGATCTCGGTGTTGAGCCGCGACACGATCTCGGCGGGTGTTTGTGACGGCACAACCACCCCTTGCCAAGCGGCGGCCTCAAAGCCCGGCACCGTGTCGGCCAGGGTGGGCACCTCGGGCAACAGGGCCGATCGCTTCAGACTGGCCACACCCAAGGCCCGCAGACGGCCATCGCGCACATAAGGCAAAACGGTATTCATGGTGTCGATCATGAACTGGGTTTGCCCTGCCGCCAAATCAACCAAGCCCGGGGCACTGCCCTTATAGGGCACATGCTGCGTTTGCAGACCCAGCTGGCTCGAGAACATGGCGCTGGCCAAATGCGTGATGGTGCCGGTGCCCGAAGAGCTGTAGTTCAGTTTGTCCGGGTTGGCGCGCGCGTATTCGATGAATTCACGCACCGATCGCATCGGCAGCTTGGGGTTCACCACCAACACCAGAGGCACGCTGGCGGTCAGGGCCACCGGCGCAAAATCATTCAGGGTGTCGTAGTTCACTTTGCCATACAGGGCCGGGCCGATCACAATCGCCGAGGTGTTGTAGAACACCGTATACCCATCGGCAGGGGCCTTGGCCACCAATTCTGCGGCGATATTGCCGCCTGCGCCGGGTTTGTTGTCCACCACCACCGACTGCCCCAACTGCTGACCCAGTTGCTGTGCGATCACCCGAGACACGATGTCGGTGGGGCCGCCGGGCGGAAACGCGATCACCATCCGGATCGGCTTGGCCGGCCAGGCCTGCGCCTGCACACCGCCGGTCAGGGCCAATGCGGCGCTGGCCAAAAGCCCGCGACGCAACCATGAAAAATCGAATGCGTTCATCACGACTCCTTGCAAATCATGCGTCAAACCGATCCAGCACCTGGCCAGGTCCGCGTGCCAGAACACACTGGCGCCGGCCATCAAACACCTGCGTCCCGTTCACCCACACCCCATGCACCCCGCTGGGCTCTCGAATCATGCGCTGACCCCCTGCGGGCAAATCATGGCGCGGCAAGGGCTTGGAGATGCCCACAGTCTGCGGGTCAAACAACAACAGATCGGCCGGTGCGCCCACTTGCAATCGCCCCCGACCGGGAATGCGAAAGCGTTGCGCGGGCTCACTGGTCAGTCTTCGTATGCCTTCGGCCAAGGTAAAGTGAGCGGTCTCGCGCACCCAATGCGCCAGAAAGTGCAGGCCAAAACCGGCATCGCACATATAGCTCAGATGGGCCCCGGCATCCGACAGCGTGATCACGCTGGCCGGGTGTTTTAGCAGGGGTGCCACACCCTCGTCGCGATTCTGAAAAAATTTGCCCACAAAGTGCGTCTGCAAATCTTCCTGCAGCGCCAGATCAAAAAAAGCATCCACCGGGTCCTGACCGCGTTGCCGCGCCAGGTCGCTGATGCGCATGCCTTCCAGCGCGCTGTGCTCGGCCATGGCGGTTTGTCCGACCTCGATGTGCGACCAGTTGCCCAGAAACAAAATACCGGTTTTGGGTTCGGCCAGATTGGCGCGAAAGGCCCGTCTGAAGTCGGGGCTGGCGTAAATGGCACGCAGTGCCTCAGGCCGCGCCGCTTTCACCGCGTCAAAAGCCGAATGGCTCAGCAGCACATAAGGGTCGTTCAGGGTGAAGTCAAACGACAAGGGCTGGCAACTGGTCAAGATATACAGTTCGTGCCCACGCGCCAGTGCCTGCGCCGCACGCTCGTAGTAACCATGGCCCAACTCGGGCTTGGCCTCGTTGTACATGCTCAGCACGGTCGAGATGTACGCCGGCCGGCCCGTCTCGGCGGCTATCGATTCCATCACATCGGGCGTGGCGCGTGAACCGGTGGCCATCATGAACACGCCCCGCCCCACCTCGCCCAACACCCCGGCCAGGGCACGCAACTCTGCCTCGGTGGCAATGGTCGATGGCATGGGTCGCCCGCCGAAACCGCTGTGGTTGGGCGAAAACGACGACGCAAAACCAATCGCCCCGGCGGCCATGGCCTGGCGCACTTGCTCGCGCATGGCCTGCCACTGTTCGGGGCTGGGTTGCTCGCGCTCAGACGCTTCCTCGCCCATCACGGCTGTGCGGATCACCGAATGTCCGGCGAACACCGCGGTGTTGATGTGCGGACCGATGCGACGCAATTGGTCCATGTATTGGGCAAACGATTCAAAGCCCCAGTCCACGCCGCTGAGCAAGGCATTCAAGTCCATGCCTTCGACC
>JBEAZY010000213.1:0-7894 GCA_041159205.1 Pseudomonadota bacterium
GACGAGAGCGCGGGCGCATCCGGGCTGCGTGATTTACTGCGCACCCTGGCGGGAATGTCCCCCCTGATCTCGGTGCATGAAGACGGGCGCGACGAGCGCAAGCCTTCCTTTACCATTGCCCGTCAGGGCAGCGAGGCGCGTTTGCGCTTTGCGGCCATCCCGCTGGGGCACGAATTCACCTCGCTGGTGTTGGCATTGCTCTGGGCGGGCGGTCATCCGCCCAAAGTCGAGCCACAGGTGCTCGAGCAGGTGCGACAACTGAGCGGCGAACACCACTTCGAAGTCTTCATGTCCCTCAGCTGCCACAACTGTCCCGACGTCGTGCAGGCGCTCTCGCTCATGGCCCTGGTCAACCCGCAGGTCACCACCACGGTCATAGACGGTGCTTTGTATCAGGACGAAGTACAGCGTCGCCACATCATGGCCGTGCCCCTGGTGTTGCGCAACGGTGCGGCGTTCGCCTCGGGGCGCATGAGCATCGAGGACATCCTGTCCAAACTGGACACGCGCAACGACGAGCAAGTCGCGGGCGAACTCAAGCAACGCGCGCCCTACGACATGCTGGTCGTGGGGGGCGGACCGGCAGGTGCCGCTGCGGCCGTCTACGCCGCCCGCAAAGGCATCCGCACCGGGGTGGTGGCCGAGCGCATCGGCGGACAGACCAACGACACGCTGGGCATTGAGAACTACATCTCAGTGCTCGAGACCGACGGCCCCAAATTTGCCGCCGCCCTTGAATCGCACATGAAGGCCTACGACGTGGACCTGATGCCGCGCCAGAAGGTGGCCCGCATCATCCCCGCTGACGCCAACGGCCTGATCGGGGTCGAGCTGCAAAACGGCGCCACCCTCAGCGCCCGCAGCCTGGTGCTCTCCACCGGAGCTCGCTGGCGCCAGGTTGGTGTGCCCGGCGAAGAAGAGTACCGCAACCGGGGCGTGGCCTATTGCCCGCACTGCGACGGCCCTTTATTCAAAGGCAAACGCACGGCGGTGATCGGCGGGGGCAACTCAGGCGTGGAGGCGGCCATCGACCTGGCCGGCATCGTCGCCCATGTCACGCTGATCGAGTTTGGCGAGCAACTCAAGGCAGACGCCGTGCTGGTGAGAAAACTCCAAAGCCTGCCCAACGTCACCATCCTGACCCGGGCCCAAACGCTCGAAATCACAGGCGACGGACAAAAGGTCCATGGCTTGACCTGGTTGAACCGGTTGAGCGGCGAGTCACAACACATCGCGCTCGACGGGGTCTTTGTGCAAATTGGCCTGGTGCCCAACACCGAATTTTTGCGCGGCACGGTGGAGCTGAACCGTGCCGGTGAAATCGTCATCGATGAGCGCGGCCAGACCAACCTGCCCGGGGTGTTTGCCGCCGGTGACGCCACCACGGTGCCGTTCAAGCAAATCGTGATCGCGGCGGGAGAGGGCGCCAAAGCGGCACTCAGTGCGTTTGACCACCTGATCCGTCTGGGCCAGGATGTCGAAGAGGTGACACTGATGGATTAAAAACAAGGGTTTTCTTCAATGGAATGAAATCAAAACCCATGGTTTCATCAGGCCAATTGATCAGGCCATTCACAAGCCCCGCAGTTTTTGCGGGGCTTTCCAATGAACTGGATGATGCGCCCACAATACCCACGATCGGCAACCTGAACCAAGGAAAAAATATGAACCACATCCTTCGCACTGGCGTGGCCCTCGCCATGACCGCACTGGCCGGCCTGGCCACAGCCCAACAACCCGCCTGGAAGCAAGGCATGCCCGAGAGCATGTCCAATTCCACTCTGGCCCCGCTGGCCCCCAAACTCACGGCCACCAAAGCCGCCGATGTCGACCTCAGCCGCTTCAAGTTGCCGCCGGGCTTCAAGATTGAAATTTGGGCCGACAGCGTGCCGGGCGTGCGCGCCTTGACTCGAGGGGACCATGGCAAGTATTACGCCGGCACCCGTCCCCTGGGCCGCGTGTACGAAATCACCGACAACGGCAGCCAGCGCAGCGCCCGCGTGCTGGTCGATAAACTCGATCAGCCTGCAGTCGCCTACAAAGACGGCAACCTGATCGTCATGGCCGTGGACAAAGTATTGCTCTACAAAGGCATCCACCAAAACGCCAATGTCGCCCCCGAGGACATCACCGCCCGCTTCAACCTGCCGACCGAGAAGCACCACAACTGGAAGTTCATCGCTTTCGGGCCGGACGGCAAGCTCTATGTGCCCTTCGGCGCACCTTGCAACATCTGCACACCGCCCAGCGGCGAGTATGCGCAGATCCGCCGTTACAACGCCGATGGCACGGGCATGGAAGTGCTGGCCACCGGCATTCGCAACAGCGTGGGCTTTGACTGGCACCCGGTCACCAAAGAGCTTTGGTTCAGCAACCATGGCCGCGACTGGATGGGTGATGACACCCCCAACGACACCATGAACCGGCTGAAGGTCGGTGCCAACTACGGCTTCCCGCACTGCCACCAGGGCAACATCGCTGACCCCGATGTCAAGAAAGAAAACGCTTGCGCAGGGGTCGAGCAACCTGTGGCCCTGATGGGACCGCACGCCGCCACCATGGGCGTGATGTTCTACACCGGCACCATGTTCCCGCCCGAGTACCGCAATGTGCTCTTCAATGCCCGCAAAGGCTCTTGGAACCGCAGCACCAAAATCGGCTATGACGTGGTGACCGTGCGTGCCGATGCCGACGGCAAGAACGCCAAGGTCGAGCCCTTCCTGACCGGCTTCCTCAACCCCGCCGACCAGACCTTCTCGGGTCGCCCGGCCTATCTGCACCAAATGGCCGACGGTTCGGTTCTGGTGTCCGATGAGCAGGCGGGTGTGATTTACCGCATCACCTACAGCAAGTAATTCATGCGCTTGTTCAGTCTGCCGGGGGTTTGGGCCCTCTGCGGGGTGGCCTTTCTGGCCACCCCTTTTTCTCTGGCGCAAACCCTTGAGCAGCGCTTGCAAACCTGCGCGGCCTGCCACGGCCCCAGAGGGAACTCCCAAATCGCCGACATTCCTTCCCTGGCCGCCCAGCCGAAGTTGATGATTGAAAACCAACTGGTGCTGATTCGTGAGGGGGTGCGTGACATTCCCGCCATGAAGGCTTTGCTGGACGGGGTCTCTGACGAGGACATCAGCCGGATGGCGCGCTGGTTCAGCGAGCAGCCCCTGCAAGCCCAGCCGCGTGCGCGCGACGAGGCTTTGCATGCCAGAGGGCAGCAATTGGCCGAGCAAACCCGATGCGGCATCTGCCACCTGCCCAACTATGTCGGGCGCGAGCAAATGCCCCGACTCGCCGGGCAGCGCGAAGATTACCTGCTGCACGCCATGCGCACCATGCTGGCGGGCAAGGCCATAGGTCGCGACCCGATCATGACCGCCTCCATCCAAGGCCTATCCGACGCTGACTTGAAAGCCCTGTCGCACTATTTCGCGCTGCTCAAGCCCTGACGCTCTACCCGCTACCTGTAAGCGGGCCGCCCGATTTGAAAAATCTCTTGCCGCCTTACATTCCGTCTATTTTTCACCTCACTCTAAACTCCATGACACTCAAACGCACGGGCGTATTGGCATCTTTAATGTGTTTGGGCCCTGTGTGGGCCCAAAGCAGTGGCTCGACGGGCAAGCCGGATGAGGCGCAAGGCCAATTGCCGGAAGTCAGGGTGTCGGCCGGCCTGCTTGAACAGCGCCAGTTTGATGCCCCCGGCTCGGTGCAGGCCATCGAAGCCGATCGCATCCGGGCTTCCGGGCCGCAGGTCAATTTATCGGACGTGCTCGGTACCGTGCCCGGCGTGGTGGCACTCAACCGCAACAACTACGCCCAGGACGTTCAAATTTCCATCCGTGGCTTTGGGGCGCGGGCGGCCTTTGGCCTGCGCGGCATCAAACTGCTGGCCGACGGAATCCCCGCATCAACACCCGATGGTCAGGGTCAGGCCTCCACGGTGAGCCTGACTTCCGTTGATCGCATCGAAGTCTTGACCGGCCCCTTGGCCCAAATTTATGGCAACGCCGCTGGCGGTGTCATTCAGACCTTCACCCGCGAAGCAGGAAATCAGCCCGAGGCCCTCACCCAGCTCTATGTCGGAGCCAACGGCATGCGACGCAGCGACTGGCAACTCAGTGGTCGCAGCGGTCAGGTCGGCGTCGTGACCGACTTCAGCACCTTCTCCACCGACGGCTATCGCGCCAACAGCGCGGCCCGCCGTGAACAACTCAATAGCGTGTTCACCCTCGACTCGGCCCCTGGAACCCGGCACAAATTCATCGTCAACCTGTTTGACATGCCGCTGGCATTAGACCCCTTGGGCCTCAATGCCAGCCAACTCGCCACGCCCGCTGCGGCCGGCATACGCGCCGTCGAGAGCGGCGCCCGCAAGACCGTGCACCAGGAACAGGTCGGCTGGGTCATGAGCCACCGCCTGCAAGGCGACACCAGCCTCAACACCCGCTTCTACCGGGGCGACCGGAGCAATTTGCAATACCAGGCGGGCACCGGGGCCTCCGACAGCGCAGGCACCTGGGTCGGTCTGGAGCGCCGCTATTACGGCTTGGGCGCCAATTTGCAAGGGCGACACGACGCGGCTGTGCCTGTGCAGTGGACAGTCGGTCTGGAGATGGACCAATCGGGCGAGCAGCGCCAGGGCGGCGTCACCGCCAGCGGCCTCAGCACCGGCAACCCGAATCGCCACGAATGGAACCAGGCCAACACCACCGATGTGTTCGCCCAGGGCAACTGGTTGCTGTCTGAGAACTACACCCTGGTCACCGGCGCACGCCACACCACGGCCAAATTGCGCAGCAAAGACCAGTACCTCAGCGATGGCGACGGCTCGGGGCAGGTCACCTACCAGGCCACCAACCCGGTGCTGGGCTTGACCTGGCACGCCAGCCCTGACATCAATGTCTACGGCAATGCCGGTCGCGGCTTTGAGACCCCCACCTTGTCAGAAACGGCCTACACCCGCGGTGTGGTGTCGGGCAACCCGCAAATACAGGGTGCCTTCAACACGGGTTTGCAGGCCGCCACATCGCGCCACCTGGAAGTGGGGGCCAAATACGCCAACGTCACGGGCACGCGGCTGAACCTGGCGCTGTTTGACATCACCACTCAGAACGAAATCGTCACCGACTTCTCTTCCGGTGGCAAAACCGCCTTTAAAAACGCCACCCAAACCCAACGCCAGGGCATAGAGTTCAGTGGTCAACACCTCTGGCACAAACAATGGCGCAGCGACGCCTCCCTCACCGCCATGAAGGCGGTCTACGACCCTGGTTTCTCCTCGCTGGGGGCCAACGGCACCACCGTCGTCAACCCCGGCAACCGTCTGCCCGGCGTCCCCGACCGTTTGGGCTATGCGGCCTTGCATTGGTCGCAAGGCGGATGGGGTTCGCGCACCCTCCCTATGGGCTGGCAGGCCAGCGTCGAGTGGATGGGCCGCTCCAGGCTGTGGGCCAATGACATCAACACTGCCGCCGCCTCCGGTTACAGCCAGGTCAATCTGAAATTGCGCCACCGCCAGTCGCTGGCGGGCGGGACAGTCGAGCCCTATCTGGCCATCGATCACCTCAACGACAAAGCCGCCGTGGGATCGGTCATCGTCAACCAATCCGCCAGCCGTTTTTACGAGCCCGCCTTGCCGCGCACCTGGACCCTGGGTTTGCAGGCAAAATGGGCGCTATGAACCGCACCCGCATCGGACTCTTCGGGGTTGGCCTCATGGGCCATGGCATCGCCACCAACCTCGTCAAACACGGCCATGACCTGAGGGTCTTTGAGCACGCCGGTAACCAGCCCATCCAGGATTTGCTCCAAGCCGGCGCGCGCTCCACATCAGATGCCGCTGAATTGGCGCGCCATGCCGATGTGCTGATCCTGTGCGTCACGGGCTCACCCCAGGTCGAGGCCGTGATGCTGGGCCAGACCGGGGTCTTGCAGCACCTGCGACCGGGCAGCTTGGTGGTCGATTGCTCCACGTCCATCCCTGCCTCCACCGAAAAAATCGCCCGACAAGTCACAGCGTCAGGATGCCGCTTCATCGACTCACCCATGACGCGACTGCCCAAAGACGCGGCCGCCGGCCGGCTGAACCTGTTGGTGGGCGCAGAGCTGATTGACTACGAGCGTGCCTTGCCGGTCTTGCGCTGTTTCGCCGAGAACATCACCCATGTGGGCCCGGTCGGTGCCGGGCACCGCATGAAGTTGCTGCACAACTATGTGTCACTGGGCAGTGCGGTGCTCATCGCCGAGGCCGCTGCTTGCGCCCGCCAGGGTGGCATAGACCCGCAGGTCTTGGTCGATGTGCTGGCCAAAGGCGGTGGCGGCGGGGCGGCGCTCGATCGCATGCGCCCGCACCTGGTTCAGGGTGACCCGACCGGTTTGCAATTCACCCTGGCCAATGCCCTCAAAGACCTGAGCTACTACAACACCATGGCCGAACAGACCGGTGCCGATCGTCACATTGCGCAAGCCGTCGCCACCACCCTGCGACTGGCCACTGAGCAGGGCGATCCTCAGTCTTATGTGCCCGAGTTGGTCGAGCGGCTGATCGCTCGCCGACCTTAAGAGTCCTGCCAAGCCCCATGCGTTACAATCCATCAACGCTCCGGGGTGTATCCGGCTGAAAGGCCTGATGCTGAGATGGACCCACCGAACCCGCGAACTTGACTCGGGTCATGCCGACGTAAGAAGAGCCGCTTGCCAGCCACGGCATCGCCACCTTTTCGGAGCGCCTTTGTTTTAGCCGAAAAGGATGGTTGTGGACCCCCAACTGCTGTCAGACCTGCTGCGTTTCATCGCCGGTTCCGATGTCGATGACGCGGCATTCAACGACCTGGCCCTGCGACTCTTTCGCCACCAGTACCAGCACAATCTGCCTTTGCAGCGTGTGTGCCAACAGCGTGGTCGCACCCCGCGCACGGTCAGCGGCTGGCGTGACATTCCGCCAGTGCCCATCAACGCCTTCAAAGACCTGACCCTGAGCTCAGAGCCCATCGGGCAGTGCGAACGCGTGTTCATGACCAGTGGCACCACCCGGGGTGAGCAAAAAGGCCGGCATTATCACCCCCACTTGCAGGTCTACGACCTCTCCATGCGCCTGAATTTTCAGCGTCACATCATGCGCGAGGCCCGGCGCATGCAGGTGATGGTGCTGTTTCCCGACGAAGTTCAGATGCCCAACTCCTCATTGGCCCATTACCTGTCCCTGGCCGTGCGTGACTTTGGCCATCCCGGTAGCCGGCATTACATCCATGGGCAGGGCCTGTGCCTCAGTGATTGGTGCGCCGACCTGGCCCTGGCCTGTCAGCGTGGCGAGCCGGTGCTCTTGCTCGGGGCCAGTTACAGCCTCGTGCATGCCTGCGATGCGCTCAGGGCGCAGGGCCTGACTTACCGGTTGCCTGCGGGCAGCCGCATCATGGACACCGGTGGCTTCAAGGGTCAATCGCGCGAACTCTCGCCCGCAGAGTTTTACGGCACCCTGGCGCACACTTTCGGCGTCGACCCCGCGCTATGCCAGAACATGTACGGCATGACCGAACTCAGCACCCAGTTCTACGACTCGGGGCAGGGCGCGCAACCGGTCATCAAGCGCGGACCACACTGGATACGCACCCGGGTGCTCGACCCCCTCAGCGGCCTCGAGCGCCCTGCGGGCGAAGTGGGCGTGCTGGCACACACCGATCTGGGCAATTTCAACTCGGTCCTCACCATCCTCACCGAAGACCTCGGGCATGCCCACGAAGACGGGTTTGTGCTCTTGGGTCGCGCTCAGGGCGCGCCCGCCAAAGGCTGCTCGCTGGCGGTCGAGGCTTTTTTACAGGCGGCCCGGGCATGAAGACTTTTGTCGCCGGACACTGCCCCGGGCTGGATCCGCAGACGCTGAACTGGCTGGACCTGGGCC
>JBEAZY010000214.1:0-25965 GCA_041159205.1 Pseudomonadota bacterium
TGTTGGCATGCACATAGGTTTCGTGCGTCAGGTCCATCAGGTTGTCGATCATCAGGCGGTAGTCGGCCTTGACGTGATAGAGCCCGCCGCCATACGCCCAATCGGGGTGGTCAAAGAATTCAAAGGTGGGGATCAGCGCCGGGTCAGCCAGCGCAGCCTCACCCGGCCAGACCCAGACAAAGCCATAGCGCTCGGCCACCGGGTACGCTTTCACCGCAGGGAAGCCCCGCACGCGCTGCATGGGCATTTCCACGGTTTTGCCATCGGTGCCCATCATCAGGCCGTGGTAGCCGCATTGCAATTTGCCTTCACACACCTTGCCCAAAGACAGGGGCGCGCCCCGGTGCGGACAAAAGTCTTCGACCGCGGCCACCCGGCCATCGGGGCCATGAAAAAACGCGATCTTTTCATTGCAGATCGTGCGGCCCAGCGGTCGCTCGCCCAGCGCTATGAGCTCGCTCTGGGTGCAGGCCACATACCAGGTGTTTTTAATGAACATGTTCGACTCCTAGTGGCTTCAATGGTGCGATACGCCCAGCAAGCGGTCAAGCAACTCGGGTTGCTGACGCAGGTTCTGGGCGTCGCTGGCGTGAACGACTGTGCCGTGGTCCAGGACCACGGCACGATGGCTGATGGCCAAAATGGCTTGGGGGTGTTGTTCGACGATGATCACCGAAATGCCCTCGTCGCGGGTGATGCGCGTCACCGCACCCAGCAGTTCTTCAACAATGATCGGGGCCAAGCCCTCCAGCGGTTCATCCAGCAGCAGCAACTTGGGGTTGAGCACCAGCGCCCGGGCCATGGCCAGCATTTGTTGTTCGCCCCCCGAGAGCTGCGTGCCCAAGTTCCCCCGACGTTCTGCCAAGCGGGGGAACAATTGGTAGGCCCGCTCGGGTGTCCAGGTGCCGGGTCGGGCCACGGCGGTCATGTTTTCATGCACCGTCAGCGATTTGAAGATGTTGCGCTCCTGGGGTACCCAGCCGATGCCGGCGGCGGCCCTGGCATGAGACGGCATCTCGTGCATCGCGACGCCGTCGAGCACGATGCGCCCGGCGTGCTGGCGCGTGGCCCCGGCCAGCGTGTCCATCAGCGTGGTTTTGCCTACCCCATTGCGGCCCAGCAAGGCCAGGGTCTGGCCACGGTCCAGGCTGAGGTGGATGTCGTTGAGCACCACGGCGTCGCCATAGCCCGCCGACAGACCGGTGATTTGAAGCAACTCGCTCAAGCGATGGCCTCCCGCTGGCCCAGATAAACGGCCTTGACCCTGGCATCGCAGGACACCTCGTCAGGACTGCCCTCCATCAGCACGGCCCCGTTCACCAGCACCGTGATGCGCTGGGCAAAGTCAAACACCAGGTCCATATCGTGCTCAATCAGCAACACCGACACATCGGCGGGCAGGGTTGAGAGCGTGTGTAATAACTCTTCCCGCTCACCTGCGGGCACGCCGGCCATCGGCTCGTCGAGCAGCAAGACCTTGGGCTCGCACCCGAGCGCAATGGCCATTTCAAGCAGACGCCGTTTGCCGTAGGGCAATTGCGCGGTATTTTGGTGCATCACGCTGTCCAAACGAAAGAGTGCAAGCAATTGCTCGCAGCGCTCAACCACGGAGGCGTCGTTGCCCAGTCGAGGCCACCAGCGCCGCGTCAGTCCGCGCCGTTGCGACACCACCATCGCCAGGGTTTGCAAAGGCGTCATGCTGGCAAACAATTGGTTGATTTGAAAGGTGCGCACCAGCCCGCGCTCGACCCGTCGGTGCGCAGGCAGCGGGCTGATGTCTTGCCCGAGCAACTCAATGCGCCCTTCGGTGGCGGGCAAGACGCCCGTCAGCAGATTGATCAGCGTGGTTTTACCGGCCCCATTGGGGCCGATCAGGGCATGCCTGGCCCCCAAAGGCAGCGCTAAATTGACGTGGTCGGTGGCGACTATGCCGCCAAAGCGTTTGACCAGCCCGGTGGCTTGTAAGACGATCTGACTCACGACGTGCCCCCGGGGCGGCGCAACCATCGGTTCAGTAACAAGCGTTCGCGACCCACCCGCATCAGCGTCACCAGGAACAGGCCCATCCAGAATGTCCAGTACTGGGGGGTGATGTTGGAAATCACATCGTGCAGCAGCTTAAAAACGACCGCTCCGACGATGCCGCCGTACAGCCAGCCCGCACCACCAATGACCAACATCAGCACGGCATCGGCCGAGCGTTCCAGTGCAAACACATCGAGCGACGCAAAGCCTGTGGTTTGTGCCAAAAGGGCCCCCGCCGCACCCGCAAGCGCCGCCGCCAGCGTGTAGGCGGCACTCAACCGGGCGGGGACCGATATGCCGATGGATGCCGCGCGCAAAGGGTTGTCGCGCACCGCCATCAGCGAGGCCCCCCAGGGGGACTGCACACAGCGGCGCGCCAGCACAAATAAAATCAGCAGTACCGACAGTGAATACCAGGCTGCGGTCTGACCATACAGGTCGAATTCGAAGCGACCCAACAATGGCCCCATGACCACCCCTTGCAGGCCATCTGAGCCGCCGGTCAGGCCGTCGAGTTTATTGGCCAATTCCAGTAATACCAGCGTGACCCCCAGCGTTACCATCAGTCGCGTCAAGTCAGAGCCGCGCAGTATCGTGGCCGAGCAGGCCAATCCCAGCAGGGCGCCGGCCAGCGTGCCCACCGCCAGTCCCCACAGCGGATCGGGGTGCATGTGCTTGGCAAAGAGCGCCGCAGCATAAGAGCCAAACCCCAAAAACGCCGCATGGCCCAGGGTCACGATGCCGGCGTAACCCAACACCAAATCCAGCGAAACCGCAAACAGCGCGGCGATCGCCATCTCGTTGATGATCAGCGCATAGCCCGGCAAAAGTGCGGGCGCGGCAAAGACCAGCAACCACACCACCCCTTCAGGCCAGCGCCAACGTCCCCGGCTTTGTAAAAGCGACTGCGTGGGTGCGGGTTTCATTGGCGGCCCCCATGCCTGACAAAAAGGCCATGCGGGCGCCATATCAAGAGCGCGATCATCAGGGCGTAAACAATAAAGCCACCCAGCTTGGGCACATGGTATTTGCCCATCACATCGGCCACGCCCAGCAGCAACGCCGCCAGCAAGGGCCCTGTGACCGAAGAGGTGCCGCCCACGGCCACCACGATCAAAAAGTAAACCATGAATTTCAGCGGGAAGGTCGGATCCATGCCCAGCACTTCGGCCGACAAAGCCCCGCCCAGACCCGCCAGGCCGGAACCCACTGCGAAAGTCAGCGCAAACACCCGGTTCACCGGAATACCCAGCCCCCGGGCCACCCGGGCATCGTCAACGCTGGCACGCAATTGGCTGCCAAAACGGGTTTGGGACAAGACAAATTGCAAGCCTATCGTCAAGGCCGCGCACACCACGATGATGAACAGGCGGTAGTGACCCATGCCCAATGCGCCGTCAAACAACTCGGTGCGACCGCGCAGCCATTCAGGCAGCTGCATGATTTGTTGCTGTGAACCCATGAAATAGTCGACCGTGGCCACTGACATAAAGGCCAAGCCGATGGAAAACAAGACCTGATCCAAGTGGGGCTTGCGGTACATGGGGCGGTACAGGGTGATTTCCAATACGGCACCCAACAGGGCGCAGGCGACAAAGGCCAAAGGCAGACAGACCAGAAAGGGCAGGTCCAGGCGCTGCATCAAAAGCAGGGTGAAGTAGCCACCGGCCATGGCAAATGCCCCATGGGCGAGGTTGATGAAGTTCATCAAACCCATGGTTACCGACAGGCCCACCGCCAAAATGAACAGCAGCATGCCATATGCGATGCCGTCAAAAAGCAAGGTCAGCATGGTGGCGGTTCAGGAAAGCGGCGTGGCCAGCCAGTCGTGCATCAGTTTCAGCACCGACTCGGGATTTTCTTGCATGGCCATGTGACCGCAGCCCGGCAGCACGGCAACCGGGGGACGCGCGGGAATTTCGCCGGCCAAGGCGAAGTGTTGCGAGGGCGGGGCAGAGAAATCATGCTCGCCGCACAACACCAGCGTGGGGCAATGCAAGCGCCGCAACACGTCGCTGGCATCGGGGCGTTTGATCAATGCGCGCAACTGGCACTCGAAGATGTCTGCGTTTTTACGCTCGAACATGTCAAGAATCGACTCGATCAGGTCCGCGTCCCCCAAGCGTTCGGGGGCCACCATGCCCTTGACCCATTCGGCGGCCATGGCCCGAACCCCTTGGGTCCGGGCCAAATCCAGCAAAGCCATGCGTTTGGCCGTCTCGACTTCACCCGCCTCGCCAGCGGGCAAGGGCAGGTGACCGGTGTCGAAAAGGCCCAGGTGGGTGACCCGCTCAGGGGCCATGCGCATCACTTCCAGCGCGATCCTGCCGCCCATGGAATGACCGGCCAGGGCGAAGCGCTCGGGCGCTTGCGCCAGCACCTGCCGCGCCATTTGTGCCAGGCTGTCGGCCATGCCATGGTCGGCCACGCGGCAATCGGCGACCACCCCCAAGCCAGGTAACAAAGGCTGCCAAGCCGTGCGATCGCACATCAGCCCGGGGAGCAGAATCAGGGTCGGTTTCACTTGGCTTTGCCCGGGTCTTTGACGTCCTTGATCGTCGCGAATTCCTGGTTGTAGAGCTGGCCATTGACTTTTTCGACTTTGCGAATGTAGATGTTGTGCACCACGTCACGGGTTTGTGCGTCGATGAACATGGGGCCGCGCGGGCTCTCAAAAATCTGGCCCTTCATGGCGTCGAGCAGGGCTTGGCCGCCCGCACCCTTGGTGGCCTTGGCCGCTTCCATGATCACCCGCATGCCGTCATAGCCACCCACGGCCATGAAGTTGGGACGCAAGCCGTTGTTGGCTTTGCCGAAAGCCTCGACAAATTTCTTGTTCAGCGCCGAGTTGTGCGAGGCCGAATAGTGGTGCGAGGTCACCACGCCCAAAGCGACATCGCCCATGCCGTTCAAAATATCGTCATCGGTGATGTCGCCGGTACCGATCAGGCGGATGCCCGATTTATCCAGCCCGCGCTCGGCAAACTGTTTCATCAGCGCCGCTCCTATGCCCGAGGGCACGAACACATAAACCGCATCGGGTTTGAGGTCGCGCACCTTTTGCAGGAAGGGGGCAAAGTCGGGGTTGCGCATAGGCACGCGCAGCGAATCGGTCACCTGCCCGCCGTTGAGCGTGAGGCGCTCTTTGAAGAACTTTTCGGCGTCGATGCCGGGGCCATAGTCGGCGACCAGAGTCACCGCTTTTTTGATGCCATTGGCGGCCGCCCAGTCGCCCATGGCCACGGCCGCCTGGGGCAGGGTAAAGCTGGTGCGCACGATAAATGGCGACGCTTCGGTGATGCTGGACGTCGCGGCCGCCATCACCACCAGCGGGGTTTTCGATTGGGTGGCGATCGGTGCGGTGGCCAGCGCCAGTGGGGTCAGGCCAAAACCTGCCAATACGCTGACCTTGTCATTGACGACCAATTCCTGGGCGATGCGCTTGGTCACGTCAGGTGCCCCGGTATCGTCCTTGAAAATCAGTTCCACTTTTTTACCGGCGACGGAAGCGCCGTTTTGAGCCACATACAGTTTGGCGGCGGCTTCGATTTGTTTGCCGGTCGACGCAAACGGGCCCGTCATGGGCAGAATAAAACCGATCTTGAAGCTGTCTTGGGCATGGGCTTGTGTGGCCCATGCGAATCCAGCGAGCAGGGAGGCCAGAAAGGCGCGACGTGGTTGTGGCATGACGATCTCCGTAAGGTCATTGTCAAATTCTACTGCCGCATCTGTTCAGGTTTGGGCGCAGAACTGGCGTCCGGTCTGGCGTCCTTTTGGTTATATTCAGGGTCTATACTTTGAAAATGAACCATTCAGTACATTCCGCGAACAAAACCAAGACTCAGCCCGGTCGAACCCGCCGCAATGATCCGGCTCGGACCATGGCTGAGATTTTGCAGGTCGCCAGTGCTGAATTTGCCGACAAAGGCCTGGCAGGCGCACGGATCGACGCCATCGCCGATGCCACGCGCACCAGCAAGCGGATGATTTATTACTATTACGGCTCGAAAGAGGGCTTGTACCTGGCCGTGCTCGAAGAGGCTTATCGACGCACCCGGGAGATTGAGTCGAATCTGCACCTCAGCGATCTGGCCCCGCGACAGGCGCTGGAAAAACTGGTGTCCTTCACTTATGACCGCCATCGGGAAAACGAAGACTTCATCCGTTTGGTGATGTGCGAAAACATCCTGCGCGGTGAATACATCCGGCAAAGCAAGGACATCAAGAAGCTCAACCTGCCCGTGATCGATGCCATCGGCGAACTCTATGGACGAGGCGTCAAAGAGGGGGTCTTCAGGCCTGGCCTGGAGCCCGTCGAGATCCACGGGTTGATCTCGGCGTTGGCCTTTTTTAACGTCTCGAACCGACACACTTTTGGCGCCATTTTTCAAAAAAAGGCCGGCCAAGGGTTGGCCCGCACCATCGGCCAGGCCCAGGCCGTTGAAATGGTGTTGCGCTACGTGTTGCGCCAGCCCTGACCCCCCCAACCCAGGGTAAGACCTTGTAATTGGGGTCTGACCCCAATTTTTAGGGTTTTCCCCAATCGAAACCAAACTAACCAGTTAGTACATTTTGGATTCCGGGTTCTTCAATTCATTCATGCTCTCCAAAGTGCTCAACCCCTTGGGACGTCTGATCGACGCTTTGCTGGCCAGCGCATTGGCCATCATGGTGCTGTTGGTATTTGGCAATGTGGTTTTGCGATACGGCTTTAACTCGGGCATCACCACCTCAGAGGAGCTATCCCGCTGGCTGTTTGTCTGGTTGACTTTTTTGGGGGCCATCGTCGCCATGAAAGACGGCGCTCACCTGGGTTCAGACGCCTTGGTGTCGCGCTTGCCCAGGCGGGGCAAGCAGGTGCTTTTCTTGATCGCGCATTTACTGATGTTATCCGTCTGCTGGTTGATGTTTCGTGGCGCCAGTGATCTGGTGCGCATCAATCTCGACGCCACCAGCGCGGTGATGCAAATTTCCATGGCCTGGTTCTACGCTCCCGGTATGGTGTTGGCGGTACTGGGTGCCCTGGTGCTGCTCAATAACCTCTGGCGCATGGTGCACGGGCAATTGAGCGATGCCGAGTTGATCGGTGTGCGCGAGTCTGAAGAAGAGCCGGTCGATGTGCCAGCGCCCATCAAGTGAACGGGAACTGACATGACCTTGTTTGTTTTTCTCGGTTCCTTGTTGCTGGCGATGGCCATAGGGGTCCCCATTGCGTTTTCGCTCTTGCTTTCGGGAGCCGCACTCATGTGGCACATGGACATGTTTGACGGCCAGATCCTGGCGCAAAACGTGATCGAAGGCGCCAATAGCTTTCCCTTGTTGGCGGTGCCCTTTTTCATGTTGGCCGGAGAGGTCATGAACACCGGTGGTTTGTCGCGTCGCATCGTCAACTTTGCGTTGGCGTTGGTGGGGCACATACGGGGTGGTTTGGGTTATGTCACGATCGTGGCGGCTTGTCTTTTGTCTGCACTATCGGGCTCCGCGGTGGCCGACGCTGCAGCGTTGACTGCGTTGCTATTGCCCATGATGGTCAAAGCCGGGCACGACCGCAAGACCAGCGCCGGACTGATCGCCGCCTGTGGGGTGATCGGGCCCATCATTCCGCCCTCCATCGGTTTTGTGATTTTTGGCGTGGCTGCCAATGTGTCCATCTCCAAGCTGTTTTTGGCGGGCATCTTTCCTGGGCTGATTCTGGGCGCCAGCCTCTGGCTGATGTGGTGGTGGTTGTCGCGAAAAGAGCAATTGCAACCCCCGACCCGCCAAAGCGCCGCCGAGGTGTTCAAAGCCCTCACCGATGCCGGATGGGCCTTGATGTTGCCGGTGATCATTTTGGTGGGTTTGCGCATGGGGGTATTTACGCCCACCGAGGCCGCTGTGGTCGCCGCGGTCTACGCCCTGTTCGTGGCCATGGTGATCTATCGTGAACTGACGTTCGTGCAATTTTACGAAGTGCTGCGTGCGTCAGCGCGCACCAGTGCCGTGGTGATGTTTCTGGTGGCCGCCGCCATGGTCTCTGCCTGGATGATCACGGTGGCTCAATTGCCCGATCAGGTGGTTTCGCTGTTGCAACCTTTTTTGGACAACCCCAAAGTGCTGATGGCACTCATCATGGTGCTGGTGATGCTGGTAGGTACCGCCATGGACATGACCCCGACGATCCTGATTTTGACCCCGGTGCTGATGCCACTGGTCAAGGCCGCCGGCATCGACCCCGTCTATTTTGGCGTGCTGTTCATCATCAACAACTCAATCGGCCTGGTCACACCCCCGGTGGGCACTGTGCTGAACGTGGTGGCGGGGGTTGGACGCATGCGCATGGACGATGTAACCCGTGGGGTCATGCCGTTCATGCTGATTCAGTTTGCGGCCATGTTCCTCATGGTCGTTTTCCCCGAGTTGGTGCTGGTGCCCGCGCGCTGGTTTTATTGACCCATTTCTTTAGAAAACAGGAGACTCTGACATGAAACGCTTCTTTTTGAAAACCTTGGTGGCTGCAGTGGCCGTTGCCGGCATGGGCCTGGTCCAGGCGCAGGAAAAGACCATCAAGTTCGCCACCCAAAACCCCAAGGGCCATCCGATTGTGATGGGCTTGGAAAAATTCAAAGAATTGGTTGAAACACGCTCGGGCGGCAAAATCAAAGTCAACCTGTTCCCCGGCGGTGCACTGGGCAGCGATCAGGCCAACGTGGCGGCCTTGCAGGGTGGCACGCTGGAGATGGTATCGATGAACTCGGGCATTTTGGCCAATCAGGTCAAAGAGTTCGCCATCTACGACTTCCCCTTCATGTTCGGGAGTGAGGTCGAAGCCGATGCCGTTCTCGATGGCGCGTTTGGCAAAAAAATGCACGCGATGCTGGTGGACAAGGGGCTGATCGGACTGACTTATTTTGAACTTGGCTTTCGCCAAATCACCAACAGCAAGCGGCCCATCACCAAGGTCGAAGACCTCGAAGGGTTGAAGCTGCGCGTGATTCCCAACCCGATCAACGTGGATTGGGTCAAGGCCTTGGGCGCTAACCCGACCCCGCTGCCTTTCCCCGAAGTTTACTCGGCACTGGAACAAAAAGCCATAGACGGTCAAGAGAATCCTGAAACCGTGATCGCGGCCAACAAATTTTATGAAGTCCAAAAGCACATCGTCATCAGCAACCACCAGTACAACCCGCAGTCGGTGCTGATCAGCAAGAAATTTTGGGACGGTCTGAGTGCTGACCAGCAAAAACTGATCGCACTGGCCGCCAGCGAATCCGCCAAATACCAGCGTGCCCAAGCCCGGGGTGCGGTGTCTTCAGCGATGGACACCTTGAAGAAAAACGGCATGCAGGTGTCCACCTTCAGCCCGACCGAACTGGCCAAGTTGCGCGACAAACTGCGTCCGGTCACCGCCAAATACGGCGTGAACGTGGGCCAGGACCTGGTCAAAGAGTTGCAGGCTGATCTGGAAAAAGCCCGTTCGGTGGTCAAAAAGAAGTGAGCTTGCGCCTTGATGCGAGTTTCAGCATGATCGACGGCCACACCGAACTGATCGCGCACATCGGTTACCCCACCCATACCTTCAAGTCGCCGCAAATCTATAACCCGTATTTTGCGGCGGCGGGCATTTCTGCGGTGGTGGTGCCCATGGCCTGTCAGGCCCATCACTTCCCGGCGTTTTTGCCCTCGGTGTTTGGCTTGGATAACGTGCGCGGCGCGCTCATCACCATGCCGCACAAAGTCAGCGTGGTGGATTTGCTCGATGACATCACGCCCACCGTGCGCATGGCGGGCTCGTGCAACGCTGTCAAAAAGACCCCTGATGGCCGTCTGGTGGGTGATATGTTTGATGGCCTGGGGTTTGTGCGCGGCTTGCGGCGCAAGGGTTTTGATTTTCAGGGGCGACGCGCGCTGGTGATTGGTGCCGGCGGTGTGGGCAGTGCGATTGCCGCTTCATTGGCACAGACCGGCTTGGCGGCGCTTGATCTATTTGACCTCAACACCGATGCTGCACTGGCTTTGGCCGAACGCTTGCGCTCGCATATGCCGGGTTTGACCGTGCGAACCGGACAAAACGATGCGAGTGGTCAGGACCTGCTGGTCAATGCCACGCCACTGGGCATGAACCCGACCGACCCGCACCCGACCGATTTGCTGCGTCTGCACGCCAATACCTGGGTCGCAGAGGTCGTCATGAGTGCCCGGCCCACCCCTTTGGTGAGCCGTGCTCTGTCATTGGGCTGTCCGCTGCAAATGGGCACCGACATGTTGTTTGAACAAATTCCGGCCTATCTTGAATTTTTCGGTTTACCCGGCACCACCCCTGAGCACTTGCGTGAATTGGCCCAACTGAGCACCCTTGAACGGAGCATGGCATGAACACCACCCATCGCGAAGGCATCGCTGAGGGTCCCAACCGGTTGGGACTTGCGGGGATTGAATTCATCGAATACGTGACCCAACGGCCGCAGGCTTTGGGGAGGGTGCTGGAAAACATGGGCTTTCAACCGGTGGCCCGGCATCGCTCGCGGGAAGTGGTGTTGTATCGTCAGGGCGACATGAACCTGGTAGTCAATGCCAACGCGGACGACGCCCGCCTCGCCAGCGATCAACCGGTGCTGTCCGCCGTGGCATTTCGGGTTCATGATGCCCGCAGCGTGCACGAGCGATGTTTGCAACTGGGGGCGTGGGGTGTTGAGCGTCGGGTGCAGGCCATGGAGCTGCACATTCCCGCCATCCATGGCCCCGGTCGCAGTCGCTTTTATTTTGTCGATCGCTGGCAGGAATTTTCTATTTTTGACATCGATTTCAAACCCATCCCCGGAGCCGCATTGCGACCGCCGGCACTGGCGGGTATGGATTATTTTGGCGTGGTCCAGTACGTCGGCATGGGTCGCAGCGTCGAATGGATGGCTTATTTCGAACACATGTTTGACTTTGTCCCCATGGCCGACAGCGAGCGATTTGGCATCATGCCCAAAGGCCACCTGATGCGTAGTCCCGGCGGACACTTTTTGTGGCAACTTGTCGAGCCCGACCCCGGACTTGAACCCGATTGGGGCGAGACCCAAACCGAATGCCTGCAACGCATCGGCCTGGGCGTGTCCGATGTGGCGCAGGCCGTTGAGGCACTCAAAAAGCGCGGTGTCGAGTTTGTGGATTCAGGCCGGTTGCATCCCGAGGACCGGGGTGCGCTGACCCGCAACCAGCTTGGCTCGGTGGCGTTTGAGTTGGTGCAACGTCAAGCGGGGCGTTGAGCATGGGCACCATCAGCGGTTTCGGCATGGACACCATCACCCTCAATGGCACGCTGGCGGCCAAACTCAGCGCCATGCGCGAGGCCGGCTTTGACCAAGTCATGCTCATGGCGCGTGACCTGGTCAGCCATTCCGAAGGCGTTCAGGGCGCCGTTCGGTCCCTGCGCGACAGCGGCATGCGGGCCACTGGCTTTCAGGTGTTGCGCGATTTCGAGGGGCTGTCTGGTCATTTGCATGACTACAAAGTTGATATCGCCAAATCCATGCTGCAAATGTGCGCCGCCACTGGCGCACAAACCTTGCTGGCCTGTTCCTCCTCGCTCAAGCATGCCAGCCTGGACACCGATCACATCGTGGCCGACCTGCGCAAACTGGCCATGCTGGCGCTGCCCTTGGGCATCCGCGTGGCCTACGAAGCCTTGTCGTGGGGGCGCCAGGTCAACGAAACCGAAGTGGCCTATGACCTGATCTGTCGCGCCGATTGCCCCAACCTGGGCATCGGTTTGGATTCTTTCCATCTGCTTGCCGCAGGCACGTCGATGGAGATCATCGACGAACTCGATCCGGAACGCATCTTTCTAGTCCAGTTGTCCGATTTCATGTGGCAAGAAACCCCGTCCTTTGAAGAGCGCATGAACACAGCCCGCACGTATCGCGTCTTTCCCGGTGAAGGCGTTCACACTGAGCAGGTGGCCGACATGGTGCTGCGGCTCGACCGCCTGGGCTATGCCGATGACTACAGCTTTGAAGTCTTTAATGACGACTACCAGCAACTGCCTTTGGATGTCGTGGCCCAACGCGCCCGCCGCAGCGCCTGGTGGCTGGGTCAGGAAGTTTTGCAACGCCCCGTGCCCCTGCCAGACTGGACCCGTCGCTGACCCGTACACCATTTTCCCCTGTCGCCCCAAAACAACCATCAATTGGGGTCACATCAATTGGGGTCAGACCCCAATTATTAAAATACCCGGATGAGTAAAGCGTTTACGCGTGAATCCGAGGCGGCGGATGACGATGACGAGTCACCCGGACCCATGCCCGCCGGCAGCAAAAACTACATCACCCCGGCGGGGTACGCCCGTTTGCGCACAGAACTCCTGACGCTGATCGACGATGAGCGCCCCAAAGTGGTCGAAGTGGTGCATTGGGCGGCCAGCAACGGCGACCGTTCGGAAAACGGTGACTATCTGTACGGCAAGAAGCGTTTGCGTGAAATCGACCGTCGCATTCGTTTTTTGACCAAGCGTCTGGAGATCGCCGAAGTCGCTGACCCCAGCTTGCACCATGGCAATGATCAGGTGTTTTTTGGCGCCACCGTGACTTATGCCGAGCCGAGTGGTCAGGAACGGACGATCACCATCATGGGCATCGACGAGGCCGACAGCTTACAAGGGCAGGTCAGCTGGATATCGCCGATCGCCCGGGCGCTGCTGAAGTCACGCGAGGGCGATGCGGTGGTGTTGCAGACCCCCCAAGGACCGCAAGAAATAGAAGTGCTGCAGGTCAGTTACCCGGCACCCGTCGCCAAACCGGCCTGATCAATCGGCGACGCTGAAATGCGCCAGTCGCTTGGCCTGACTGACCGGCGGGCAGCGGCGCAGGCTGCGCAGCACCGACTCTAAGTGTTGCAGGTCGCGCACCGCCACGACAAAGCGCAAGTCTATGGTTTCAGCGGTGCCTATGCCGCTGCCCGTGTGGGCCTGGGTGATGTCGCCCTCGGCCTTGGCGATGGCACTGGCCACTTGCGCCAACAAGCCCTTGCCGTTGACTGCCGTGACCGAGATGGGCGCTTCAAAGGGCCGCGCGGGCTCGTCAGACCATTCGACGGCGATGAAACGCTCGCTGTCTTTGTGCTTGAGCTTTTGTGCCACCGCGCAATCGGTGGTGTGCACCACCAAACCTTCGCCCCGACCCAAATAGCCCAAAATGGGGTCACCCGGCAGCGGGTGGCAGCATGTGGCGTACTGTACCGAGGCGTTTTCGCTGCCATCGACCAATACCGAACCTTGTGACAAAGACTCGTGGGCCGTGAACCGCTCGCGACTCAGTAACAAGGGATCGGGCTTTTCGCCCACCTCGGCCAACAAGGCCACCAGACGTTTGGCGACGATGGGGGCCACGCGCCGTCCCAGGCCGATGTCGATCAGCAATTCAGGCAAAGACCGGTTGCCGGTGAAGCGCAGCAAGCGATCCCACAGCACTTGATGGCTGCCCTGGGTCGCTGGCAAACGGTCGAACCCTTCGGCCCGCAAGGCTTGCGCCAATAGCTTTGAGCCCAGTTGCTCTGATTCGCTGTGGGCCAGTGATTTCAGGTAGTGACGGATTCTTGAGCGGGCCCTGCCGGTGCACACAAAACCCAGCCAGGCCGGGTTGGGGGCCGAGACGGCCGAGGTGATGACCTCGACCACATCGCCGTTGTGCAATTCGGTGCGCAGGGGCACCTGCTCACCATTGATCTTGGCGGCCATGGCGCGGTCGCCAATATTGCTGTGCACCGCATAGGCGAAATCGACCACGGTGGCGCCGCGAGGCAGCGCCAGAATGCGGCTTTTAGGGGTGAACACATACACCGCGTCTGGAAACAGGTCAACCTTGACATGGTCCCAGAACTCGACCGCATCGCGCGTTTCATTTTGGATGTCGAGCAAAGATTGCAGCCACTGGGAACCCAGCTGTTGGGCCTGCTCGCTTTGCGGGTCTTGTGCTTTGTATAGCCAGTGGGCGGCGATGCCTGATTCAGCCACCACATGCATGGACTCGGTGCGCATCTGAAATTCGATGTTGATGCCCGACGGCCCGACCAGGGTGGTGTGCAGTGACTGGTAGCCGTTGAGTTTGGCGATGGCGATGTGGTCTTTGAAGCGCCCCGGCACCGGCTTGTAGATCTGGTGCAAGACCCCCAGTGCGGTGTAACAGTCGAGCAATTGGGGCAAGATGAGTCGCATGCCATAAATGTCGGTCACCTGGGCAAAGCTCAGGTGTTTTTGCGACATCTTGCGATAAATGGAGTACAGGGTTTTTTCGCGCCCGCGTATGCGCACTTTCAGCCCGGCCCCTGAGAAGGCCTGTTCGACCTCTTGCTGAACTTTTTGCAGCACATCGCGACGTCGGCTGCGTGAGCGGGTCACTGCCTTTTTCAGCACGTTATAGCGCCAGGGCATCAGGTGCCTGAAGGACAGGTCTTGCAATTCCCGATAGGTTTCGTTCAGACCCAGACGATTGGCAATGGGGGCATATATCTCGAGTGTTTCAGAAGATATGCGGCCCCATTTGGCGCGCGGCATATCGGCCATGGTGCGCATATTGTGCGTGCGGTCGGCCAGTTTGATCAGGATGACCCGCACATCGCGGGCCATGGCCAGCAGCATTTTGCGGAATGACTCGGCCTGGCCTTCTTCGCGGGTGTTGAATTGCAGCTTGTCGAGTTTGGTCAGCCCGTCGACCAGCTCAGCCACCGCGCTGCCGAAATGTTGCACCAAGTCGGCCTTGGTGATGCCGCAATCTTCCATGGCATCGTGCAACAGCGAGGCGCACAGGGCTTGGGCATCTAACCGCCACTCGGCACATTGGGTGGTGACTGCGATCGGATGCGTGATGTAGGGCTCACCGCTGCTGCGTTTCTGGCCCAGATGGGCCGCGTCAGCATACAAATAGGCATGTCTAACCTGTTCTATGCCATCGGGGCCCAAATAATCGAGTTTGGACAACAGGTGCGAAAAACTGTCCGCCGCGGCTTTGACCGCCTCGGGGCTGGCGGGTGAGAGTATCGGTTTGACAACGGCGCTCATGGCCGTACTTTAACGCCTCAACCGGGTACTTTGCGCAACATCTCCAGGCCAATTTTGCCTTCGGCGATTTCACGCAGGGCAGTGACACCGGGTTTGTTCTTGGATTCGACCTTGGCCGAGTGCCCCTGACTGAGCATGCGTGCACGATAGGTGGCGCAAAGCACCAACTGGAAACGGTTGGGGATTTTTTCCAGACAATCTTCAACGGTGATGCGTGCCATGGGGTGACTCCGGGCTATGAGGTGATGTGCAGGGCTTCAAAAACTTCGGCTCGGGCGCGGCTTTGGGCCGAATATTTGAGGCGTTGGGAATGAACCACAGCTTTGAGGTCAAACAACGCCCGTTCAAAAAGTTCATTGATTATAACGAAATCAAAATGTTTCGCCTGGGCCATCTCTTCGGACGCGTTTTTCAGCCGCAGTTCGATGATGTGCGGGGCATCTTCGCCTCTGCGCTCCAGGCGCGAGCGCAACTCGTCCCAACTGGGGGGCAGGATGAAGATGAGCACCGCATTGGAGAACAATTGGCGGATTTGCAGGGCCCCCTGCCAGTCGATTTCCAGCACCACATCGCTGCCCATGGCGATGCGCTCTTCGATGGCCTTGCGCGAGGTGCCGTAACGTCGGCCATGGACATGGGCCCATTCAACAAAAGAGCCCGACTGCACCATGGCGTCAAATTCTTCGTCTGACACAAAGTAATACTCGCGCCCGTGTTTTTCCTGGCCACGGGGACCCCGGGTGGTATGGGATACCGAAGGTTGCACGCGCGAATCAAGCTCCATCAAGGCCTTGACCAGGCTCGACTTGCCGGCCCCGCTGGGTGCGGCGACCACAAACAGATTGCCAGGGTATGCGTCCATATTCATTCCAGGTTTTGCACCTGCTCCCTCATTTGCTCGATCAACACCTTCATGTCGACCGAAATCCGCGTCATTTCCAGAACTGCCGACTTGGAGCCCAGGGTGTTGGCTTCACGGTGCAGTTCCTGAATCAAAAAATCGAGCCGCTTGCCCACACCTTCGGGCGGGGGCGTTTGCAATAAACGCTCGATCTCGTGCAGATGTGACTGCAATCGGGTCAGTTCTTCGGCCACATCGATGCGGATGGCAAATGCCGTGGCTTCGGCCAGCGCCCGGTCTTGGGCCGTCTGGGCGTTGAGGGCCCCTTCGCCCAGCTTCATGGCCTCTTGCCATCGTTCCAGAAATTTGAGGCGCTGTTGTTCAACCAGTTGTGGCACGAGGGGGGCGGCGGTCTGTGCCAGACGCGTCAATTCACGGGTGCGCTCCAGCAGGGCCAGGCTCAGTTTTTGGCCTTCGCGCTGGCGTGCTTCGTTGAGTTGCTTCAATACTTTCTGGGCCAGTTGGGCCAGGGCTTTGGGGGGCAGTTCGGGGGCGTCGCCAGGGCCGTCGGCCAAGCGCAGAACTTCAGCCACGCTCAGTGCCGGGGCTTGTGGCAGCCAGGCCCATACCTGGTCTTGGGTGCGGCTGAGTTGCTGCAACAAATCGGGCCCGGGCTGGGCAGGGCCGGTGTGTCCGGAGCGCTCTATGTTCAGGCGCACCTCGACTTTGCCACGGCGCACATGTTGCGACACCAGTTCACGCAGGGCGGCCTCATGGCCGCGCCATTCATCGGGCATTCGCACCGTCAGGTCCAGAAAACGGCTATTGACCGAGCGGATGTCCAGACCGATGCGCTGGCGCCGGTGTGCGTCGGCGTCAGTCGGGGGCCACTCCAGTTGGGCACTGGCATAGCCGGTCATGCTGTGTAAGGCCATGGGTTTCGTCCAAAACCTGAATTATCCCCGACAATCCCGTTTTTCAGACGCGAAGCACCCCATGAACCAACTACTGCCTGAATCGCGCGCCCACCGCGCCCCCGACCAACTTCGACCCGTGCGCATCACCCGCCACTACACACGTTATGCCGAGGGCTCGGTGCTGATCGAGTTTGGACACACCAAAGTCTTGTGCACCGCCTCGGTAGAAGAAAAAGTGCCGGGCCACAAAAGAGGCAGTGGCGAAGGCTGGGTGACCGCCGAATACGGCATGCTGCCGCGCGCCACCCACACCCGCGGCGACCGCGAAGCGGCCCGGGGCAAGCAAAGCGGGCGCACGCAAGAAATCCAGCGCCTGATCGGGCGCTCTTTGCGGGCCATTTTTGACTTGAAAAAACTCGGCGAGCGAACCATTCACATCGATTGCGACGTCATTCAGGCCGATGGGGGCACCCGAACCGCCAGCATCACCGGGGCCTATGTCGCGGCCAGCGATGCCGTGCAATATTTGATCCGCCAGGGCTTGCTGACACAAAGCCCGATCACCCAGTCGGTGGCCGCCATCTCGGTCGGCATGCTGGGGCAGAGGGCTTTACTTGATTTGGAATACACCGAAGATTCTGCGTGCGATACCGACATGAATGTGGTGATGACCTCGGCCGGCCATTTTGTCGAGGTTCAGGGGACGGCAGAAGGTGCCCCTTTCACCCGCGAGCAGATGGGAGATTTGCTGGCTTTGGCAGAAAAAGGCATTCGTGAGCTGATTACCTTGCAGCAGCAGGCGCTGGCCTCATGATGCGCGACCTGGTGCTGGCCTCGAATAACGCGGGCAAGCTGACCGAATTGCAGGCCATGATGGCCCCCTTGGGTCTGCGACTGGTCGCGCAGGGCCGATTGGGCATCCCCGAGGCCGACGAGCCCTTTCACACCTTTGTTGAAAATGCCCTGGCCAAAGCCCGGCACGCCAGCGCCCACAGCGGCAAGCCCGCATTGGCCGACGATGCCGGTCTTTGCGTCGATGCCTTCGGGGGCGAGCCCGGGGTGCAAACCGCTTACTATTCGACCCGATTTGGTTACCCCAAGGGGGACGATCACAATGTCACCGCCTTGCTCGAACAAATGGCAGGCATCGATCAGCGCCGTGCGGCATTGGTCAGCACCTTGGTGGCCGTGCGCCACCCCCATGACCCGGAACCCCTGATCGCCGTCGGGCGCGCGGTGGGCGAGATCACCCGCGAGCGTCGCGGCCACAACGGCTTTGGCTTTGATCCCGTGATGTACCTGCCCGAATTTGGCCTCACCTTTGCAGAAATGCCCACCGAGCTGAAAAACGCCCGCAGCCACCGGGGCCAGGCCGCAAGCCTGATGGTGCAATTGATCCGAGAACGATGGCTGAGTTGAATTTGGATTTGGCGCATTGGATGCGCCCCGGCACCTTGCAGCTTGCCGCCTTGCCGCCGCTGTCGGTGTATGTGCATTTGCCCTGGTGCCTGAAAAAATGCCCGTACTGCGATTTCAATTCGCATGAATGGCGCGGCGACGATTTGGCCGGGGCCGAAACCCGATACATCGATGCCCTGATGGCCGACCTGGACGCCAGCTTGCCCCTGATCTGGGGTCGCAGCGTACAAACCGTGTTCATCGGCGGCGGCACGCCCAGCCTTTTTTCACCCCAGGGCATTGAGCGACTGCTGGCCGAGTTGCGTGCCCGCTTGCGCTTGGTGGCCGATGCCGAAATCACCCTGGAAGCCAACCCGGGCACTTTTGAAAAGGACCGTTTCAAAGCATTTCGACAAGCGGGCGTGACGCGATTGTCCATCGGGGTGCAAAGCTTTGACGACCGGTTTTTAAAACCTCTGGGTCGTGTGCACGACGCAGCACAAGCCTTGGCCGCCGTGACCGAGGCGGCCAAGTGCTTCGAGACGTTCAACATCGACCTCATGTATGCCCTGCCGGGGCAGGGCCTGAGCGATCTGGCCCGAGATCTGGATCAGGCTTTGTCCTTCGCTCCGCCACACCTTTCGGTCTATCACCTGACCATCGAGCCCAATACCGCATTTGCCAAATATCCGCCGACAGGCCTGCCGGATGAAGACCTGGCGTACGAGATGCTCGACCAGATCACCGAACGAACGGGGCAGGCTGGGTTGGGGCGCTACGAGGTCTCGGCATACGCCAAGGCGGGTCACCGCTGCGCGCACAACCTGAATTACTGGCAGTTTGGCGACTACCTCGGCCTGGGGGCCGGGGCGCATGGCAAGCTCAGCTTTGCCCACCGCATCATGCGCAGCGTTCGTTGGCGTGAGCCGCAGCGCTACATCGACGGCGCCATTCGTGGTCAGGCACTGGCACAGGCCGACGAAGTGCGCCGTGCCGACCTGCCCTTTGAGTTCATGCTCAACGCCCTGCGTTTGCGAGAGGGGTTTGAGGTCACTGATTTCACCGAACGCACCGGTTTGCCGATCAGCAGCGTACAGAAGAATTTTTTGCGGGCCGAGCAAAAAGGCCTGTTGCAAATCTCGGGCAACCGGGTTTGCCCGACCGCGCTGGGCTTTGACTTTTTGAGCGAACTGCAGGCCTTGTTTCTGGACGGGGCCATGTAAAATGAACTCAAAAGTAAACAGGAGATTCTGATGAGCCCTTCTGAACAGAGCGTGCGCCGTGACTTGGCGGCCTGCTACCGGCTGGTGGCCATGTATGGCTGGGACGATTTGATCTTTACCCATATTTCAGCGCGTGTCCCCGATGAACCGGGACATTTTTTGATCAACCCTTACGGAATGTTGTTTGAAGAAATCACCGCCTCCAGCCTGGTCAAAATTGACCTGCAGGGGCAGGTGGTCGGCACCAGCCGCTACCCTGTGAACCCCGCCGGTTTCACCATCCATTCGGCCATCCACGAGGTGCGCCACGATGCAGGTTGCGTCATGCACCTGCACACCTTGGATGGGACGGCGGTATCCACTGCCACGCATGGCCTGCTGCCTCTCAATCAGACGGCTCAGTTGGTTTGTGACGCCTTGGCGTACCACGATTACGAAGGCGTGGCGCTGGACCACGCAGAGCGTCCCCGCCTGCAGCAAGACCTGGGGCAAAAGGACATGATGCTGTTGCGCAACCACGGCACCCTGACCCTGGGGCCCACTTGTGCTGAAGCGTTCATGAAAATGTATTTTCTGGAGCGCGCTTGTTCGATGCAGGTGCGCACCCTGTCCGGGGTATCTTTGGCCCAGACTTACCCCACCGCCCCCGAGGTGATCGCCAAAAACGCCGCCCTCATGGAGGGCAGCGGCCCGGCCGATTTGGCCAATAAACTGGTTTGGCCGGCCCTGATGCGCAAATTGCAGCGCCTATGCCCTGAATTTGCCGATTAACCCTGCACTTGTATCGATCTGCGGCTGCGCATTAACATGCCAGCATGTTTCTTCAAACCGTCATTCAGGCCACCATGCGGCGTTTGCGCCGCTCTCTGCCGCCCCCCCCGGCCCCGGGAGAGCGGCGTCAGGGCGCAGACCGCAGCGGGTTCATCATGGGCCTGATTCTGGTTTTCACTTTATTGGCCCTGGTTTTGTTGTCCAATCTGCCCGATCGCTGAAGGTTTGATTTACAGTTATTTACAATTTCTGCTTTTTTTAATAAATTTTTTAAAAATTTAGTATTTATCCGATTGACAAGGTCGGGTATCGGGTGCATCTTGATTGCCAAGATTCATCTTTTGGGGTCGTCCAGTGGTATCAGCAACGCCCGAGAGTTTGCCCGCCAGCGATGGCAAACCAACGTTTTGGGATGTGTGTTTTATCCTTTTGCTTTGCTTGGCCGTGGTGGGTGTGGTGTGGGTGGGGCACCTGGCCTACAAAGAGGGGGTCAAGACAGAGTTGACCAAACGCCATGGCGAGGCCTGGCTGGAGTGGTTGAATAAAGCCAACGGTGTGCGAGGCGATGCGGGTTTTGAGCCTCAGGCCTGCGCCCGCGCCGAAGGCCGAACCTGGGGCCCCTGCCTGGCTTGGTTGGTCTCTGCCGAAGGCCCTATGGCCGCTCATGTCAATGCATTCACGGGCGAGCCCCAGAAGCTGGGCCTGAAGTGCGATATGGATGATCGTGGTTTGGTGGGCGCCTTGGTGCTAGAGAGGCTCAAACCCACGCCGCCCGGGTCTGCGGTGCCGGTGGTGGTCGAGGCCCTGGCCGATACCGACCCCATCAAAGACGTCTTGTCCTTGCGCGTGACGGTGTGCGACAAGGGGGCAGGCCCGATCAAGATCGGTGAAACCGAGTTCTGAGCTGAAACATGACCCATACCCCCGCCCCCGACCCTTCAGAGCCACCGACTGCCGCAGGGTGGTCTTTGCGTGCCTATGTGTATGGCTGGCTGATTGACCCCCATCGAGAGGACAACCACCACCGTGATTTTGAGCGTTGGATAGGCCTGCTCATTGTGGCCAACCTGTTCGCACTGATGTTTGAACATGTACCATCGATTTACGAGCCCAACGCGCACCTGTTCCACTTGTTTGATGTGTTTTCGGTCATCGTGTTCACGGCCGAGTACCTGTTGCGCCTGTATGTGGCTCCCGAAGACCCCGACTATGCCCACAAAGGCAACGCCTACATCAACTATGCGCGCAGCCCATTTGCAGTGATCGATTTTCTGGCTGTGGCGCCATTTTATTTTCAGGCCTTCATCCCCATCGATTTGCGGGTGCTGCGGTTTTTGCGTTTGTTGCGGATTCTGAAATTGTTCCGCGTGCTGGTGCCGGCTTGGCGTGAGTTTGTGCAGCTCAACCAAGGACGCACCTTTCGCCAAAAGGTTCATGCCCTGGTGTTCCCCAGCGAGTTCGGGGGCAACCTGCACCACCTTTTTGACGGCTTCATCGTGGTTTGGGTCGTGTTGTCGGTGGTGGCCGTGGTGCTCGAGTCGGTGCACAGCGTGCACTATGTGCTGAACATCGAATTCATCTTGCTCGATGCGGTGGCAGTGTGTATCTTTTCCATCGAGTATTTGCTGCGCCTATATGCCTGTGTCGAAAACCCGGGCGTGAAAAACGCTTTGGTGGGCCGCTTCAAGCACATGAAATCGATGGGGGCCATGATCGATTTTCTGGCGGTGCTGCCTTTTTTCCTGGAAGTTTTTTTGCATCACCTCATCGACTTGCGCTTCTTGCGGGTCTTCCGCCTGATGCGCTTGTTCAAACTGACGCGCTATACCGGTGCCACCAATACACTGAGTGTGGTGATACAGCGCGAGTGGCCGATTCTGGGCGCTTCGGCGTTTGTCATGTTGTTGTTGGTTATCTTGACCGCCAGTCTGGGGTATTTGTTCGAGCACGAAGCCCAGCCTGATAAATTCGAGAACATCCCGCAGTCCATCTATTGGGCGGTGATCACACTGGCCTCGGTGGGGTATGGCGACATCTCGCCCATCACGCCGGCTGGCCGCGTCATGACCATCATCCTGGCATTGCTGGGCATAGGCATTTTTGCGATTCCGGCGGCCTTGTTGTCATCGGCGTTCAGCGACCAGTTGCGCATAGAACGCGACACTCTCAAGAGTGAGCTATATCAGATGATGGCCGATGGCGTGATTGATGAGGAAGAGCGTGCGACCATTCAGCGCGAGGCCAAACGTCTGCACATTTCCGCCGAAGAGGTTGATCGCATGATCCAGCGCGCGCGGCAGGAACACGAGTTGAAGGAGGATGTGTCGGTCTTGCCCTTGCACAAAATCGCGGCCAATCCGGCGCACGCCCTCGAGTACTACCGCGAGGCGCTGTCCAGACTGCGCCAGTTGGGTCTGATGACCCAGGCCGACGAGTTTGCGGCCCTGGCCAGGCAGGGGCGTTTGAGCGAGGAAGAATGGCGCATTTGGCGAGACATCCAGCGACAGTGAGTGCCGACTGCCCGTTTAAAGCACGACGGGCACTTCGGTCGCGGGTGGGGTGTTGCGGCTGCGACCGCAGCGGATCAGCCCGTCGATCATCACCATGCCTACCCCTGGAATGTCACCCAACTGCACGCTTTCCAGCAAAGTCTTGCCCGAGGTGTGCTGGGCGCGGTCCATAAAGACCAAGTCTGCCGCCCTCCCGACTTCGATCAGGCCGCAGTTCAGCTGACGGATGCGAGCCGTGTTGCCGGTGGCAAAGCAAAACACCAGCTCGGCCGGGATATGGCCCAGGCTAGAGAGCAGGGCGACCATGCGCAACATGCCCAGGGGCTGTACGCCCGATCCGGCAGGGCCGTCTGTGCCCAAAATGATGCGATGCGGGCACTTCAATTCCAGCGCGGCACGGGCGGCAGCAATCGCCACACGTTCATTGCCGTTGTGAACGATCTCAATGGCCCGTGACGATTTTTCGCACAACTCGCACACATGCGACTCGGGCAATGCGGTGTGGCCGCCATTGATGTGCCCGATCACATCGGCATCGGCTTCCAGCACCACGTCCTTGTCGATCAGCCCCGAACCGGGAATCGACGGGCCGCCGGTGTGGATGGTGCTCTGAATGCCGTGCTTGCGCGCCCAGGCCACCATCTCTTTGGCCTCATATCCCGCCTTCACCGAGCCCAGGCCGACTTCGCCGAGCAAGGTCACGCCGGCAGCGGCCAGTTCTCTGAAGTCATCCTCGGTCATGCCTTTTTCGATCACGGGCGCACCGGCGATCACCTTGACCCCGCCCGGTCTGAAGTTGGCGAAAGCGCGCTGCGCCGTGATGGCCAGGGCTTTGAGCCCCACGATGTCCTTGGGGCGACCGGGCAGGTGCACCTCACCCGCCGAAATCATGCTGGTGACACCGCCATGCATGGTCGAGTCGATCCAGCCCAGCTGGTTTTGACGCGGCGTCCAATCGCCAAACACCGGGTGCACATGGCTGTCAATCAGCCCGGGGGCGACACAGGTCTGTCGGGCATCAATCACGGTTTTGGCCCCCTCGGTGTCGCAGTCTTTTTCACGCCCTAAAGCGGTGATGATGCCGTCATGCACGACGAGGGTGTCAGCGCTCAGGATCGGCTGGTCAATGTCGCCTGAAAGCATCAACCCGACATTGCGGATCACGACTTTGCCCGATTTTTCTTCAATGGTGGCGGTGGCCATTTGAGTCTCCTGGGGGGGTATGAATCAAGACGGTGCGCAGCACCGCATCGGTGACGAAATCTTGCCATGAACGGATGTGTTCCGGGGCGTCCACACGCTCGCCCAGAAACGCCGACAGCGTATAGCGGTTGGACATCATGAAGTAGCCCGTCGAGACGATCAGCAGGTAAACATCCCGGGCCCGCAATTCAGGTCGAAACCATCCATGGCCCTGGCCACGCTGGAGGATGTCGGCGATGACGGCAATCGCCGGGGAAGAATATTGAGCCGCCCGGGTTGACTGTTTGATGTGACGGCCTTGCAACAGGTTCTCAGTGTTCAGTAAGGTGATGAACTCGGGGTGCTGGCGATAGTAGCCCAGCACAAACGCGATCACCTGGCGCAGTGCCCCGATGGGGTCTTCGGTATCGAGGCGCAGCTGCGCTTCGGCTTCGTTCATGTGGCGGTAGATGCCCTCGATCACCTCGATGAACAGCCCTTCTTTGCTGCCAAAGTAATAGTAGATCATCCGGTCTACCGATTTGGCGGCGCGTGAAATTTTGTCCACGCTACCGCCTTGATAGCCGTGTTTGGCAAAGACCTGGGTCGCGGCTTTAAGGATTTTGTCCCGGGTGGCCTGGGCCGACTGCGCACGCACCCCCAAGCGGGCGGCGGGGGTGGACTTGCGGGCCGTGGCCATCTGAGCGGCGGGTTTTATTGCTCGGCGAAGGCCCGCTCGATCACGAAGTCGCCCGGGGTGCTGGTGTTGCCCTCTTTGAACTGGCGCTCTTCCAGCATCTTTTTCAGGTCCCTCAACATCTGCGGGCTGCCGCAGATCATCACCCGGTCATCGGCGGGGTTGAGGGTGGGCAGACCCAAATCGGCGGTCAATTGGTTCGAGGCCAGAAGGTCGGTGATGCGGCCCTGGTGTTTGTAGGGCTCTCGGGTGACGGTGGGGTAATACATGAACTGCTCACGCACCAGCTCGCCCAGCAACTCGTGCTGTGGCAACTCTTGGGTGAGGTAGTCGTGGTAAGCCAACTCTTTGACCTCACGAACCCCATGCACCAAAATGACCTTTTCGAATTTTTCGTAGGTCTCGGGGTCACGAAGCACGCTTAAAAATGGCGCCATGCCGGTGCCGGTGCCCAGCATCCAGAGGTTCTTGCCAGGCAATAAATAGTCGATCAGCAGGGTGCCGGTGGGTTTGCGGCCCACGATGATTTCATCACCCACCTGGATGTGCTGCAGTCGCGAGGTCAAGGGGCCGTCGGGCACCTTGATGCTCAAAAATTCAAGGTGCTCTTCGTAGTTGGGGCTGACGATGCTGTAGGCGCGCAGCAGGGGCTTGCCGTTGACCGGCAAGCCGATCATGGTGAAGTGACCATTGGAAAACCGCAGTGCTTGGTCGCGAGTCGTGGTGAAGCTGAACAAGCGGTCGGTCCAGTGGTGTACCGACAAAACTTTTTCTTGGTGAAAGGCGCTCATGGCATCAAAGTGTGTGTGGAACTGTGCGGGACAAAGTCACCGTATCAGCCCCCTTGTGGAAAGGGCCGGCTTGCAATATATTGTATTTCATGTAGTGTTTGCAACATGAAAATGAAGCATTTGCTCCATACAAGCGCAGCGGTCAGACCAGAGTCTAGACGCTGGTTCATGATTTTGGGTGATGATCATCTAACCACAAGGCATCAAGCATGACAGAGCACACCCGGGGCGACGGTCTGCCCGGCCCGGAAGAAAACCGGCCGCATCTGGGCATAGAGCGGGCCGCCCCGCGCCATGAGCAAATGGCGGCCAACAAGGTCGAGTGCAATGCCTGCCCGGTGCTGTGTCAGATTTCGCAAGGCCGAGCCGGTGCATGTGACCGCTATGCCAATCAGGGTGGGGTGCTGGTGCGACTGGACCCGGTGGTTTGGTTGCGCCGGGGCCCTGCGGCGGATGCCAACGCCGCTCTCGAAAACGGACCCGCCCACTTGCCGCGCTCCGATGTGTCGGCCCGACCCTGGCCAGGCAGCCAGGCCCCTCAGGCAGACGATCCCGACTATTTTGTGACCGGCATAGGCGCTTCAACCACCTACCC
>JBEAZY010000215.1:0-9709 GCA_041159205.1 Pseudomonadota bacterium
GGCGAGGACACCACGCATGTGCATGTGCGCGAGCGTCAGGTCGGTTTTGTGTTTCAGCATTACGCCTTGTTCAGGCACATGTCGGTGTTTGACAATGTGGCGTTTGGTCTGCGGGTGCGGCCGCGCGCGTTGCGACCCAGTGAAGATCAGATCAAGGCCAAAGTTCATGAGTTGCTGAATCTGGTGCGACTGGACTGGCTGGCAGACCGCTACCCCTCGCAACTGTCGGGGGGTCAACGCCAACGCATCGCCTTGGCGCGCGCGCTGGCGGTCGAGCCCAAGGTGCTGCTGTTAGATGAGCCTTTCGGCGCGCTGGACGCCAAAGTACGCAAAGAGCTGCGCCGTTGGCTGCGCATGCTGCACCAGGATTTGGATGTGACCAGCATTTTTGTCACGCACGATCAGGAAGAGGCTCTTGAGGTGTCGGACCGGGTGGTGCTGATGAATCAGGGGCAGATCGAGCAAATCGGCACGCCGCAACAGGTCTGGGATCAACCGGCCAGCCCATTTGTGTATGGCTTTTTGGGCGATGTGAACTTATTTCGCGGCGAGGCCCGCGACGGACGGGTTCGGCTGGGCGATGAGCGATTGGATGTGGGCCTGGCAGCGCCTGACCCGGCGTTGCCGGGTGGGCAAAGCGCCTGGGCCTATGTGCGGCCCCACGATGTGGAGGTGCGGCCCTACCGGGCCGGTGAGCAGGGTTTGGTGGCACGTTTGAATCGCGCCATCGTCATCGGCCCGCTGGCGCGGCTGGAACTGGAGCCGCAGGTGTCTTGTGGTTTGGCGGGTGAAACGGTGATCGAAGCCCAACTGAGCGCCGATCGGTTTGCCAGTCTGGGCCTGAAAGAGGGTGAGCTTTATCAGGTGGTGCCGCGCCAGGCCAAGGTGTTTATGGCACCTGTCGGCAGATAAACCCCATGCAGCGGAGCGCGCGGGGCTAAGGCTCAGGCCGGGTGCTGGGCCATGTGGCGCTTGGCCATGTCGATGTACCAGGTCAGGCAATGGGGGTTGGCCATGGCGTCACGGTTCAGGACTTTTTCCACTGGCTGGCCGAGCATGAGTTTCTTGATCGGCAGTTCCTGCTTTTTGCCCGAAAGGGTGCGCGGTATTTCGGCCACCTGAAAGATTTCGTCGGGCACAAAGCGCGGGCTGAGCGCGTCGCGTATGGCGCCATTGAGTCGTGCGCGCACCGCATCGTCCAGCGTGAGCCCTTCGCGCAACACCACAAAGAGGGGCATATAGCTGTCACGGCCCAGGTATTCCAGGTCGACCACCATCGAGTCGAGCACTTCGGGCAGGGCTTCGACCGCCCGGTACAGCTCGCTGGTGCCCATGCGCAGGCCATGGCGGTTGATGGTGGCGTCGCTGCGCCCGTATATGACACAGCGCCCGTCGGGGGTGATTTTGAGCCAGTCGCCATGGCGCCAGACCGGGCCGGTGGCAGGGTCGGCGTCGCCGCCACCGGGCCGTCGGCCCTGGCCAGGGGCGTACATGTCAAAGTAGCTGCCCAGATAGCGCTGGTGATCGGTGTCGCCCCAGAAAAAAGGCGGCATGCTGGGCAGGGGCTGGGTGACGACGAGTTCGCCCACTTCGTCGGTGACGGGCTGGCCCTGCTCGTTCCAGGCTTCAACGGCCACGCCCAGAAAGCGGCATTGCATTTCACCGGGCACCATGGGCAGTTCACGGTGCCCGCCCATGTAGGCACCGGCGTCTGTGCCACCCGAGATATTGCACCACCAGATGTCGGGCCGCTTGGTTTGCCCGGCCTGGTCATAGACGCGGCGGAATTGTGCGCTGCCCCACTGTTGCACTTCCGGGCTGAGGGGTGAGCCGGTGGTGCCCAAGGCGCGCACCTGGCCGAGACCCGGGACGCTGGTGAGGTCTAAGCCCGACTTCATGCAATTGGCAAAATAGGCCGCGCCCGCGCCAAAGAAGGTGACGCGCTCGCGCGCGGCATAACGCCACAAGACCCCCCAGTCGGGATGCTCTTTGGAGCCACCGGGATTGCCGTCGTAGATCACGCAAGTGGTGCCACTGAGCAAGCCGCTGAGTTGGGCGTTCCACATCACCCAGCCGGTCGAGCTGTACCAGAGAAAACGCTCGGCCCATGAGTTGGGCTCGTAACTGCAGCCCACGTCGTAATGCACGTTTTTGTGCGCCATGCCATTCAGCAGTGACCCGCCGTGGGTGTGCACGATGGGTTTGGGCAATCCCGTGGTCCCGCTGCTGTAAACAATCCATAGCGGATGGTCAAAAGGCAACCACAGGGGGGCAAAGCCGGGGTCGTCGCCGCCGGCGCCCACGACTTTGCCAAAGTCGGCGCTGTGGGGCAGCGGGGCCAGCCCGCCCAGGTTTTGCCACAAGAGCACATGCTGCACGCTGGGCAAGGCGGCACGCAACTCGCTGACCACGCCCACCCGGTCGTGGTCTTTGCCGCCATAGGTGACGCCGTCGCAGGCGATCAGGACTTTGGGGGTGATCTGGCGGAAACGGTCGAGCACGGCATGGGTGCCCATGTCAGGGGCGCAGACACTCCAGATGGCACCCACGCTGACCACGGCCAGAAAGGACACCATGGTCTCGGGGGTGTTGGGCAGATAGGCCGCCACACGGTCACCGGGGCGCACACCCTGGGCCTGCAAATGTCGGGCCAAGGCGGCCACCTGGCGGCGCAACTCGGGCCAGGACAATTCGCGCCTTTGCCCGCGCTCGTTGTCGCCAATGATGGCGGCGAAGCCGGCCTGTTCAGCCGGCCCGACATGGCGCAACACCTGCTGGGCGTAATTCACCTGGGCCCCCGGAAACCAGACCGCCCCGGGCATGGTGTTTTTAGCCAGCACGGCAGTGTGCGGTGTGGGCGATTGGAGATCGAGGTAGTCCCACATCGATTGCCAAAAGGCATCGAGCTCTGTGACCGACCAGCGCCACATGGCCTGATAGTCGGCAAATTTCAGGCCGTGCCGCTTTTCCAGCCACTGGGCATACAAGCGGATCTGGGGCACGAATGGGGCGACGATGTGGTCAGGGGCGTTCATGTCCTGGGTTGCGGTTGAGTGACGGGGGGCGGGCGATCAATGCCCATCAGGGAAACCACGCTTGTTGCAGTATGCCTTCAGGCGATTCAATTTCCACCTGCTGAAAGCCCTAAAGCAAAGGACAATTCAGGGAGAACCCCGATGAAACCCCTGTCGCCGGACAGGCCAGCCCCTCTTGAATGGAATCACCATGCCGCGCCGATTTGTTGATTTGTCGATTTGCCTTGAAAACGATGTGCTCAGCGACCCGCCCGCCTTTGCCCCGCGCATCGAATACTTCACCCATGAAAACACCTATGAGCAAATCGCGCCCTTTTTCCCGGGCCTGAAGAAAGAGGATTTGCCCGATGGCGAGGGGTGGGCGGTCGAGTTCATTCACCTGAGCACGCACAATGGCACGCACCTGGATGCGCCTTATCACTTTCACTCGACGATGGACAAAGCGCTGGGTGACAAAAAGCCCGCCATCGCGATCGATCAGGTGCCCCTGGAGTGGTGTTTCCAGCCCGGCGTCAAGCTTGATTTCCGGCATTTGCCTGACGGCCATGTGGTGACGGCCCAGGAGGTCGAGGCCGAGCTCAAGCGCATCGGGCACACTTTGTCGCCTCTGGAGATCGTGGTCGTCAACACCCGGGCCGGGTCACGCTATGGCCATCCGGACTATGTCGCCAGCGGCTGCGGCATGGGCTATGAGGCCACCATGTTTTTGCTGGAGCGCGGGGTGCGCCTGACCGGCACCGATGCCTGGAGCTGGGATGCCCCTTTTGTCCACACAGCAGAAAAATACAAGGACAGCGGCAACGCGGGCCTGATTTGGGAGGGGCACAAGGCGGGCCGCGACATCGGCTATTGCCATCTGGAGAAACTGCACAACCTGGAGGCCTTGCCGCCCAGCGGTTTTTACATCAGCTGCTTCCCGCACAAAATCAAGGGCGCCTCGGCCGGCTGGACCCGGGCGGTGGCGATCTTTGATGAGGCACTGAGCGGCTAAGGGCCCCCCGCGTCTCAGGCACCTGATCTGAGGCGCTCGCTCTTCCAGTAGACATCGTCGCCACCGCCGTGGCGATTCAAGACCCGAGCCAGCACAAACATCAGGTCTGAAAGGCGATTGAGGTACTGGCGCGGCGCGTCGTGGATGGCCTCTTCAAAACCCAAGGCCACCACCGCGCGCTCGGCACGGCGCGCCACGGTGCGGCAGACATGGGCCAGGGCCGCAGAACGGTGACCTGCGGGCAAGATGAACTCTTGCAATTTGGGCAGTTGCGCGTTGTAGCGGTCCAAGGCCTGGTCGAGCGCGGCCACGGCCTCGAGCTTGAGCAGCTCGAAGCCCGGAATGGAGAGTTCACCGCCCAGGTTGAACAACTGGTGCTGGATCTCGACCAGAATCTGTCGCACGTCATCGGGCATGGGCTCACACAACAACACGCCGATGTTCGAGTTGAGTTCATCGACATCGCCCATGGCGTGGACGCGCAAGCTGTTTTTGGACACGCGCTGGTTATTGCCCAGGCCGGTGGTGCCGCCGTCCCCGGTGCGGGTGGCGATTTGGGTGAGTCGATTGCCCATGTGTAGGTCTCGCTTTGAGTGGCTGGCCGTATTTTCGCCGACTTCCGTATCATGGGGGGGGCAAAGGAATTGATGGGATGTGGGAACAGTTGTATCCGTTTTTGGTGGTGGCACTGGGCTTTGGCGTGCTGGGCATCACCGGGTTTGGCTCGGCGCTGATTTCGGTCCCGCTGCTGGCCTGGGTCTGGCCGCTGGAGCAGGTGGTGCCTTTGGTGCTGTCGATAGACTTCATCGCCTGCCTGCTATTGGGGGGCTTGCAGTGGCCGCTGATTCAGTGGCGCGCCCTGAACCCAATTTTCTTCTGGCTGCTGTGGGGGGTGGGTCTGGGCGCGGGCCTGTCGCTGTGGCCCGGCTTGCTGGAGAGCGGGGCTTTGCTGGTGGCATTGGGCCTGTATGTGGCTTGGGCCGGGTGGCGTGGGTTGGTCGGTACCACACCCCACGCACGTTCGGTGTTGCGCCATACGCCACTGAGCGGCTTGCTGGGCGGGGTGATCGAAATGCTGTGGGGCACCTCTGGCTCGGTGGTGGTGGGTCATTTGGTGACACGGATGGATGACCCCCGCATCTTGCGCGCCAACATCACCCTGTGTCTGATGGTGGTCAGCGGCCTGGCCTGTCTGATGCTGGCCGCCAGCGGGCGCCTGGACAGCCCTGAAGTGCGATATTGGTGGCCCCCCATGACCGCCGTGGCCCTGGGGTCGATGTGGGCCTGCCACTATGGGTCGAAGCGGGTGCCGGCGGCGCAGTTGCGCCGCGCCATTCTGGGGCTATTGGTGCTCAGTGGTTTGGCGCTGGCCGTGCAGGGGCTGCGCACCCTGCTCTGATTCAATTGGCGTCGGGCCGCGCCCAGGCCAGGATCTTGCCCGGGTTCATCAGGTTGTGCGGGTCCAGCGCCTGTTTGATGGTGCGCATCATGTCGACCGCGCCCTGACCTGCCTCATCGATCAGGAAGCCCATTTTGTGCAGGCCGATGCCATGCTCGCCCGTACAGGTGCCCCCGAGGTGTATGGCGCGCGCCACCAAAGACTGATTCAGGGCTTCAGCCCGAGAGCGCTCATCGGCGCTGTCCGGGTCGATCACATACCCAAAATGGAAATTGCCGTCACCCACATGGCCGACGAGGAAATAGGGGATGCCGCTGGCGTCGGCTTCGGCCATGGACTCTAGCAGGCAATCGGCCAAGCGACTGATGGGCACACAGGTGTCGGTGCTGATGATGCGCGAGCCGGGTCGCGAGGTGAGGGCGGCGAAGTAAGCATGGTGACGGGCCGTCCACAAGCGGGTGCGCTCTTCGGGGGTGGTGACCCATTCAAAGGCCTGGCCCTGGTGATCGGTGGCGATGTCTTGCACCGTCTCGGCCTGTTCTTTGACGCCGGCCGGAGAACCGTGGAACTCCATCAGCAGCATGGGAGATTCGCGCAGATTGAGTTTGGAGTAGGCGTTGACCATGCGAACCGAGTTGGAGTCAATCAACTCGACGCGCGCGATGGGCACACCCATCTGGATGATGGCGATGGTGGTATTGACGGCATCGGCCACTGAAGGGAATGAGCAAATCGCCGCAGACACCGCCTCGGGCAAAGGGTAGAGGCGCACAGTGATTTCAGTCATCACGCCCAAGGTGCCCTCGCTGCCGACGAACAAGCGGGTCAAGTCGTAGCCGGCACTGGATTTTTTGGCCCGGGTGCCCGTGCGGATCACCTCGCCCTGGGCGGTCACCACCTGCAAGGCCAGCACATTGTCACGCATGGTGCCATAGCGCACGGCGTTGGTGCCGCTGGCCCGCGTGGCAGACATGCCCCCGATAGAGGCATCGGCACCCGGGTCGATGGGAAAGAAGAGGCCCGTGCTTTTGATTTCCTCATTGAGTTGTTTGCGGGTCACACCGGGCTGCACGGTCACCGTCAGGTCTTCGGGGTTGATCGCCAGAACCCGGTTCATGCGGCTGAGGTCGAGGCTGACGCCACCCTCGACGGCCAGCAGATGCCCTTCGAGGGAAGAGCCCACCCCGTAAGGGATGATGGGCACCCGATGGCGGGCACAAATGGTGACCGCGTCGGCCACATCTTGAGTGTTCTCGGCAAATACCACCGCATCGGGGGGCGGCACCGTCGTGAAGGCCGATTCATCGCGACCGTGCTGTTCGCGCACGGCGGCGGCCAGCGAGCACTGGGCCCCAAAGCGTTGTTGCAGTTCGCTCAGGGCTTGCGGTGCGATGGTGCGGCGGGACACCAAGGGTTGCAGATGCGAGTTGGATGCAGGGGCGTTCATGAAATGTCCTTTCGGTCACGCAGGGGTTCAGGGCATGCGCTCGGACTGGCCGCGTATGCGTTCGATCAAACCATTGAGTTCTTCGAGTGAGCCGAATTGAATCGCCAGTTCACCCATTTCCTCCATTTTGCCGGCACGCTTGATGCGCTTTTTCACACGCACCTCCACTTGGGCGGTGAGCAAGTCTGACAACTCTTCCTCGACCCGCCGCAAATCGCGTGACTTTTCTTTTTTCGGCCGGGTCGATACCAACTGAAACTCTGCGCCCAGTTTTTTCACCAGGCGCTCGGCCTCGCGCACCGACATATGCCGGGCCACGATTTGGTGACCGGCGGTGATTTGCGCCGCTCGGTCCAGGGCCAATAGGGCGCGTGCATGGCCCATGTCGATGTCGCCCGCCATCAGCATTTGTTGCACAGGATCGGCCAAATTGAGCAGGCGCAGGAGGTTGCTGGCGGCACTGCGTGATCGGCCCACGGCCTGGGCGGCCTGCTCATGGGTCAGGCCGAATTCACGGATGAGGCGATGCAAGCCCTGGGCCTCTTCGAGCGGATTGAGGTCTTCGCGTTGGATGTTTTCTATCAGCGCCATGGCGGCGGCGGCCTCGTTGGGCACCTCGCGCACCAGCACCGGCACTTCGTTCAAGCCCGCCAGGCGGCTGGCGCGGAAGCGTCGCTCGCCGGCAATGATTTCATACTTGCCCGCGTGTTCGCCATGTGTCAGCCGACGAACCAGGATGGGCTGCATGATGCCCTGGGCCTTGATGCTCTCGGCCAACTCATACAGCGCCCCTTCGTCCATGCGGGTGCGCGGCTGGTAGACGCCAGGCACCAGGTCATCGAGGGCCAGCGTGCGCGGGGCACCATCACCTGCGGCGGCGGCGGGCGCGTCTTCGGCCTTGGGGCCGAGCAAGGCTTCCAGGCCACGGCCCAGTCCTTTGGGTTTCTTGGTCACCATGCGCTCATGCCTCCGTGGCCAAGTCGGCCTTGGCTTCGATATCGGTCCAGTAAGCCTGGGTCAGAGACCAACCGCCCACCACCCCGCCGCCGACGGCGGCTTCGGCCAGCGGGCTGGCGCCCCAGGCATTCAGCACAGCCTGTACCTCGGGGTTGAGCTGGCGTTCTTTCCATAGCACCGACACCGGCACCGGCCACGCTTGCGGGGCCAAAGGCTTCCAGGTGAAAAGCACCTCTTGACAGGCCGGGTCTTGCAGGTCGATGGGGTCAACCAGCAATACCGACAAGAGGCGACGGGCCTGTTGGGTGTGGCGCAACCAGGCATCGACCAGATGGGCACCCAGGCCATGGGCCAAGAGGTGAACGCGCTCGTGGCGCAGCACCGTTTCTTGCAGCTGCATCATCCAGTCGCCCCGCAAGGGCCTTTGCCAGTCGTGCTGCATGACGCGCTGTAAACCATGGTGTTGTTCCCATTGGGTCAGCCAGTGGCTGGCCGGTGCGCCCTTCCAGTCGGGCAGGGTACACACCGGTGGCTGACGACGGACGGGGGCGGCGGGCGCGGCAGGCACGATGACGGGGTCATGCCCGGTGGTTGCGGGCTGGGTTTCGGGGGCGGGCGGGCTGGGGATGTCGTTCATGTTCACAAGCTGGGGGCGCGCTCGACCAGTTCACGGGCAAAGCTGAGGAAAGCTTGGCTGCCCTTGGCCGAAGGATCAAACACCAGGCCGGGCATGCCATAACTGGGGGCCTCGGCCAATCGGACGTTGCGCGGGATGATGGTGTTGAACACCTTGTCACCAAAATGCGCCTTGAGTTGCTCGCTGACCTGTTGCTGCAAGGTGATGCGCGGGTCAAACATGACGCGCAAGAGGCCGATGATTTTGAGGTCGCGATTGAGATTGGCATGCACCTGTTTGATGCTGTTGACCAAATCAGACAAGCCTTCCAAGGCAAAGTATTCGCACTGCATGGGCACCAAGACGCCGTGCGCGGCACACAGGCCATTGAGGGTGAGCAAGGACAAGCTGGGCGGACAGTCTATAAGAACAAAGTCGTACTCTGATTCGACGGCTTGCAAGGCGTGGCGCAGGCGCAGTTCGCGCTGGTCGAGATTGACCAACTCGACCTCGGCGCCAGCCAGTTCCCGATTGGCGCCCAGCACATCATATACAGGGGCCTTGACCCCCTCGTCCCAGCGCGCCGGCACACGGCACTCGGCCACCGTGGCCGAGGCCAACAAGACATCGTAGACGCTGAGCGCCAAGGCACGCTTGTCGACCCCCGAGCCCATGGTGGCATTGCCTTGCGGGTCGAGGTCCACCATGAGCACGCGTTGACCCACGGCCGCCAGACCGGCCGCCAGATTGACCGTGGTGGTCGTTTTGCCCACGCCGCCTTTTTGGTTGGCGACACAAAAAATTTTCACCGACTGCCCTTTGAAAAATGCCGATCATCCTCGGCGCGCATCCCCGAAGTATGCACTATACCGCTAGCCCCACCACATGCGCAGCCCAAACCCCATCAGGGCAAGCCCCGCCAGGCACTCCAGCACGCGCACCACCCGGGGGTTGGCGCGCAAGCGCTCGGCCATGGTGTGGGTCAAGACCACCACACCCGCACAATAGACAAAACCCAGCACCGCCACGGTGAGCGCCATGAAGGCAAAAGTCACCAGCCCCAGATGTTGCTGCGGGTCGATGAATTGCGGGAAGAAGGCAAAATAAAACATGATGGCCTTGGGGTTGAGCAGGGTGATCAGCAGGGTGTCGACAAAGTAGCGCCCCGGCCGGACCCGCACGGACACGGCCCCCGACGCATGGGGCCAAACCATGCGCCCACCCAACCAGGTCAAATAAGCCGCACCCAGCCACTGCAAACCCA
>JBEAZY010000216.1:0-17732 GCA_041159205.1 Pseudomonadota bacterium
TCGTTCAGTGCAGCTTCAAGCGTTTGAATGGAATGGCTCATGTGTGTCGCTCCGTTCAACGCGCAATGGTGTTTTCGCGGCGAATCTTGCTTTGCAATTGCAAGATGCCATACAGCAGCGCTTCTGCTGTGGGTGGGCAACCGGGCACATAGACATCCACAGGCACCACGCGGTCACAACCACGCACCACCGAATAGCTGTAGTGGTAATAGCCACCGCCATTGGCACATGAACCCATCGAGAGCACCCAGCGCGGTTCGGACATTTGGTCATACACCTTGCGCAAAGCCGGGGCCATTTTGTTGCACAAGGTTCCGGCCACGATCATCAGATCTGACTGGCGGGGGCTGGGGCGAAACAGCATGCCAAAACGGTCCATGTCGTAGCGTGCCGCGCCCGCATGCATCATTTCGACCGCGCAGCAGGCCAGACCAAAGGTCATGGGCCAAAGCGAACCGGTTTTGGCCCAGTTCACCACCGAGTCATATGACGTGGTGATGAAGCCCTCATTGAATACACCTTCAAGTGACATCGCTCACTCCACTGTTATTCCCAGTCAAGGGCACCTTTTTTCCACTCGTAGATGAAGCCCACGACCAGAATGCCCAGAAAAATCATCATGGCCCAAAAGCCGGTGGGGCCGATCTCTTGCAATGAGACCGCCCACGGAAACAGGAATGCAATTTCGAGATCGAAAAGAATGAACAGAATGGCGACCAGGTAATAGCGCACGTCAAACTTCACGCGGGCGTCTTCAAACGCCTCAAAACCGCATTCATAAGGGGAATTTTTTGCCTCGTCGGGGCGTTGTGGCCCCAACAAATAACCCAGCACCTGAGGCGCGACGCCGACACCCAGGCCGACCAATATAAACAGAAGGATGGGTAAGTAGGACTCTAGGGTCATGGCAGTGTGCTGGTTTTGTGTGAAAAGCCAACCTGTCGGCAAAGGATTTACCCCCCGGCTTCACCGGGGTTGACAGGTCCAACCAAACCCAAGAATTCTAGCAATAAAAAACCGCCAAACTGACTGGGTTATTACAGGGAAAAGCCCCTTTTCGACAAGTCATCAGCACACAGCAATCTGTCATGAAAAGATGACAGCCCAATGACAGGCCTGTTGGCGCCCCTTTGCGGTGCGGTGCCCCGCCCCTAAAATGCTGGGATGAATGGCATGAACCCGTCCATGGACACGGCCTGCGGACTGAGCGAGGGCCAGTTGGAGCGTTTGCGCTTGAGGTCGGCCTTGCGCGGCTGGTGGGTGGTCGTGCATGTCTGGGGTACGGTGGGTTTGGCCATGGCGCTGTTTGCCTTTTGGCCGAATCCGCTGACGTTTGCCCTGGCCTTTGTTGTCATTTCGGGGCGACAACTGGGGATGGCCATTTTGATGCACGACGCCGCTCACCGTTTGTTGCTGCCTCAGGGCAAGCTCAATGACTGGGTGGGTCACTACCTGTTGGGTGGCCCGGTCGGGGCCGATTTGTTTCTGTACCGCCCCTACCATTTGCAGCACCACCGTTATACCCAACAGGCGCAAGACCCCGATTTGGAGCTGTCGGCGCCCTTCCCCATCAGCCGAGCCAGCTTGCGTCGCAAGATCACCCGCGATTTGCTGGGTGTGACAGGCTACCAGCGACGACTGCTGCAAATCAGGGCCGGGCTGGGCGAGCCCCAAGCCCCCTGGTCACAGCGCTGGCGTCGTTTGTTGAAGGCCGAAACCCCGTTTCTGCTCAGCAACGCCGCTTTGCTGGGGGCGCTGATGCTGAGCGGTCACGGCTGGCTGTATCTGACGCTGTGGCTGTGGCCCTTGTTCACCGGTTATCAGCTGGTCAGTCGTTTGCGCAACATCGCCGAGCATGCCGTGGTCGGCGCGGCCGATGACCCCTTGCGCCACACGCGCACCACGCGGGCCGGTTGGCTGGCCCGCGCGACCGTGGCTCCTTATTGGGTCAACTACCACCTGGAGCATCACCTGTTTGTCAACTCGCCTTGCTGGAACCTGCCGCTGGCTCACGCGTGGTTGGGGCAGCAGGGGCAGTGGCCCAAGATGGAAATCGCACAGGGTTATGGTGAGGTGTTGAGGCGCGCCACGGCCCGCCGCGACGACGACCGGGGCGCGTCGGGCGGACGCAAGGGCCTGAGCTCGACGGCACTCTGATATGGCCTGGTGCCCGCTGTTCAAGACTGGGCGGCTTTGACCACTGTGGGCACAAAGGCGTTGCCCATGACCTCGCCCCGGGCGGCCACCCGGCTTTGGGTGCGGGCGTCGATCCCGATGTGCGGGAACACCAACTCGGCAAAGCGGTAGGCTTCCTCCAAGTGGGGGTAGCCCGACAACACAAAGGTGTCGGCACCGATCTCTTGGTACTCTTTGAGTCGTTTGGCGATGGTTTCGCCATCCCCCACCAGCGCGGTGCCCGCCCCGCCGCGCACCAGGCCCACGCCCGCCCACAGGTTGGGGCTGATTTCCAGCCGGGCGCGGCTGCCCCCGTGCAGGGCGGCCATGCGACGCTGGCCCTCGGAATCCATTTTGGCCATATTGGCCTGGGCTTTGGCGATGGTCGCATCGTCGAGATGCGAGATCAGGCGGTCGGCATCGGCCCAGGCCTCAGCATTGGTTTCTCGCGGGATGACGTGCAAGCGCACCCCAAACTTGACCTGGCGACCCAATTGGGCGGCCCGGCGGCGCACATCGTCAAATTTCTTTTCTACTTCTGCCGGTGGCTCGCCCCAAGTCAGGTAAAGCTCGACTTGCTTGGCGGCCAGGTCGTGTGCCGCATCGGACGAGCCACCAAAGTACAAGGGCGGGTAGGGTTTTTGAATGGCAGGGAAGAGTTGCCTGGCCCCTTTGACTTTGACGTGTTTGCCCTCAAAGCTCACTTCCTCGCCCTGAAGCAAGCGGGTCCAGACGTGCAGGAACTCTTTGGCGTGTTCGTAGCGCTCGTCGTGGGTAAGGAAGGAGCCATCGGCCTCCAGGTCTGAGGCATCTCCTCCGGCCACCACATTGACCAGGAGGCGCCCGCCGCTTAAACGGTCAAAGGTGGCCGCCTGACGCGCTGCAACCGTGGGAGAAAGGGTCGTGGGGCGCAGCGCGACCAGAAACTTCAGTCGCTCAGTCACCGGAATCAGGCTGGCGGCAGCGATCCAGGGGTCTTCGCATGAGCGCCCCGTGGGCAACAACACCCCACCATATCCCAGCGCGTCGGCGGCCTGGGCCACTTGCTTCATATAGGCGTGGTCCAGGGACCGCGCGCCCTGCGATGAGCCCAGGTAACGGCCATCGCCGTGCAAAGGGATAAACCAAAATATGTCCATCTGTGTTCTCCTTGGATGTGGATGGCGGGGTTTTGAAAAACGGGCAAGGCTGCGCCCTGCCCTGTGACAACAGGGGGTTTGAAAAATGGCCAAAGGGTGGGGCTTTTCAGCCGGGGGGAAGGGTCTTAGACGCTACATCGCACCTGTGAAAAATGAATCGGACTGAAACGCCCCGCATGCGAGAGGTCGCCCACCAGGCCCTCGAGGATAAGGGTGTCGACCGCCTCGTCCAGCCTGGCGGCGACTTCGGGCTCGATTTGATGGCTGCCCTCAGGCAACAGCACGACCTGGTTATCGGTGGCATAGATGCCGGGCAGGATGTGTTTTGCACCAAGAGATTGCAACACCGGGCGCAGGGCGTAATCGAGTGCCAGCATGTGATGCGGGCTGCCGCCGGTGGCCAGGGGAAGCACGGTTTTGCCCTTGAGCGCGTTTTGGGGCAACACGTCTAAAAACACCTTGAGGATGCCGCTGTAGGCTGCTTTGTAAACGGGCGTGGCCACCACCAGTACGCTGGCTTGCGCGACTGTTTTTTGCGCCTCGATGATGGACGGATGGCCAAAGTCAGCCAACAACAAGGCTTGGGGCGAGAGGTTGCGGACTTTGAGCCGGTCCACGGGTACGCCCCGCAGTTCCAAACGCTCACCCACGGATTCAAGCAGGGTCGCTGTGCGCGAGCGATCCGAGGGGCTACCGGCGATCAAAAGAACACTCATGCAAGGCTCCCGTGCTGACGCCCCGTTGCATGTCTGTGGTTCTGTTCGGACCATGACTTGATGTGTCTCATGTATCTCTCCTGCCCTTCTGGCACGTGATGCAATGAAGAGATTTTGCGGGGCACAAGGTGCAAAGCCAACGATTGTTTATCTGCTTGCTTATGCGAAAAACAATTAATATTTTTTAGTAACCAATCTGGCCCCCCAAGCGGTCGTGTGGAAACGGTTAAGGAAGCAAAACGGAACAACCCAGGAAAGTGGTCAGCGCAATGGCAACGCGTTCGCCTTCGTCAAGATTGAGGGCTTGTGGCACTAAGCAGTCATCCGGGACATCTTCTTGCACCTTGAGCTCACGGTCCAGCTCATCTTCGGGATAGTCCACGACCGGCACCCCCATGGCCCCCAGATGCTCGCTGAGCGCAACGTCCACAAAAAGAGGAGGCCGTGCCTGGCCCCCAGGGCCCAGTGCCCAGCCTCGGCGTTGCGGACTAACTCTCCGGGCCGCTCGCTTGGATCACGGATTGTGAAGGTCTCCATGACAGTAAGCAATTAAATTAATACGCCAAGTGATAGCGGAATTTTATTTTTGGCCAACAAAAAAGCCTTCCATCGCTGGAAGGCTTCTTCAATTCTGGTGCCGTCGGCGAGACTCGAACTCGCACAGCTTTCGCCACTACCCCCTCAAGATAGCGTGTCTACCAATTTCACCACGACGGCAGTCTTTAAAGTCTTTCCATTCTAACTGATGCAGGCCCGATGACGCCCTGATCGGGCCAATGGCCCGCCGACCATGTCTTATTTGGAGGCGGGGTTGGCAGGCGCCTTGGGCTCGGGCGTGGTCACCGGGGCCGGGACCCCGGCGGCAGGCGCGGGCACCGATGGATCGACACTTGCGGGTGCAGGCACCGAGGCGGGCGCGGTGCGCTCTAGCACGCTGCCCGTGCCGGGGGCTTCGGTGCGGGCACTGCCCAAATAGGCCAAAGCCAGTGTGGCCACGAAAAACACTGTGGCCAATACCGCTGTCGTGCGTGACAAAAAGTTGGCCCCGCCACTGGCGCCGAACAGGCTGCCCGAGCTGCCGGAGCCAAAGGCCGCGCCCATGTCGGCGCCCTTGCCATGTTGCACCAGCACCAGGCCGATCATGCCCAGCGCGGACAGAATTTGAACCAGCAAAATGATGTTGTGGATAAGGGTCATGGTGTCAGTGTCGTGGTTTTATGCAGGCCGGCTGCCTGCCTGGATGATGGTGAGGAAATCTGCGGCCTTGAGGGCTGCCCCGCCGATCAGACCCCCGTCGATGTCGGGCATGGCCAATAAAGCAGCGGCGTTGGCGGCATTCATGCTGCCCCCGTATAGGATAGGCACGCGCTCAGGATGGGGGGTGGCGGCCTTGATCAGTGCGCGCAACACGGCATGTACGGCCTGGGCTTGTTCGGGGCTGGCGGTCTTGCCGGTGCCGATGGCCCAGACGGGTTCGTAGGCGACGGCAATCTCGCTGATGCAGTGGCCGTTGAGGTGGATGACGGCGGCCAACTGGCGTTTGACGACTTCTTCGGTCTGATCCGCCTCACGTTGGGCCAGGGTCTCGCCCACACAGACGATGGGCGTGATGCCCAGAGCCAATGCGCGCTGCGCCTTGCGGGCCACGGTTTCATCGGTCTCGCCGTGGTACTGGCGCCTTTCAGAGTGGCCCACGATGGCGTAGCGCACTGAGAAATCGCGCAACATGGCGGCTGACACCTCACCGGTGTAAGCCCCTTGCTCATGCGCAGACACATCTTGTGCGCCCAATTCGATGCGGCTGCCACGCACCAATTCGGCCACTTGGGCCAAATAGGGTGCGGGCACACAAAGCGCCACCGCACACGCCGATGTCGGCAAGCCGGCACGCACGGCCTGGACCAGGGCCTGGTTGACTTCCAGGCCGCCGTTCATTTTCCAGTTACCGGCGATCAGCTTGCGCGCCATGGTTTTATTGCTGTTGCTGCTGAGACTGGGCGGCGTGATCGTCACCGTCATGGGCGGGGCGATCAAGCAGCGCTTTCATCGACAACTTGACGCGGCCTTTGTCGTCGGTCTCGAGGACCTTGACCCGGACCACCTGGCCTTCGGCCAACACATCGGTCACTTTGGCGATGCGCTCGTGGCTGATCTGGCTGATGTGCAGCAAGCCGTCTTTGCCGGGCAGCAGATTGACCAGTGCACCGAAGTCAAGGATCTTGGTGATCGGGCCTTCGTAGACCTTGCCCACTTCGACCTCGGCGGTGATTTCGGTGATGCGGCGCTTGGCCTCGTCGGCCTTGGCGGCGTCGGTGGCGGCGATGGTGATGGTGCCGTCTTCGCCGATATCGATCTGGGTGCCGGTCTCTTCGGTCAGGGCGCGGATGGTGGCGCCGCCTTTGCCGATCACGTCACGGATCTTCTCGGGGTTGATCTTCATGGTGTAGAGCTTGGGCGCAAAGTTGGACACTTCGGTCTTGGCCTCGCCCAATGCGTCTTGCATTTTCCCCAGAATGTGCATGCGGGCTTCTTTGGCCTGGGCCAGTGCCACCTGCATGATCTCTTGGGTGATGCCCTGGATCTTGATGTCCATCTGCAAGGCGGTGATGCCGTTGGTGGTACCGGCCACTTTGAAGTCCATGTCGCCCAAGTGGTCCTCATCGCCCAGGATGTCGGTGAGCACCGCAAAGCGATTGCCTTCCTTGATCAGGCCCATGGCAATGCCGGCCACGTGGGCCTTCATGGGCACACCGGCGTCCATCAGGGACAAGCAGCCGCCGCAGACCGAGGCCATCGATGATGAGCCGTTGGACTCTGTGATTTCGGACACCACACGCAGGGTGTAGGGGAACTCTTCCTTGGTGGGCAAGCATGCGACCAGGGCGCGTTTGGCCAGGCGGCCATGGCCCACTTCGCGGCGCTTGGTGCTGCCCATGCGACCCACCTCGCCGGTGGCGAACGGGGGCATGTTGTAGTGGAACAGGAAATGGTCTTCGAACTCTCCGGCCAGGGCGTCGATGCGCTGGGCATCGCGTTCGGTGCCCAGGGTGGTGACGACCAGCGCCTGGGTTTCGCCCCGGGTGAACAGGGCCGAGCCGTGGGTACGGGGCAGCACGCCGGTGCGAATTTCGATCGGACGCACGGTGCGGGTGTCGCGGCCATCGATGCGGGGCTCGCCCGCCAGAATCTGGCCACGCACGATGCGGGCTTCGATTTCAAACAAGAGTCCTTCAACCTTCACGCTGTCGAACTCTTGGCCTTCTGATTTCAGGCCGTCGATCACGGCGGCGTAGGCCTCGCGGCAAGCCTGGGTGCGCGCTTGTTTGTTGCGAATTTGGTAGGCGGCCCGCAGCTTGTCGTCGGCCAGGGCGGTGACCTTGGCGATCAGGGGCTCGTCTTTGGCGGGGGGCTGCCAGTCCCATGCGGGTTTGCCGGCATCGCGCACCAGTTCATGGATGGCGTTGATCGCCACCTTGCCCTGCTCGTGGCCGAACACCACGGCACCGAGCATGATTTCTTCCGACAATTGCAGCGCCTCGGACTCGACCATCAGCACGGCGGCTTCTGTTCCGGCCACGACCAGGTCCATCTGGCTGTCTTTGCGCTGGGTCTGTCCCGGATTGAGCACATATTGGCCGTTGACGTAACCGACTCGGGCGGCGCCTATGGGGCCATTGAACGGAATGCCGGAGATCGAGAGCGCTGCGCTGGTGGCGATCAGGGCGGCGATGTCGGCGTCCACCTCGGGGTTGAGCGAGACGGTGTGGATCACCACATGCACTTCATTGAAAAAGCCCTCGGGGAACAGCGGACGGATCGGGCGATCAATCAGGCGGCTGGTCAGGGTTTCCAGTTCGCTGGGCTTGGCTTCGCGCTTGAAGAAGCTGCCGGGAATTTTGCCGGCGGCATAGGTTTTTTCGATGTAATCGACCGTCAGGGGGAAAAAATCCTGGCCGGGTTTGGAGGATTTCGAGGCCACGACAGTGGCCAGGACCACTGTGTCGTCGATGTTGACCAGCACGGCGCCGGTGGCCTGGCGAGCGATTTCGCCGGTTTCCATGGTGACCGTATGCTGGCCCCACTGGAAGGTTTTGGTGACTTTATTGAACATGGTCATGGTGTTTTCCTGTGATGGGGGAAAAAAGGGTCTCCCCTGGGGACCGGGCGGTCACACAGAACACGATGCCATTCCAGAAAATCACGGCCCCGGCGGGTCGTCGGCTTTTTGGAATGACACAGCTTCGCTCCATGTCGATTCGCCACTCGTGGCGGTTCACCCCAGTGGTGCGCCGCCACGACAATGAGAAAAAAACCGGTTTACTTGCGCAGGCCGAGTTTGACGATCAGCGCGGTGTAGCGGTCAGCGTCTTTGGCTTTGAGGTAGTCGAGCAGTTTGCGACGGCGGCTCACCATGCGCAGCAAACCGCGACGACCGTGATGGTCTTTGGCGTGCTGTTTGAAGTGCGGGGTGAGTTCATTGATGCGGGCGGTCAGAAGAGCGACTTGCACTTCAGGGCTGCCCGTGTCGTTGGCGCTGCGCGCATTGGCCTTGACGACCTCGGCCTTGTGGATGGTGGTCATAACAGTTTCCTTGAAATATTTGACTTGCGCCAACAGCCGGAAATGCCGCTGGCGTGCGGTGATTGCCCCGCTTGGAAATCATGGCGAAAAACCAAGCTGAACAACCTTCAGAGTGTAACACAAATGTTGCACCGCCGATGCAGTGGATCGACCGCGGTCGCCGTCAGGGCCGGGCCATCGCGCAGCTGTGGGGCATTTCGGCCTGCTCGGCCGTGAGGCGACGAATGACGCGAAAGCCAAAACCCGAGCCCTCGACGTCAAATTTGACCCCCGGCGTGCCGACCCGGTCCATGACGCCCACCACCAGGGGTTGCTGGAACTGATGGTCGGCGGCCCGCATGCGACCCCGCTGACCGGCCCATAGTACGTCGGTCGTCTCCAGGGCCTGCGCCAAAGCCTGCGCGGTTGGGGCGCTGGCACGCCCCATGGCCTGGGCCAATGCCTCCATCATGGCCTGCATGCGCCAGTGCAGGTAGTCGTCGGCCGGCCTGGGAAAGCGCTGCCGAAACATCTCGACCAGGCGATCCGACTCGGGGGTGCCCAGATTGGGCAACCATTCGGCCACCGCCAATACCCGCCCCACCCCGGCTTCCGCCAGGGCGGCAGGCACACCCAGCGCATTGCCGTAAAAGGTGTAGAACTTGCCCTCAAAACCCACCTCGCGCGCGGCCTTGACCAAGAGCGTGAGGTCGTTGCCCCAGTTGCCGGTCACCACGGCCTGGGCGCCGCTGGCCTTGATCTTGTGCGCATAGGGTAAAAAGTCTTTGACCCGACCCAGGGGGTGCAACTCGTCCCCCACCAGGGCCACATCGGGACGCAGTTCGCCCAGCAAGCGGCGCGTCTCACGCAGCACCGACTGGCCAAAGGCGTAGTCTTGCCCGATCAGGTAGACCCGGCTCAAGTCCCGGTCGGCCCGCAGCACGGATACCAGGGCGCGCAACCGCATGTCGGCGTGGGCATCAAAACGAAAATGCCAGAAGCTGCAACGGGCGTTGGTCAAACCGGGCTCTACCGCCGAATAGTTCAGGAATACCACCTGACGCGACGGGTCGCGCTGGTTGTGTTTCTCTATGGCCTCGACCAGGGCCAGCGCCACCGCCGAGCTGTTGCCTTGCATGACCACGCGCGCGCCGTCATCGATGGCCGCACGCAAAGCCGCCAGGCTTTCCTCCACTTGCCCCTTGTTGTCATAGCGCTCGAGCCGCAAGAGGCGTTTTTCACCGCCCCAGATCACTCCGCCACGCTCGTTGATGCGCTCGACCCCCCAGGCCAGATTGCGCCACACCGATTCGCCGGTGTTGGCAAAAGGGCCGCTGAGCGATTCGATCAGGGCCAGGCGAACGGGGTTGGGGTTGGCGGGCTGGGCGTGGCTTAGGGTCGGCGCGGCCATGGACAGGCAGACGGCCACACATAGGGCGATGCCCGAAAGCCGGTATAGGGCCGGGTGGGCCAATTTCAAGATCGCCTTGATTAAAAAAAACATGCTTGTCATCCACTTGAAAAACCGGGCCGGGCACGCCAACTGTGTTTCATCGACGGCCGCAGTGGCCGCAGAGTTTAAACCCCAAAGGAGTTGATCATGTTGTTTGCCCCCGTTGCCACCTATCGCCGCCCCACCCTGCACGCCTTCGAGCGTTTTCTGGACGAAGTGATGCGCACGCCCGGCCAGCCCGGCGCACCGGCCAGCCAAGACGATAAGGCCTATGAGCTGAGCTTTGACATGCCCGGCGTTTCACGTGAGCAAGTTCGGGTGGATATCGAGGGCCAGCAGGTGCGCATCGAAACACTGCCCGAAGCACCGCGACGGTACCGTGGCGTGTACGAGCTGCCGCAGGAGATCGACCCCGAAGCCAGCAGCGCCAAGCTGGAAAACGGTGTTCTCAGCCTGCACTTGGCCAAAGTGCAACCGGTCTCCAAGGCCCGCAGCCTGAACATCGCTTGACAGCGATCGCCGCAAGCGGCGGCGGGGTAGACTCGGTGCCATGAAATGGGTTTTAGGCATCGAATCGTCGTGCGATGAAACGGGGGTGGCCTTGGTGGGCTACCCGCCCGATCGCACCCTCACCCCGGTGCTGGCTGGCCACGCATTGCACAGCCAAATTGACATGCATCAGGCTTACGGCGGGGTCGTGCCCGAATTGGCCAGTCGTGACCACATACGCCGGGTTTTGCCCCTGACCACCGAGGTGCTGCAACAGGCCAAGCTGCAGCTGTCGGACATAGACTGCGTGGCCTACACCCGGGGGCCGGGGCTGGCCGGGGCGCTGCTGGTCGGTGCGGGCGTGGCTTGCGCACTGGGCGCGGCCCTGGATCGCCCGGTATTGGGCGTGCATCACCTGGAAGGGCATTTGTTGTCGCCGTTCCTCAGCGCAGATGCCCCGGAATTTCCGTTTGTCGCGCTGCTGGTTTCGGGCGGACACACACAACTGATGGCGGTCGAATCGTTGGGGAACTACCGCATCCTGGGCGAAACCATCGATGACGCTGCCGGCGAGGCCTTTGACAAATCGGCCAAATTGCTGGGGCTGCCTTACCCCGGCGGACCGGCCCTGGCCCGCCTGGCCGAAAGCGGCGACGCTCAAGCGTTCAAGTTGCCCCGTCCCCTGCTGCACAGCGGTGACCTCGATTTCTCATTTGCCGGGCTCAAAACGGCGGTCTTGACGCAGGCTCGCAAATTGGGCGATGCCCTGCCCGGGCGCCAGGCCGATTTGGCCGCCTCAACCCAGGCCGCCATTGTGGAGGTCTTGGTGAAAAAAACGCTGACGGCGCTGGCGCAAACCGGCATTCAACGCCTGGTGGTGGCGGGTGGCGTGGGTGCCAACCAAAGTCTGCGCCAGGCGCTGTCCGAGGCCTGCCAAAAGCGGCGCATACGGGTGCACTACCCCGAGTTGCATCTTTGCACCGACAACGGCGCCATGATCGCCATGGCCGCCGCACTGCGCCTGCAAGCCGGTTTGGGCGCGCCACGGCAGGACTATGCCTTTGATGTGAAACCCCGCTGGCCCCTGGATGAGTGCCAGTCGCCCATACCCATATAGCGATTTATTATATTAAACCCCTCACAATGTCCAACTGACTGTGAAAGAAACATGCCTGATATGACCGCGACCCCTTTGGTGAAACTGGTCGGCGCCGGCCCCGGTGCGGCCGATATGCTGACCGTGCGCGCGCTGCGTGCCATCGAATGGGCCAGCGTGCTGCTGGTCGACGATTTGGTCAGCCCCGAGATCGTGGCGCTCGCTTGCGCGGAGGCACGGGTCGTGAAAGTGGGCAAGCGCGGCGGATGCCGCCAAACGCCTCAGGCCTTCATCGAACGACTGATGGTGCGCTGCGCCAAAGCCGGCGAGCGGGTGGTTAGGCTTAAAGGGGGAGACCCTTTTGTCTTTGGCCGGGGCGGTGAAGAGCTGCAGGCGCTGCGCCAGCATGGCATTGAGGTCGAGGTGATCAATGGCATCACGGCGGGTCTGGCCGCGCCCAGCAGCCTGGGGGTTCCGCTCACACACCGCGAACACGCGCAAGGGGTGGTGCTTTTGACGGGCCACCACCAACCCGGTGGCACACCCACCGATTGGGCCGCCGTGGCCCGCAGCGCGGCGCAAATGCACTGGACGCTGGTCATCTACATGGGGGTGCGTGAATTGCCCCGGATCGAAGAGGGTTTGCGGCAAGGACTGGGCGATGACACCCCGGTGGCGGTGATCCAAAACGCCACTTTGCCGCAACAAAGGCATGCGGTGTCGGTGCTGAGCGACCTGTCTGCCCTGGTCGAACGCGAGGGTCTGGGCAGCCCCTCGGTGGTGGTGGTGGGTGATGTATTGAAAGGTTTGTCACAGATGGGGGCCTTGCCGTGCGAAAATGCCGGGTTGATTAAAAAGAACCTGGAACCAGCATGGACGCAGAACGCATTAACCTCATAGGCAGCACTTTGACCGACCTGGGCCAACGGGCGCAGGATCTACGGAGGTATCTTTGACTTCGATGCCAAGTCAGAGCGCCTAAGAACGGTCACCGCCTAACTGGAAGACCCGGCGGTCTGGAACGACCCGAAAAAAGCCCAGGAGCTGGGCAAAGAGAAAAAGGCACTGGACGACATCGTGCTGGTGTTGCAGCGACTGGACGGTGAAATCAACGACAACCTCGAGTTGTTCGAGATGAGCAAGGCCGACAATGACGAGGCCGGTCTGATGACGCTGGAGGAGGACACTTCACGCATCGTGGCCGAGATCGAGAAACTCGAATTCCGTCGCATGTTCAACCAGCCGGCCGACCCCAGCAACTGTTTTGTCGACCTGCAAGCAGGTGCCGGCGGTACCGAAGCCTGTGACTGGGCCCAGATGCTGTTGCGCCAGTACCTGAAATACGCCGAACGCAAAAGTTTCAAAGCTACGGTCGAAGACGAAACCGCAGGCGATGTGGCAGGCATCAAAAGTGCCACCCTCAAAATCGAGGGCGAGTATGCCTATGGCCTGTTGCGCACCGAGACCGGTGTGCACCGTCTGGTGCGCAAGTCACCGTTTGACTCTTCAGGGGGGCGCCACACCTCTTTTGCATCGGTGTTTGTGTACCCCGAGATCGACGACTCGATCGAGATCGACATCAACCCCGCCGATGTGCGGGTCGACACCTTCCGCGCCAGCGGCGCCGGGGGTCAGCACATCAACAAAACCGACTCGGCCGTGCGCCTGACCCACGTGCCCACCGGCATCGTCGTGCAGTGCCAGGATAGCCGCAGCCAGCACAGCAACCGCGATGTCGCCTGGCGGCGACTGCGCTCGCGCCTGTATGACTTTGAAATGCGCAAGCGCATGGAAGCACAGCAAAAGCTGGAAGACACCAAAACCGATGTGGGTTGGGGGCATCAGATCCGCTCTTATGTGCTGGATCAAAGCCGCATCAAAGACCTGCGCACCAATGTCGAAATATCCAACACCCAAAAAGTGCTCGACGGCGATCTCGATGCTTTCATCGCCGCTTCACTGAAACAGGGCGTCTAAGCCCACTGTCCGGAGAAAACCATGCGTGAAACCCAAGGCCAACTGGTCAAACGGCTCGACTATCAACCGTCGGCCTTTCTGATCGATGGGGTTGACCTGACTTTTGACCTCGACCCGGCCAAGACCCGGGTGCTCAATCGCATGCGCATGCGGCGCAACCCCGAGGTGGCCGCCCAACCCTTGCGGCTGGACGGCGAAGACCTCAACCTGGCGCGGGTGCTGGTCAACGGCGAGGGCTGCTCTTTCAAAATGGAGCACGGTCAGCTGGTGCTGGAAAAACTGCCCGAAGGCACCGAGCCCTTTGATCTGGAAATCTTCACCACCTGCAGCCCCGTCAAAAACAGCACCTTGAACGGCTTGTACGTCAGTCAAGACACCTTCTTCACCCAATGTGAGGCCGAGGGGTTCAGGCGCATCACCTATTTTCTCGACCGTCCCGACATCATGGCCTCGTACAGCGTCACGCTGCGCGCCGACCGGGCGGCGTATCCGGTCTTGCTCTCCAACGGCAATCTGGTCGAGCAAGGCCCTCTTGATGAAGGTCGCCACTATGCCCGTTGGGTAGACCCGCACCGCAAGCCCTGCTATTTGTTTGCTTTGGTGGCAGGCCGTCTGGTGTGCCGGGAGCAGCGCATCCGATCGAGACTGGGTGGCGAGCACCTGTTGCAGGTCTATGTGCGCGCCGGTGACCTCGACAAAACCGAGCACGCGATGCAATCGCTGATGCACAGCATCGCCTGGGACGAGGCCCGCTTCGGCCTGAGCCTGGATCTGGAGCGCTTCATGATCGTCGCCACCAGCGACTTCAATATGGGCGCGATGGAGAACAAGGGCCTGAACATTTTCAATACCAAATACGTGCTGGCCAACCCGGCCACGGCGACCGATGTCGACTTTGCCAACGTCGAGAGTGTGGTGGCGCACGAGTATTTCCACAACTGGACGGGCAACCGCGTCACTTGCCGCGACTGGTTCCAGCTCTCGCTCAAAGAGGGCTTGACGGTGTTCCGCGATCAGGAGTTCAGCCAGGACCTGGCGGGCAGCGACTCGGCGCGCGCCGTCAAACGCATTGAAGATGTGCGTTTGCTGCGCAATGTGCAGTTTGCCGAAGACGCAGGGCCGATGGCCCACCCGGTGCGGCCTGACAGCTATTTGGAGATCAATAACTTCTACACCGTCACGGTCTACGAAAAAGGTGCCGAAGTGGTGCGCATGATGCAGACCCTGGTCGGTCGCGCAGGCTTTGCAAAGGGCATGTCACTTTACTTTGAACGCCACGATGGCCAGGCCGTGACTTGCGACGATTTTGCCCAGGCCATGGCCGATGCCAATCCGGGCTCGCCGCTGGCCGAACACCTCGAGACCTTCAAACGCTGGTACAGCCAAGCGGGCACGCCTGCCTTGAAGGTCACCACCCATCACGACGCCGCCAACCGACGCTACACCCTGACTTTGCGCCAGTTTTGCGCCCCCACGCCTGGCCAAAACGACAAACTGCCGTTCCTCATCCCGATCCAGTTCGGTTTGCTATCGGCCTCGGGGCAAAGCTTGGGCCAGAGCCAGTTGTTGGTCTTGAGCGAGGCCGAGCAAAGCTGGGCTTTTGAGGGCATCGACGAGCCACCCGTCCCTTCGCTGATGCGCGGCTTCAGCGCGCCGGTGACCTTGCACTACCCTTATTCCCGGGCCGAGTTGCTCACCCTGCTGGCGCACGACAGCGACCCCTTCAACCGTTGGGAAGCCGGACAGCGCCTGTGCCTGGAAGTGGCCGTCAGGGCCTTGCAGGGCCAGCAGACCCCCACCCTGGGCGCAGAGCTGACGCAGGCGCTGCGGGATGTCTTGCGACACCCCGATCTGGACCCGGCCTTTAAAGAGCTGGTGCTGACTCTGCCCAGCGAGACATACATCGGCGAGCAGCTCGAATCGGTGGACCCGCAGCAGGTGCATGCCGTGCGCGAAGCCTTGCGCGCCGACCTCGCCCGCGGCCTGAAAGACGACTGGTCGTGGACCTATGCCTCAAACCGTGTCCAAGGGGCCTATGCACCCAACACCGAACAAAGCGGGCGGCGGGCGCTGGCCGGTTTGTCCCTTTCCATGCTGTGCCTGAATGCCGTGTTGGAGGGCGATGCCGTGTGGCAAGGCAAGACCTTGCAAGCCTTCAAAGACGCGGGCAATATGACCGATCGGTTCAACGCATTGATGGCCCTGGTGCAATCGGGCAGTGCCCTGGCCGAGACGGCGCTGGCCCATTTCCATGCCATGCACCGTCAGGAAGCGCTGGTCATCGACAAGTGGTTTGCGCTGCAGGCGGGTGCCTGCGACCGGGGGGGGGATGTCTTGCCTCGGGTGCGACAATTGCTGCGTCACCCGGACTTCGAAATCAAGAACCCCAACCGGGCACGCAGCCTGATTTTCAGCTACTGCAACAGCAACCCGGCCGGTTTCCATCGTCCCGATGCCTCGGGCTATGTGTTGTGGGCCGAGAAAGTCATTGAGATCGACGCTTTCAACCCGCAAGTCGCGGCCAGGCTGGCCCGTGCCCTGGACCGCTGGCGCAAACTGGCCGAACCCTATCGGGGCGCGGCCCGCGAGGCCATCGCCCGGGTGGCGGCCAAAGCCGATCTCAGTTCTGATGTGCGCGAGGTGGTCTCGCGCGCCCTTGCGGAGTCAACCTCATGAGCGTCTCTCTGTCGCGTTTTCTGGTCGAGCAGCAAAGGGCCAAAGGCAAAATTCCGCCTGAATTGCGCCTGCTGTTGGAAGTCGTGGCCCGGGCCTGCAAAAGCATCAGCCATGCGGTCAATAAAGGCGCTTTGGGCGGCGTGCTGGGCTCTGCCGATAGTGAGAATGTGCAGGGTGAGGTGCAAAAGAAACTGGACATCATCGCCAACGAAGTGCTGATCGAGGCCAATGAGTGGGGCGGCCATCTGGCGGCCATGGCGTCGGAAGAGATGGACACCATCCATCTGGTGCCCAATCGATACCCTCAGGGCGAATACCTGTTGCTGTTTGATCCGCTGGATGGTTCCAGCAACATCGATGTCAATGTCAGCATCGGCACCATTTTCAGCGTGCTCAAAAAGCCTGACCACGGCGAAGGTGTGAGCGAGAAAGATTTTCTGCAAACCGGCCAGCAACAGGTGGCAGCCGGTTATTGCATTTACGGCCCGCAAACCACTTTGGTGCTGACCGTGGGCGATGGCGTCGCCATGTTCACCCTGGATCGCGAGCAAGGCTCGTTTGTGCTGACGCATGAGAATGTGCAGATTCCCGCTGACACCCAGGAATTTGCCATCAATATGAGCAATATGCGGCACTGGGACGCCCCGGTGAAACGTTATATTGATGAGTGTCTGCAAGGCAAAGAAGGTGTCCGCGGCAAAGACTTCAATATGCGCTGGATCGCCTCGATGGTGGCCGACGTGCATCGAATATTGACGCGTGGCGGGGTGTTTCTGTACCCCTGGGACAAGCGCGAACCCAATAAACCGGGCAAGTTGCGTCTGATGTACGAGGCCAACCCCATGAGTTGGCTGATAGAGCAGGCGGGGGGCGCGGCCACCAATGGCCGACTGCGGATTCTGGACATCGAGCCGGGCCAGTTGCATGAGCGCGTCAGCGTGATCCTGGGCTCCAGAAACGAGGTCGAGCGCGTCACCCAATATCATTTGGCCGCAAAAGGGTGATCACACCCCCACCTCATCGCATGGCCAGGTCATCGGTGCGTGGGCACCAGCGGCTATAATTTCGTCCTTGGCCGGAGTAGCTCAGTCGGTAGAGCAGCTCATTCGTAATGAGAAGGTCGGGGGTTCGATTCCTCTCTCCGGCACCATACAGGCGTTTCTCAGTGGCATGACCTGAGCATCAATTCAGCGGGGCGTGACAGGTTTTCAAGAGGACGACATGGACATCGCATTGGTAGGGGCCGGCATCGGCGGTTTGGCGGCAGCGGCATGCCTGCTGCAACAGGGCCACAAGGTTCGGGTCTATGAACAGGCCGGTGAGGTCAGTGAAGTGGGCGCCGCGGTGCAAATGAGCGCCAATGCCGTCAAAGTGCTGTACCAACTGGGCTTGAAAGATGCGCTGAGGCAGCATGCGGTGCGACCTGAGTCGTTTCAGTTTTTGCGCTACGA
>JBEAZY010000217.1:0-5117 GCA_041159205.1 Pseudomonadota bacterium
TGCATGGGTGGTGCGGGTGCATCATCGGCGCCCATGGCTTGCAAAGGCTCTTCTTCCCCGGAACCCGGGGGGGCCTGCACACCATCGGCCTCGGCGCCCGGCGGGGTCTGAACCCCGTCAGAGGCACCCGGGGGTTCTTGCAAACCGCCCGAGGCAGCGCCAGGGGGTTCTTGCAAGCCACCCGAGGACGCACCCGGCGGCTCTTGAACGCCGCCCGCACTGGCCGGGGGCTCTTGCAGACCGGTGCTGGCACCAGCAGGTTCGGACACACCACCCGCAGGCGCTGCGGCCTTCTGGGTCGCCACCACGGCGGGCTCAACATCGGGCTGTGAGTGAATGACCACATACCACCAGACCGCCCCCAGGCTGACCACGGACAGCCAAAGGGGAACGAGGGCCGTGAACAGGCTTTGCAGCATGAGGCCCCAACCCAATTTCATGTCATGGCGGCTGGCGGCCAGGGCTTTGCCGGGCGCCAGGCTCGCCTTGAGCAAGGCCCACAGCATGCGCGGCGAGTAAAGGTCGGCCACCTTTTGCACCCAGGGACGGATGGGGGCTTTGAGCTGCTCGGGCGGCAACTTGGGCGCGATCTTGGGGTTGATGAGCACCCAGCCGATGACGTAGACCAGATACAGGAAGGCCAGGAAAAAGCCGGGGAACATGGCCGCGGCATACAGCTTGACCACCGACTGCCCGGCGACGGCGGCATAGACGATGATCATGACCGAGGGCGGGATCAGGATGCCCAAAGTGCCACCGGCGGTGATGACGCCCGAGGCCAGCCGGGTGTCGTAGCCGGCATTCAGCATGGGGCGCATGGCGATCACGCCCATCAGCACCACCACCGCACCCACCAGACCGCTGGCGATGCCCCAAAAGGTGCAAATCACCAGTGTGGTCACGGCCAGCGAGCCGGGCAAACGCCTGAAGGCGAGCTGGACGCTGTGGAACATGCGATCGACCAGGGCGCCGCGTTCCATGATGTAGCCCATCAGCACAAACAGCGGGATCGACAGCAAGGTGTCGTTGGTCATGGCGCCGAAAGTGCGCTGAACCATGAGGTTGAAAATTTTATTGTCCAGCCAGTGCGCCGAGGGCTCATAGAAGGCGACAAAACCAAAGCCCATGCCCAAGCCCATCAGGGTGAAGGCGGTGGGGAAACCCATCAGGATCACCACCACGACCAGACACAGCATGGTCAAACCCAGTGCAGGATCGCTCATCGCTGACCTCCACCGGTGGCGCGCTGGTGCGCGGATTCTTCGATGTGCTTGGCTTTGGCTATCGCCTCGTCACGGGCGGCCTCATCCACATAGGTGCTGCTGGCCAACTGTTGCTCGACCACGTCGATTTCGTTGGCGTCTTTGAGCCGCTCGGGCCATGCACCGGTGCGCAAGCAAACCACGCAACGCAAGATTTCGGCCAGGCCTTGCATCAGCACTATGGCGCCCGCCACAGGGATGACGCTCTTGAAGGGGTACAGGGGAAGGGGGTCGGCATTGAAGGTTTGCTCGTTGATGGCCCACGAATCTGCGGCATAGGTGTAGCCGGCATAGGTGAGCGCGATCACACCCGGGAAAAAGAAAATCACATACAGCACCAGATCGAGGGTGGCCTGAGTGCGTGGCTTGGCGCTGCCATAAAAGAAGTCGCCGCGCACATGCCCGCCCTGGCTGAGGGTATAGGCACCGCCCATCATGAACAAGGTGCCATACATCATGTTGCTGGCGTCAAAGATCCAGGCGGTCGGGGCGTTGAGCGCATAGCGCTTGAAGACCTCGATGACCACCATCAGCATCAGGGCGACGATCAGCCAGGCGAAGGCTTTGCCCACCCAGGTGCTGATGCGATCTGCTGTTTGAAGCAGGTTTTGCACGGACATTTCGGTAAACCAAAGTAAAGTTGAACAGATTCAAAAAAAAGGCCCACCCGAGTGGCCCGGGTGGGTCTTTTGGTCGAGGGCTAAATTATAGGTTCAAGCCTTTTTCCGGGCGAAGTAGTGGTTGTAGGCCATTTTGAAGTCAACCATGTAGTCGTTTTGCCACTGACCTGCACGGGCGGCGTAAGCGCGCTGCGACTCGAGCACCTTCTTGAACAGTGCGTTCTCCTCGGCTTTCTTGGCAATGACCTTGTCCCAGGCGGCCAACTGGGCGCGCAGCACAGAGTCGGGCGTCTTGTAGAACTTGATGCCCTGCTTCTTCATTTCTTCATAGTCTTTGGAGTTGCGATCGATCGCTTTCCAGGACATGTCGGCGGAGGATGCCTGCACGGCCACGTCGATGATGGTGCGCAGTTCGGCGGGCAGGCCGTTGAGTTTGGTCTTGTTGAACAGAATTTCAAACTGCTCGCCCGACTGGTGGAAGCTTTGCAGCATGCAGTTCTTGACCACATCGGGGAAGCCCAGCACGCGATCGGAAGAGGCGTTATTGAATTCGGCCGCGTCGATCAGGCCACGGTCGAGAGCGGGAACGATTTCACCACCGGGCAGCGGATTGACGGCGGTGCCCAGTTCGGTGAACACGTCAACGGCCAGACCCACGGTGCGGAATTTCAGGCCCTTCATGTCTTCCACTTTGGCGACGGGCTTTTTGAACCAACCCAGGGGCTGGGTGGGCATGGGGCCGTAGAGGTAAGACACGACATCGATGTTGAGCGCGGCATAGATTTCTTCCAGCAGGGCTTTGCCACCGCCGTAGTTGTGCCATGCCAGCACCATATTGGGGTCCATGCCGAAAGCCGGGCCGGAGCCCCACAGGGCCAGGGCCGAGTTCTTGCCGTAGTGGTAAGCCACCACGCCGTGGCCGCCATCGAGGGTGCCTTTGTTGACGGCGTCAAGCAACTGGAAAGCGGGCACCACGGCACCTGCGGGCAACACTTCGATCTTCAAACGGCCAGAAGCCATGTCGTTGACGCGCTTGGCGAAGTCATTGGCGTACTCGTGGAAGATGTCTTTGGCGGGCCAGGTGCTCTGGAAGCGCAGAGAAACGGTTTGGGCGCGCGACACCATGGGCACGCTCATGGCACCGGCGGCAACGGCGGCACCCTTGAGCATTTGGCGACGGGCGGATTTCTTTTGTTCAGACATGTGGACTCCTGTGATGAGATAGGGATATGGGCCGTTGACGCCCCTTTGTTTTGCGAACATGAATTCTTATCCAAGACCGTTATCCCGATAGAGGGTAAACCCTTGGTGTAGGGTTATTTTCGTGCCTGATTGGTTTTATGATGATCGGGTCGCCCAATGACTAAGGCCTTACCCATGAATATGTTGCGAGACGAAGAAAAAAAGCGCGCCCTGATGTCCAGACTGGCCCGGGTCGAAGGGCAGCTCAGGGGGGTGCAGAAACTGATCGACGAAGATGCCGATTGCGAAAAAATCGCCCAGCAACTGACCGCCGCCCGCAAGGCGCTGGACAAATCGTTTTACTCGATGGTGGCGTGCATGATTGAAGAGGGGCGAACCCCTGTGGATCAGGTGACGTCGATGCTGGTGAAATTTTCGTGATGAAGGTTGTGGGCATGTCTGAAACCAAAGTTGAAGCCGCCCAGGGCTATGCGGGCGATGTGACGCCCGAGCAGGCCTGGCAATGGGTACAGGCCGGTCGCGCGGTGCTGATCGATGTGCGCACCGATGCCGAACGCGAGTGGGTCGGTTTTGTCCCGGGTGCCACGCCCCTGGCCTGGAAGCAGTGGCCGGGCATGGCGCTGAACCCGAACTTTGACCCAGGGGTGCGAGAGGCCGCCGCGCAGGGCCAGGCCCTGTTGATGTTGTGCCGCAGCGGCGTGCGCTCGATCGCGGCCGCTCAGCGTGCGACCGAGCTGGGTGTGACCGCCTATAACGTGTTGGAAGGCTTTGAGGGCGACCCCAATGGCGACGGCCATCGGGGCCGTTTGGGGGGCTGGCGCATGCGCGGTCTGCCCTGGAAGCAAAACTGAAAGACCCCGCCGATGAGCCCACCGGACCGGATCGAATCACTGCTGAGCGATATCGCCGCCAGAGAGAATGAACTGATCGGCCTGACCCAGTCGTTGGTGCGCATGCCTACCGTCAACCCGCCGGGCGATGCCTATGAGGCCTGTGCCCGTGCTTTGGGCGAACGTCTGCGACAGCGCGGGTTTGCGGTCGAGTACATCCGCGCCGTCGGGGCGCCGGGCGACAGCGACAGCCACCCCCGGGTCAATGTGGTGGCACGCCGCGAAGGACTGCGCCCCGGTCCGTGCGTTCATTTCAACAGCCACATCGATGTGGTGGAGGCGGGCACGGGCTGGACGGTAGAGCCTTTCGGGGCTGAGTTGCGAGATCGGCGCATCTACGGGCGCGGCACCTGCGACATGAAGGGCGGATTGGCCGCCAGCGTGGTGGCCTGCGAGGCCTTGTTGGACTGGGCCGGTGAAGATTGGCCGGGGGCGCTGGAGATCAGCGGCACTGTGGACGAAGAGTCGGGCGGGTTTTCGGGGGTGGGGTATCTGGCCAAACGTGGCTATTTTTCCAAGCCCAAAGTGGACCATGTGATCATCCCCGAACCGTTGGGCGTGGATCGCATCTGTCTGGGCCACCGTGGGGTGTGGTGGGCCGAGGTGGAAACGCGGGGTCGGATTGCCCATGGCTCGATGCCCTTTTTGGGTGACAGTGCCATTTTGCACATGGGGGCATTCTTGCGGCGCGTTGAAGATGAATTGATGCCGCGCCTGTCGCAACGCCGCACCGCAGAGCCGGTAGAGCCGCCGGGCGCGCGCGTGAGCACCCTGAACGTGAACAGCATCCATGGCGGCCAGGTGGCGCAACACTACGCCTGGAGTGCCGATGGCGAACCCACCGGCGATTTGCCCGCGCCGGTGGTGGCGCACCATTGCGCAGCCGTGCTGGACCGGCGCTTTATCGCCGAAGAGTCGCTGGACGAAGTGAAGCAAGAGATCATCGACATGCTCGAAGAGCTCAAGCGCACGCGGCCCGGCTTTGACTATGGTGTGCGCGAGATCATGTCTTTCTTGCCCACCGCCACCCCGCGCGAAGCGCCCGTGGTGCAAGCCACCGCGCGCGCCATCGCCAGGGTGCTGGGGCGTGAGCCCAGCTTCATCGCCAGCCCGGGCACGTATGACCAAAAGCACATTTTGCG
>JBEAZY010000218.1:0-57723 GCA_041159205.1 Pseudomonadota bacterium
CGAGTGATTCAATGTCGCGCAAGATCTGGCGGGCTTCTTCGAATTGTTCGGCGTTCAGCATGCGCGAGCGCATCATGAAGCTGACCGCACGCCGGGTATCCATGACGTTACGACGGATGCGCCCGTTCAAGTCCTCCTGGCGCGCGATGGCGGCGAGCACTTCGCCGGCCAATGTGTCGGTCACGTCACCGGCCAGGACTTTCTTGCTGACCAGTTCGAGTTGGTCATAAATGTTTTCCAGCGTATCGGCCGAGTACTCGGCGTCGGCGTCAAAGAGTTTGAGAAGAACTTCTTTGGCATCGGCGATCAGCCCGGGCGCGCGCCGCGCGCGCATGCGCAGCAGACGAAACACGGGCACGTCTTCGTCGTGGATCGAGAACAGCACGCCTTTGCTTTTCAGGTCGTTGTTGTGCTGGTTCAAAATAAACGCCACGCGCACGGTGCGCGGCTCGTCTTCGTCGGCGATCAAAAAGTCGGAGCGGATGTGCAATTCGCCGTTGTCTTCTTCGTAAAAACGCGCCGATTCCTCGATGTCTTCGTCCATCGCGTCTTCGGGAATTTGCAAGTTGTAGTACTGCTTGATCCAGCGCTTTTCTTCCGGGCTGGGGTTTTCCAGGTCGACCCAAATGGGCTGAAAACGGGACAGCTCTTCCAGCGACTCGATTTCTTCCTGAAACAAGCGGCCGTTGGCCAGCGTGAAAATATTGAGCATGGCAATGTGGGTGCGAACACCGGGGGGACGAAAGTTGATGAAAAAGGTCGCTTTCGAACCCGGGGCCGCACAAGCCTACCGAACCCGAAAGCTACCGACTGGGGTAGTTTTCCAAGGGGTTTGCTCCTGATGAGGAAGAAGGCATCAATTATGGCACTGCAACATGAAAATTGTGTGAATTAATGCCAGTATGCCGTTGATTTTTTATGGGCTCGGGCGCATTATGGAAGCAAGAGACGCTTCCAAACCCCTCATCCAAGGAGAGACAGCATGAACCTCACCATCAGTGGCCATCATCTGGAAGTGACCCCCGCCTTGCGAAGCTATGTGACACACAAGCTGGATCGGGTCATCCGTCATTTTGATCAGATGGTCGATGTCAAAGTTTTGTTGACGGTAGAGAAGCAAAAGGAAAAGGAAAAGCGCCAACGGGCCGAGTGCAATATTCGGGTCAAGGGCGGCGATCTGTTTGCCGAGTGCAGCCATGAAGACCTGTATGCCGCGGTCGATGAGTTGGTCGACAAACTGGATCGGCAGGTGGTGCGACACAAAGACCGCACCCAAGAGCACCACTCGACGGCCAAGCGCATGATGTGACAGCCGATCAGTCCGCGCGGGCGGCGCCAGCGCCAAGCCCGGGCCGGATTTGTTCAACACCCGGGCGACACCCATGCGATACCCGGGCGGCACGGTGGCGCAAGGCCGCCACTGTGGCAAATTTGATTCAGTGAGTGCTTTTGTTTTAAACATTCACCCTTGGTTTTGATGTCGCAGGTGCATAATCGCCCGATCATCATGAACCGACTATCTTCCATATTGCCTGTCAACCATGTCTTGGTGGACGTGGAGGTCACCAGCAAAAAACGCGCTTTTGAGGAGGCGGGTTTGCTGTTCGAGTCTTTGCACGGCCTGAACCGGGCGATGGTAGCTGACAGCTTGTTTGCCCGCGAGCGTCTGGGCTCGACCGGGCTGGGGCATGGGGTGGCCATTCCGCATGGCCGCATCAAGGGTTTGAAAAACCCGATGGCTGCGGTTTTTTTGTTGCGCCAGGCGATCGGTTTTGATTCGCCCGATGAAGCCCCGGTGTCCTTGCTGATTTTTCTTTTGGTGCCCGAGGCATCGACACAAAAGCATTTGGAAATCCTCTCGGAGATCGCCGAGTTGCTCAGTGACACCGAGGCCCGCCAACGCATGATGGCCAGCGCCAGTCATGCCGACTTGCATGAACTGATCCTGACCTGGAGTTCGGCCCACAGGGCCTGAGAGCGGCCCCATGAAGCCCAATGTGGTCAGTGCGGATGTGCTGTTTGAAGAGTTCAGGCAGCGCCTGCGCTGGCAGTGGGTGGCCGGTCTTGATGCGTCTGAGCGCCGCTTTGACGAGGTGGCCGTGCGTGCCGCCCGCTCGGGGGCGGACTTGGTCGGGTATCTCAATTACATCCACCCCTACCGCTTGCAAATGCTGGGCGAGCGCGAGGTGCGCTACCTGACCCGGGGCACGCCGGAAGACTGCGCGCGGCGCATCAACCGCATCGTCACGCTTGAGCCGCCGGTGCTGGTCATGGCCGACGGGCAAGCGGCGCCCGAAGCCTTGTTGCGGCTGTGCGAACGGGCCAAGATCCCCTTGTTTGCCACCCAGGAATCTTCCGCTCTGGTGATCGACCTCTTGCGGGCTTATTTGTCCAAGCATTTCGCCGACCGCACCACCATGCATGGCGTATTCATGGACATTTTGGGCATGGGGGTGATGATCACCGGCGAATCGGGCCTGGGCAAAAGCGAACTGGGCCTGGAGCTGATTTCGCGCGGGCATGGCCTGGTGGCCGACGATTCGGTCGATTTGTATCGAATCAACCAGACCGCCATCGAAGGCCGCTGCCCCGAACTTTTGCAAAACCTGCTGGAAGTCAGGGGCATCGGGTTGTTGGACATCAAGGCCATCTTCGGCGAGACGGCGGTGCGGCGGAAAATGCGGCTGAAGCTGATCGTCCATCTGGTGCGGCGCGAAACTCTGGAGCGGGACTACGAGCGCCTGCCGCACGAGCCCTTGTTGCAGGATGTGTTGGGCATAGGCGTGCGCAAAGTGATCATCCAGGTGGTGGCCGGGCGCAACATCGCTGTGCTGGTTGAGGCGGCCGTGCGCAACACGATTTTGCAGTTGCGCGGCATCAATACCTATGACGAGTTTGTCGAGCGGCACCGCCAGGCCATGCAAAAGACCTGATCAAAAGACCTGATTCGGCCCAGACCCGGCGGCCACGGCGGCGGCACCCCCATTACAATGGCGCGATGTGGCTGACATGGAACACGAGCCTATGAACTTTCGATTGGGATGGACCCGGCCCGCGATCTTTGCGATGGCCGGTCTGCTGGTTGCTTGTGGCAGCCTGAAAGAGCAGGGCGCCATGATTTCCGACTTTATCCAGCCCTATCGGGTGGAGATCGTGCAAGGCAACGTCGTGACGCGCGAACAACTTGCCGTGTTGCGCCCGGGCTTGACACGCAACCAGGTGCGCGAGGTGCTGGGCTCGCCCCTGATTGCCAGCCTGTTTCATGCCGAGCGCTGGGATTACACCTTTGCCATCCGCCGCAAAGGCACGGAACCCCTGCTGCGTCGTGTCTCGGTTTTTTTTGAAGGCGACCGCATGACGCGGGTCGAGGCAGATGAATTGCCGACCGAGGCCGAGTTCACGGCCCGGATCGACTCGCGCTTGCAAGGCAAGGCCAAAATTCCGCCCCTGGAGGCCAAGCCGGAAGACTTGAAGGCTTTCCTGCCCAAAGAGGCCCCGGCCACCAGCCCTGACACGCCTCTGCCACCCGTCAATATGGCCTACCCGCCGCTAGAGCCCCAATAAGAAAGACACGACGCCATGAGCTCCCCATTGAACATTGCCATTGCTGGCGCCAGCGGCCGCATGGGCCGCATGCTGATCGAGGCGGTTCTGTCTGACGCACAAGCCCGGCTCAGTGGCGCGCTGGATGTGGCCGGTGCGCCCGGGCTCGGACAAGATGCCGCCGCATTCCTGGGGCGCGACAGCGGGGTGGCGATTGCGAGCGACCTGACACAGGGTCTGCAAGGCGCCCAGTGCCTGATCGATTTCACCCGCCCCGAAGGCACCCTGGCCCATTTGGCGCACGCCCGCCAAAACGGGATCAATATGGTGATCGGCACCACCGGTTTTAGCGACGCGCAAAAGGCCGAGATCGCCCGGGCCGCACAGGACTGCGCCATTGTCATGGCCCCGAATATGAGTGTGGGTGTGAATGTCACGCTGAAATTGTTGGAAATGGCGGCCAAGGCCTTGGCCACGGGGTACGACATCGAAGTCATAGAGGCGCACCACCGTCACAAAGTCGATGCGCCATCGGGCACGGCCCTCAAGATGGGCGAGGTGATCGCCCAAGCCCTGGGTCGCGATCTGAATGAATGCGCCGTGTATGAGCGCTATGGCCACACGGGTGAGCGTGACCCGTCGACGATCGGTTTTTCGACCATACGGGGTGGCGACATCGTGGGCGATCACACGGTCTTGTTCGCCGGGACCGGCGAGCGCATCGAAATCACCCACAAGTCGTCCAGCCGGGCCACTTATGCACAGGGCAGCTTGCGGGCGGCCCATTTTCTGGCGAACCGCCGTCAAGGCTTGTTCGACATGTTTGATGTTTTGGGGTTGCGCTGAAAGCCGCCCTCTCTCTGACCATGCAAGACCAATACCAACCTTCCGCCATTGAGGCGGCGGTGCAGGCCGAATGGGGCCGCCGCGATGCTTATCGGGTCACCGAGGACCCCAAGAAAAAGAAGTTTTACGCTTGTTCGATGTTGCCTTACCCCAGCGGTAAATTGCACATGGGGCATGTGCGCAACTACACCATCAACGACATGTTGACCCGTCAGTTGCGCATGCGGGGCTACAACGTGCTCATGCCCATGGGTTGGGATGCTTTCGGGCTGCCGGCCGAAAACGCCGCCATCAAAAACAAAGTGCCCCCGGCGCGCTGGACCTACGACAACATCGCGTACATGAAGCAGCAGATGCAGGCGATGGGGCTGGCCATCGACTGGTCGCGGGAAGTCGCCACTTGTGCGCCTGAATATTACAAATGGAACCAGTGGCTGTTTTTGAAGATGCTGGAAAAGGGCATCGCCTACCGCAAGACCCAGGTGGTGAACTGGGACCCGGTGGATCAGACGGTGCTGGCCAACGAGCAAGTGATCGATGGTCGGGGCTGGCGCACCGGCGCACCGGTGGAGAAGCGCGAGATTCCCGGTTATTACCTCGACATCACCCGCTACGCCCAGGAGTTGCTCGATCATGTGCAGATCGATCACCCCAAGGCCACACTGAATGGCTGGCCTGACAAAGTGCGGCTGATGCAGGAGAACTGGATCGGCAAGAGCGAGGGTGTGCGTTTTGCCTTCCCGCACGAGATTCGCGACGCCCGGGGCGCGCTGATCCAGGAGGGCCGGATGCATGTGTTCACCACCCGTGCCGACACCATCATGGGCGTGACTTTTGTGGCCGTCGCCCCTGAGCACCCCCTGGCTGCGCACGCGGCGGCCAGCAACCCCCGGTTGGCGGCTTTTATTGAAGAGTGCAAGAAGGGTGGCACGACCGAGGCCGAGCTGGCGGTGAAAGAAAAAGAAGGCCTGCCCACAGGCTTGCAGGTCACGCACCCCCTGACCGGGCAACAGGTCGAGGTCTGGGTCGGCAACTATGTGCTGATGAGTTATGGCGACGGCGCCGTCATGGGTGTGCCGGCGCACGACGAGCGAGACTTTGCGTTTGCGCGCAAGTACGGTTTACCCATACGCCAGGTGGTCAGCGTCAATGACGGTCCCTATGACGATCTCCAGTGGCGCGAATCGTATGCCGACAAGCAGCACGGCGTTTGCCTGAACTCGGGTGAACTCGATGGCCTGAACTTCAAGCAGGCGGTGGACCGTGTCGCCGAGTTGCTGGCCGCGCGTGGTTTGGGTGAGAAAAAAACCACCTGGCGATTGCGCGACTGGGGCATCAGCCGCCAGCGCTATTGGGGCACGCCGATCCCGATCATTCACTGTGACGAGCACGGCGCGGTGCCGGTGCCCGAACAAGACCTGCCGGTGGTGTTGCCGGAAGATTGTGTGCCCGACGGTTCGGGCAACCCCTTGAACAAGCATACCGGTTTCCATGCCGGCGTGACCTGCCCGGTGTGCGGCAAGGCGGCGCGGCGTGAGACCGACACCATGGACACCTTTGTCGACTCGTCGTGGTACTTCATGCGCTATTGCGACCCGCAAAACCATCAGCACATGGTGGCGCAGGGCACCGAGTACTGGATGCCCATGGATCAGTACATCGGCGGCATTGAGCATGCGATCTTGCACCTCTTGTACGCGCGGTTCTGGACCAAGGTCATGCGCGATCTGGGTCTGGTGAAGGTGGACGAGCCCTTCTCGAAGTTGCTCACCCAGGGCATGGTGCTTAACCACATCTACTCCAGACGGACGGCCAAGGGCGGCAAAGAGTATTTCTGGCCGCACGATGTCGAGCACGTCACGGATGAGTCGGGCAAGATTCTGGGGGCGCGGCTGAAGCAGCCCATCGAGAGTGCCGATGGCACTTTGCCAGCGGGCACGGCCATCGACTATGAGGGCGTGGGCACCATGTCGAAGTCGAAAAACAATGGCATCGACCCGCAAGATCTGATCGAGAAGTACGGCGCTGACACGGCCCGTCTGTACACCATGTTCACCGCGCCGCCTGAGGCGACGCTGGAGTGGAACGATTCAGCGGTGGAGGGCAGTTACCGCTTTTTGCGTCGCCTGTGGGGCTTTGCCCACAAGCACCAGGACCGCTTGCGCCGGGCTACCGCCACTGACCTGAGTGCTGCCCCGCCGGGCGACGCGGCCAAGGCCTTGCGCCGTGAGTTGCACCTGATCCTGAAGCAGATCAGTTACGACTATGAGCGCATGCAATACAACACCGTGGTGTCGGGTTGCATGAAACTGCTGAACGCCCTGGAAAACTTCAAGCCGGGCGAGCATGACGGGGATGCGGCGGTGTTGTGCGAAGGGCTGTCTCTGTTGTTGCGCGGTTTGTACCCCGTGTGTCCGCACGTGACCGAGGCCCTGTGGGCAGAGCTGGGCTATGCCGCTGCGGCCGGTTCCTTGTTGGACGCGCCATGGCCCCAGGTGGATGAGTCGGCGCTGGTGCAAGACGAGATCGAGTTGATGTTGCAGATCAACGGCAAGTTGCGCGGTGCCATCAAAGTGCCGGCCCAAGCCGACCGGCAGGCCATAGAGGCGCTGGCCGTGGCCAGTGAAGCGTTCACGAAACAGGCGGCCGGGGCCACGCCCAAGAAGGTCATTGTGGTGCCGGGGCGTTTGGTCAACGTGGTGGTTTGAGGGGCACAGACGCACATGGCCCTCACGCGTCGAACCTCAGCTGCCGGGCTGGCTTTGCTGGCCATGACGGCGTGTGGCTTTCGCATGCGCCAACCCGATGCCTACGCGTTTTCGGTCATACTCATTGCGGCCAACCCCTCGCCTTTGCTGGCCGAGTTGCGCCGCTCGCTGGCGGCTGACCCGCGCGTGGAAGTCTTGCAAGACATGCGCCAGTTTGAGCGCGCGGATTTGACGCTGGATTTGCTGCAGGAAACGCGTGAGAGGGTCGTGATCGGGCGCAATAGCGCGGGCGGTGTGCGCGAATTTCAGTTGCGCCTGCGGGTTCGTGTGCGGGTGCGGGACCGCGCCGGCATTGAGCGCATTCCCGACACCGAGTTGCTGCAACAGCGTGACATCAGCTTTTCCGAATCGGCCGTGCTGTCCAAAGAGACGGAAGAAGAGTTGTTGTACCGCAATATGCAAAGCGACTTGGTGCAACAAATTTTGTGGCGTTTGGCCCGTTTGCGGCCCAGCCCGATTTAAGTCATGCAAACCGCTTTGTCGACACTCGAGACCCAGCTGGGCAAAAGCCTGAAAGCGGTTTATGTGTTGCATGGCGATGAGCCCTTGTTGCAGCAAGAGGCGGCCGATCTGATTCGGGCCACGGCCCGCCAACAAGGCTTTACCGAGCGTTCGGTCTTTACTGTGGCGGGGGCACATTTTGATTGGGGTGCGGTGCTGGCCGCGGGCGGTTCGATGAGCCTATTTGCCGAGCGTCAATTGATCGAGTTGCGCATCCCTTCGGGCAAGCCGGGCAAAGAGGGCAGCCAGGCCTTGCAAGAGTTGGCCGAACAAACCGATGGCAACGATGCGCTGATGTTGCTGGTTTTGTTGCCCAGGCTGGACAAGGCCAGCCTGAGCAGTGCCTGGTTCACGGCCCTCGAGTCGCGTGGTGTGCCTTGCCGCATCGACCCCATCGACCGTGCCGCCTTGCCGGCCTGGATCGCCCATCGCCTTTTGGCCCAGAGTCAGCGGGTGGCTGAGGGAGATGCCGGGCAGGCCACTTTGCAATTCTTTGCCGATCGGGTGGAAGGCAATTTGCTCGCCGCCCATCAGGAAATCCAGAAGTTGGGCCTCTTGTACCCGCCAGGTGAGCTGGGCTTTGAGCAGGTGGAAGCCAGTGTTTTGAATGTGGCCCGCTATGACGTCTTCAAATTGGGTGAGGCGGTGCTATCCGGCCATAGGGCCCGCGTGCAACGCATGCTGGACGGTTTGCAGGCAGAGGGCGAATCAGAAGTGCTTGTTCACTTCGCTTTGACCGAAGATATTCGGGCCTTGCGTCAAGTGAAAGAGGCCGTGACACAGGGGCAGCCTCTGCCCATGGCCATGCGTGAGAACCGGGTTTGGGGCTTGCGCGAGCGCTTGTTCGAGCGGGTGCTGCCGCGTTTGGCCATGGTGGACCTGGATAATCTGTTGCTCGCCGCCCACACTGTTGATGGCCTGGTCAAAGGCTTGCGCCAGCCCGAGTGGCCCGTCGACCCCTGGCAGGCGCTGCACCGCCTGGCGATGCAACTGTGTCAGGCCTGTCAGCCCCTGTCCGCGCGCGCCATTTGAGCGGACCCGACCTACAATGGGGAAATGAATGCCGTTTCCACCCAAGAGTTGGTGCGGGGTCTGGGTGCGCAAGCCCGCGAGGCCAGCGCACACATGGCCAAAGCCGGTGCAGCGCTGAAGTCTGGTGCCCTGCGCCAATTGGCGGCCCTGTTGCGGGCCAATGTGGCTGAACTGAACGCACGCAATCGACTCGATCTTGAGCGCGCACTGGCGGCGGGCTTGGCGGCACCCATGGTCGATCGCCTGCGCCTGACGCCTGCCGTGATAGAGACCTGCGCGCTGGGTTGCGAGCAATTGGCGGCCATGCCCGACCCCATCGGCGAGATCTCTGGTTTGCGCCAACAACCCAGTGGCATCCGGGTGGGTCAGATGCGGGTGCCTTTGGGTGTGTTCGGGATGATTTTCGAGAGTCGGCCCAATGTCACCATTGAGGCGGCCAGCCTGTCGATCAAAAGCGGCAATGCCTGCATTTTGCGCGGGGGCTCTGAGGCCATTGAATCGAACAAAGCCTTGTCGGCCCTGGTGCGGCAGGCTTTGAGCGCGGTGGGCCTGCCGCCCGAGGCGGTGCAATTGGTGCCCACCACCGACCGTGAAGCAGTGGGGGCCTTGATCACCATGCCCGAGTTTGTGGATGTGGTCATCCCGCGCGGCGGCAAGGGGCTGATCGAGCGCATCAGCGCCGAGGCCAGGGTGCCGGTCATCAAACACCTGGACGGGAATTGCCACACCTATGTGGATGACCCGGTCGACCTGGAGATGGCGCTGCGGGTGAGCGATAACGCCAAAACCCAAAAGTACAGCCCTTGCAACGCCACCGAGAGTTTGCTGGTCGCCAGAAGCGTGGCGCCGGAGTTTTTGCCCCGCTTGGCCGAAATGTGGCTGAGCAAAGGGGTGGAGTGGCGGGCTTGCCCCGAGTCGCAGGCCTGGCTGCAAAAAGTACCGGGCGTCCGCTGGCGCGAGGCCACCGAGCAAGACTGGGCCGAGGAATACCTGGCCCCCATTGTGAGCGTGAAAGTGGTGGGCGGGGTCGATGAGGCCATTGCGCACATCAACCGGTATTCGAGCCACCACACCGACGCCATTCTCACCACCGATCACGGTCATGCCCAACGGTTTTTGCGCGAGGTCGACTCGGCCAGCGTGATGGTCAATGCCAGCACGCGTTTTGCCGATGGCTTTGAATATGGCCTGGGGGCCGAGATTGGCATTTCTACCGACAAGTTCCATGCCCGCGGACCGGTGGGCATCGAGGGCCTGACCTCACTCAAATGGGTGGTGTTGGGCGAGGGCGAAGTTCGCTCATAAATTGCAAAGGTCTTCATGGTTCCGCACCTCACCACTGCCCTGACGGGGCCCATCAATGAACTTGAACAGCGCATCCTGGATTCGATGCCGGCCATCGAGCGCTGGTTTCGTTTGGAGTGGATGGAACACACCCCGCCGTTTTACACCTCGGTGGACATCCGCAACGCTGGCTTCAAGCTGGCGCCGGTGGACACCAATCTGTTCCCGGGCGGCTGGAACAACCTGACCCAGGAGATGTTGCCTTTGGCGGTGCAGGCGGCCATGGCGGCGATTGAAAAAATCTGCCCCGAGGCGCGCAATCTGCTGGTGATTCCCGAGAACCATACCCGCAATACGTTTTACCTGAGCAATGTGCAGCAGTTGCAGCGCATTTTTCAGATGGCGGGCTTGAATGTGCGCATCGGTTCGATCAACCCGGAAATCACCGAGAACACGCCCATCGCTTTGCCCAATGGCGAGACGGTGCTGCTGGAGCCGGTGATGCGCAGCAAACGCCGCCTGGGTTTGAAAGATTTTGACCCGTGCACGATTTTGCTCAATAACGATTTGAGCGCGGGCATTCCCGGCATTCTGGAAGATTTGCACGAACAGTTTTTGTTGCCGCCCCTGCATGCGGGCTGGAGCGTGCGCCGCAAGAGCCAGCACTTTGCCAGTTATGAGGAAGTGTCCAAGCGATTTGGCAAGCTGTTGGGCATAGACCCCTGGCTGATCAACCCCATGTTCAACCAGTGTGGTGAGGTGAATTTTGGCGACGGCACCGGGCTGGAGTGTTTGCGCTCGAACACCGATGCGCTGTTGACCAAAATCCGCCGCAAGTACAAAGAATACGGCATACAAGAAAAGCCTTTTGTCATCATCAAGGCCGACAACGGCACGTATGGCATGGGCATCATGACGGTGCGCGATGTCAAAGACCTCGATGCCCTGAACCGCAAAACCCGCAACAAAATGAGTGTGATCAAAGACGGGCAAGAGGTCTCGGAGGTCATCATTCAAGAAGGTGTGCTGACGCACGAGCAGATCAATGACGCGGTGGCCGAACCCGTGGTGTACATGATGGACCGCTATGTGGTGGGCGGTTTTTACCGGGTTCATGCCGAGCGCGGCATAGACGAGAACCTGAATGCCCCCGGGGCCAGTTTTGTGCCGCTGGCGTTTGAGCAATCGGCCCATACCCCGCAGCCCGGCGCCAAGGCCGGGGCCAGTGCCCCGAATCGTTTTTATATGTACGGTGTCATTGGCCGCCTGGCCATGTTGGCCGCCAGCTATGAGCTGGAAGCCACCGACCCAGACGCCGAAATCTACGACTGATGTCCTCCAACTCCACTGCAGCATCTTCCCTGGGCGCACTCACGCTCGGGGCCATCGGCGTCGTTTATGGCGATATCGGCACCAGCGTGCTGTATGCCATGAAAGAGGTGTTCAACTCGGGTCATGTGCCCTTCACCCACGACAATGTCTACGGTATTTTGTCGCTTTTCTTCTGGACCTTGACCATGATCGTCTCGGTCAAGTATGTGAGCCTGGTGCTGCGCGCAGACAACCACGGCGAGGGCGGCCTGGTGGCCATGCTGGCGCTGGCTTCCGAGTCGGTCAAAGACAAACCGCGCTTGCGCCGAACCTTGCTTTTGCTGGGCATTTTCGGCACCTGTCTTTTTTATGGCGATGGCGTGATCACGCCGGCCATTTCGGTCTTGTCTGCGGTCGAGGGCCTGGAGGTGGTTTCGCCGGCGTTCACCAAGGCCGTGATTCCTTTGACGCTGGTGATTTTGTTCACCCTCTTTTGGGTGCAAAAACGCGGCACAGGAGGCATAGGCCGGTTTTTTGGCCCCATCACCCTGATCTGGTTTGCGGCCATTGCCGTGCTGGGTGTGTATCACATCGGCAGCCACCCCGAGATTTTGTGGGCCATCAGCCCCCACCATGCGCTGCGCTTCATCATGGAGGAACCGGGGGTGACCTTCATCATCCTGGGGGCGGTGGTCTTGTGCGTGACGGGCGGCGAGGCGCTGTACGCGGACATGGGGCACTTTGGCAAGACCCCCATCCGTTTGGCCTGGTTCGCCATTGTCATGCCTTGCTTGACGCTGAACTATTTTGGGCAAGGGGCTTTGCTGTTGGAGGACCCGAAGGCGGTTGCCAACCCCTTTTTCCTGATGGCGCCTGACTGGGCGATGCTGCCCCTGGTGATATTGGCCACGGCGGCGACGGTGATTGCCTCGCAGGCCCTGATTTCGGGGGCTTTCAGTGTGACCAAGCAGGTGATTCAGCTGGGGTTTTTGCCGCGTTTGCAAATTCAGCACACCAGTGTGCGGGACACCGGGCAAATTTATATTCCCTTTGTCAACTGGGGCTTGTTTGGCGCCATCGTGCTGGCTGTGATGATGTTCAAGTCGTCGAGCAATCTGGCCGCTGCTTACGGCATCGCGGTGTGTACCGATATGCTGATCACGACCGTGCTCACCTTTTATGTCATACGCTACAGCTGGAAGTATCCCCTGTGGGTCTGCGTGGCTTCGACCGGTGTGTTCTTCGTCATCGACTTTGCCTTCTGGGCTTCGAATTTGCTCAAGCTGTTCGAGGGGGGCTGGTTCCCACTGTTCATCGGCGGCGTCATTCTGACCTTCATGCTCACCTGGCACGACGGGCGTTTGTTGTACAAGTCGAAATTGCGCGATGAGGCCTTGCCCCTGCAAGATTTTCTGGATTCGGTGTTCATGGGACCACCGGTGCGTGTCGAGGGCACGGCGGTCTTTCTGACCAACGAGTTGGGGGTAGTGCCCAATGCCATGCTGCACAACCTCAAGCACAACAAGGTGCTGCACGAGCGCAACCTGTTTGTCAGCGTGCAAAGCCATGGCGTGCCCTGGATAGGCATGGACAAAAGGTTGGAGGTGACTTCGCTGCACCACGACTGCTGGCAGGTCATCATTCACTACGGTTTCAAGAATGACCCGGATGTGCCCGGGGCCCTGGCCATGCTGAATAGTCACGGCTGCCCGCCGATCGATGCGATGCGCACCAGTTATTTCCTGTCGCGCGACAGCATCGTGCCTACGGTGGGCGGGGGCATGGCCACTTGGCGTGAAAAGCTGTTTGCGCAAATGCATTTGAATGCCAGCGCGGCGGCTGATTTTTTGAACCTGCCCTCGAACTCGGTGGTCGAGATGGGCAGCAAGATCGAGATCTGAGCCATGGAGCTGCTCTTTGTCGTCGACCCGATCGACACCTTCAAGATCTACAAAGACACCACCTTTGCCATGATGCGCGAGGCCCAGCGGCGCGGCCATGCGATCTGGGTGTGTGAACCGCGTGAGGTGTCGTGGCAAAGTGGCGCAAGGGTGCAGGCGCGGGCCACGCACATTGTGCTGACGAGACAGGCCGACGTTTGGTACCGCGTCTCGGACACCCGGGTGCGTGAATTGCGTGACTTTGACCGCGTGCTGATGCGCAAAGACCCGCCTTTTGATGTCGAGTACTTTTACGCCACGCACTTGCTGGGCCATGCCGAGCGCGAGGGCGCCCGCGTGTTCAACAAGCCTTCAGCCTTGCGCGAGCACCCCGAGAAATTGGCCATTCTTGAGTTCCCGCAGTTTGTGTCGCCGACGCTGGTCAGCCGCGATGCGGCGCAGATACGGGCGTTTCATGCCGAGCACGGCGACATCATCCTCAAGCCTCTGGATGGCATGGGGGGCATGGGTATTTTTCGGGTCAAGTCTGACGCCTTGAATCTGGGCGGCATCATCGAGACGCTGAACCGCGAGGGGGCGCAGACCGTGATGGTGCAAAAGTTCATTCCCGATATTGCCCGGGGCGATAAGCGCGTGCTGCTGATTCAAGGCCGCCCGGTGCCGTTTTGTCTGGCGCGCATTCCGCAAGGCGGTGAGGTGCGAGGCAATTTGGCCGCCGGCGGCAAGGGCGTGGCGCAAGCTTTGTCGCCCCGTGACCGCGAGATTGCCGAGGCCCTGGGCCCTACCCTGGCCGCGCGCGGTTTGTTGCTGGTGGGGCTGGACATCATCGGCGAGCGACTGACCGAGATCAATGTCACCAGCCCGACCTGTTTTCAGGAAATTCATGACCAGACCGGGTGCGATGTGCCCGCGCTGTTCATTGACGCGTTGGAGCAGGCCTGAGCGCCTGCTGCGCTGCCAGGCCGCGGGTCGATCAGACGCGTTGGCCGTCGACAAACACCGCCAGTTCACCGCTTTTGAGCTCGGTCCAGGTTTCGTCCTGGGTCAAGGGGGTGGTGACCACCACCGCGACCCGGTCGGTGGGGCGGGTGTGCTCGGCAAAGTTCACGCTGAGGTCGGCATCGCGCAATGTGGCGGTGGCGAAAGGGTGGCGGCGTTCGATGTAGCACAGATTCGTGCTGGCATGGGCCCACAGCGCCTGGCCGTTGGAGAGCAACATATTGAAGGGGCCGTGGCCTGCGATTCGCGGAAGCAACTCGGCCAGGGTCAGGGTCAGCTCGGCCACACTGGGCAGTTGGGCGTGCGACTTGGCCAGCTCTTGCATGAGCCAGCAAAAGGCGCGTTCGCTGTCGGTGTCGCCCACCGGTTTGAAGTGGCCGTGCAAGTGCGGCCTGTGGTCGACCAAATTGCCGTTGTGGGCCAGCACCCAATAGCGGCCCCACAACTCGCGCACAAAGGGGTGACAGTTTTGTAGCGCTACCTGGCCCTGGGTGGCCTTGCGAATGTGGGCGATGAGGTTGCGGCTTTGGATGGGGTATTGCCGCAACAATTCGGCCACCGGCGAGCTGCTGGCGGGCAAGTGGTCGACAAAGTGGCGCAGCCCGCGGGCGTCAGGGTCGCCCTCAAAAAAAGCGATGCCCCAACCGTCGGCATGGTGGTCGGTCAGCCCGCCGCGCCGCGTGAAGCCGCTGAAGCTGAACGTGGCGTCGGTCGGCCGGTTGCAGTTCAGACCCAGCAGTTGACACATGGCTGGATTATGGCGTGGCCGCTGTGGCACAGGCCTGACAGATGCAAGCCTTGTGTTGCGCGTGGGCGGGCACGCGGGCCAGCAACTCGGCGCTGAAGCTCTGTGTCGCGCACCAGCACGGGGGTGCGGGCCGGCCCGAGGTTGTGGCCATGAGTCGGGCCGCCTGCATGGCGCAGGCGTTGGCCTGCCCGCACAGCGGGCAGCGTGCCGGGTCGACTTCGGGCGTCATTTGCCTTCAGGCGCCGGCTTTGACCTTCAGTCGCCAGCCATGCAGCAAGGGTTCGGTGTAGCCGCTGGGTTGTTCGAGGCCTTTGAACACCAGGTCCATGGCCGCCTGGAAGGCGGCCGAGGTCTCGAAGTGGCCATGCATATTCCGGTACGCCGGGTCGCCGGCGTTTTGGCCATCGACCACCTTGGCCATGCGCTTGAAGGTGGCTTTGACCTGTGCCGGGGTGACGATGCCGTGCAAGAGCCAGTTGGCCACGTGTTGACTGGAGATGCGCAGCGTGGCGCGGTCTTCCATCAGGCCGATGTTGTTGATGTCGGGCACCTTGGAGCAGCCCACGCCCTGATCCACCCAGCGCACCACATAACCCAGGATGCCCTGGATGTTGTTTTCGATTTCTTGCTGGCGTTGCTCGGGGGTCCAGTTGGTTTTGGTCGCAACGGGAATTTTGAGCAGGTCATTGAGCAAGTCGTCATAGACATCGTCCAGGCGCACTTTTTCCAATTCCTTTTGCACCCCGGCCACATCGATCTGGTGGTAGTGCATGGCGTGCAGCGTGGCCGCCGTCGGGCTGGGCACCCAGGCGGTGTTGGCGCCGGCCTTGGGGTGCACGATTTTTTGTTGCAGCATGGCGGCCATCAGGTCGGGCATGGCCCACATGCCTTTGCCGATCTGGGCCCGACCACGCAGGCCGCAAGCCAAGCCAATTTGCACGTTCAGCTTTTCGTAGGCGGCGATCCAGGGGGTGGCCTTGATGTCGCCCTTGCGCAGCATCGGGCCGGCGTGCATGGCGGTGTGTATTTCGTCGCCGGTGCGGTCCAGAAAGCCGGTGTTGATGAAGGCCACGCGGGTCTTGGCGGCGGCGATGCAGGCTTTCAGGTTGACGCTGGTGCGGCGCTCTTCGTCCATGATGCCGAGTTTGACGGTGCTGTCGGCCAAGCCCATGAGTTGCTCAATGCGGCCGAACAGGTCAGAGGTGAACGCGACTTCGGCGGGGCCGTGCATCTTGGGTTTGACGATGTAGATCGAACCGGTGCGCGAGTTGCGTATGCCGTTGGCACCATGGCCTTTGAGGTCATGGATGGCGATCAGCGTGGTGATGACGGCGTCCAGGATGCACTCGGGGATCTCGTGCGTGCGGCCATCGGTGCCGGTGTACAAAATCGCCGGGTTGGTCATGAGGTTGCCCACGTTGCGCACAAACAGCAGCGAGCGGCCATGCAGGGTGACCTGACCTTTGCCGTCGGGACGCTGGTAGACGCGGTCGGGGTTGAGCGTGCGGGTGAAGGTGCGCCCCCCTTTAGCGACTTCTTCGACCAGCGTGCCCTTCAGGATGCCCAGCCAGTTGCGGTAGGCCAGGACTTTGTCGTCGGCGTCCACGGCGGCGATCGAGTCTTCGAGGTCGAGAATGGTGGACAAGGCAGACTCGACCACGAGGTCAGACACGCCGGCCGGATCGGTTTTGCCGATGGGGTGCTGCGGGTTGATTTGCAGATCGAGGTGGATGCCGTTGTGCTCAAACAGCACGCTCACTGGGCGGGCGGCGTCGCCCTGATGGCCGATCAGTTGTTTGGGTTTGGCCAGACCGACGGTGGCGCCCGAGTTCAGGCGCACTTGCAATTGGCCGTTGATGATGGCGTAGCCCACCGAGTCGATGTGCGAGCCTTTTTTCAGCGGCACGGTGCGGTCCAGCACATAGCGGGCGTATTCGATGACTTTGGCGCCACGCTTTTCGTTGTAGCCCGGGCCTTTTTCGCAGCCATGGTCTTCAGAGATGGCGTCGGTGCCGTATAGGGCATCGTAGAGCGAGCCCCAACGCGCGTTGGCGGCGTTCAGCGCGTAGCGGGCGTTCAGGATGGGCACCACCAGCTGAGGGCCGGCCTGGATGGCCAGTTCTGCGTCGACGTTGGAGGTGGTGCATTTGACCTGACCGGGGTCTTTGACCAGGTAGCCGATTTTTTCGAGAAAGGCGCGGTAGGCCTTCATGTTCTTGATGGGGCCGGGATGCGCTTTGTGCCATTGGTCCATTTCGACTTGCAGGCGATCGCGCTCGGCCAGCAAGGCGATGTTGCGCGGCGCGAACTCGGCCACGATGGCGTCAAAGCCCTTCCAGAATGCGGCGCTGCTCACACCGGTGCCGGGCAAGGCCTCGTCTTCGATGAAGCGATAAAGATTGCTGGCGACTTCCAGTCGATGGACGATGGTGCGAGAGGTCATGATGGGTCTGCTGAAAAGTTGAAAAACACCCCCCGATATGTGTTCGGGCACATGGTGGGAAAGTGGGGCGAGTGATAAGAATCTTAAGGGACAAGCCGGCGAAGATTGTATGATGCAGACGCCAAACATTCATGACTTTTATGGGGGAAATCCCCGCGAAGTTGACCCTTTTACTGGGTCATGGGGTCATGCCTGATGCGTGAGAACTTTATTCCGGGCGCAACAGTTCGCCCCGCCACAGACCGCGCAGGGTCATGCGGCTGAGCCACAAAACGACCACGCTGGTGATCGCCAACAACGCCAGGGCGGGCACCCAAAGCCAGGCCCCTTGGGCGCTGTGGGCTTGCATGAGGGTGGCCGAAGTGAAAGCGGTGAGGGGGAAGCTTAAGCTCCAATGCGGCATGCCAAAGGGCAGACGGATGATGTTTTTAACTTGAGTAAGCGCCCACATGACAGAGATCAGGGCCATGCCCCAGATGGCCCAGAGCAGCATCTCGGGGGGCTGCCACAGGCTGACCGATAAGGCCAGGGCCGAGGGCGGCACGATCATGATGAACCAGGTCGGCGTCATGCGCGCAGGCAAAGGCCCGGCTTGAATCACCCGCACCGCCAGCAGGCTGAGGCCCACCGGCCACAGCATCAGGCCGATGCCGGCCTGGATCGCGGACCAGGTGGCGTGGCCCAGCGGCACGCCGGCCCAGGCCACCAGCAAGTTGCCCACCAAGGGCAAAAAAATCACCGGGGTCAGTGCAGCCAGGGGCGTGCCGCCCTGTTCGGCTGGTCGCATCCAGCGCGAGAGCACCCAGACTGTGGTGGCCAGTTCAGCCAGCGCACCGCACCACCAGAACACTTCGAGCGCGGTGGAGGTTTGCTGGGTCAAGGCGATCCAAAGCGCGGCCAACAAGACCATGCCGATGGGCAGGGCGGCGACAAAGGTGTGTTTGACCGGGTGGCGCAGATCGGCGCTGACCGCCTGCGGCCAAGCCTGCAGGCGCCAGGCGCTGGCCAGGGTGATGGGCAGCCAGAGCAAACTGGCGATGCAGGCGCACAGCAGGCCGACCCATTGCGCGGGTTCACCCAGGCCATCGATGGCGCGCGACCACGACAGGCCCAAGCCGGCCCAACCCATCACGGGCACGAACCAGGCGGGTGAGAGGTGTTCAAGGGCGGCCATGCCGCCGGCGTTTTGAGACATGGCGCGAGTGTAGGGCAGGCCCCGGACCGGGCCAGACGCGTGCGCGTCTGGCCTTTGGAGGGGGGGGTGCGGCAGGACTTCCTTAGAATGGCCGCATGACCCCGTTTGTGATGTGGCAGCACCTTTTACCCAAACTCGCCCTGACCCGACTGGCCGGCCTGCTGGCCCAGGCCCGGGCCGGGCGCCTGACCCAGGCGCAGATTCGCTGGTTTGTGCGCCGCTATGCGGTCGATATGTCGGAAGCGGCGCAGCCCGACCCGCAGTCTTATGACTGCTTCAACGACTTTTTCACGCGGGCCCTGCGACCCGATGCCCGACCGCTGGCGCAGGCCGATATGGTGTGTCCGGTGGACGGTGCGATCAGCCAATTGGGGCGCATAGAGGGCGGGCAGATTTTTCAGGCCAAGGGCCACCACTACACCACGCAGGCGCTGTTGGGGGGCGATGCTGAGGGCGCGCGCGCGTTTGCCGATGGCGAGTTCGCCACGATCTACCTCAGCCCGCGTGACTACCACCGCATTCATATGCCGTGCGCGGCCCAGTTGCGCCGCATGACCCATGTGCCGGGTGAGCTGTTTTCGGTCAACCCCGAAACCGCTGCCGGTGTGCCGGGTCTGTTTGCCCGCAATGAACGCGTGGTGTGCATGTTTGAGATGGCCGATGGCCACCCCATGGCCCTGGTGCTGGTGGGGGCCACCATCGTGGGCAGCATGGCCACGGTTTGGCATGGGGTGGTCAACCCGCCGCGTCCCGGCACGGTGCGGCATTGGGATTACGCCCCGGGCGAACATACCCTGGCCCAGGGGGCCGAGATGGGCCGGTTTTTATTGGGCTCGACGGTGGTTTTGCTGTGGCCGCGCGACACGGTGCAGCTGAATGCCCAATGGCAGCCCGGCAGCCCGGTGCGCATGGGGCAGGCCATGGGGCAGGCTGTGGGTCAGCGCAGCGCTTATTGAAACGCGACTTCGTCGAAGCTGCGCAATTTGCGGCTGTGCAAATGCTCGGGGCCTTGTGAGCGCAATAAATCGAGCGCCCGCATGCCGATGCGCAAGTGCTGATCGACCCGCTCGCGGTAGAAGTGGTTGGCCATGCCGGGCAGTTTGATTTCGCCGTGCAGGGGTTTGTCGCTGACGCACAGCAAGGTGCCATAGGGCACCCGGAAACGGAAGCCGTTGGCTGCGATGGTGGCGCTTTCCATGTCCATCGCCACGGCCCGGCTTTGGCTGAAGCGGCGCTGGGGCCCTTGATCGGGCAGCAGTTCCCAGTTGCGGTTGTCGGTGCTGGCCACGGTGCCGGTGCGCATGATGCGTTTGATTTCACTGCCAGTGCAGCCCGTGACTTCCGAAACCGCCTGTTCGAGCGCGATTTGAACCTCGGCCAGAGCGGGGATGGGCACCCACAGGGGCAGCTCTTCGTCGAGCACATGGTCTTCGCGCACATAGCCGTGGGCCAGCACGTAGTCGCCCAATTGCTGGTTGTTGCGCAGCCCCGCGCAGTGGCCCAGCATCAACCACGCATGCGGGCGCAATACGGCGATGTGGTCGGTGATGTTTTTGGCGTTGGCGGGCCCGACGCCGATGTTGACCATGGTGATGCCGCTGCGATCGCCGCGCATGAGGTGATAGGCTGGCATTTGGGGCAGGCGGGGCGGGGCTTTGCCCCGTTCGTCGCCGGGCTGGGGGGCCAGCCCGCTGCGGCGGGTGATGAGGTTGCCGGGCTCGACAAAGGCTTCGAAGTCTGAGCCCGGGTCAGCCATGGTTTGCTGCCCCAGGCGGATGAACTCGTCGATGTAGAACTGGTAGTTGGTGAACAGGACAAAGTTCTGGAAGTGGTCGGGGCTGGTGCCGGTGTAATGGCGCAAGCGTTGCAGCGAGTAGTCAGTGCGGGCGGCCGTGAACAGCGACAAGGGGCGCGCTTCGTTGCCGCGCGAGCGCCAGGTGCCGTTGGCTATGCCATCGTCCATGACCGAGAGGTCGGGCAGGTCAAAGCAGTCGCGCAACAGCATCCGGCGCCGGCCATCCATTTCGCCTTCGATGTGGTCGTGCTCGCCCAGGGCAAAGTGAACGGGGATGGGTTGGTTGCTGATGCCCACCTCCAGGTCGACGCCGTGATTGCGCAGCAACAAGTCAAGCTGGGTCTGCAAATAGGGGCCGTACAGATCGGGTCGGGTGAGCGTGGTCTCGAAGCGGCCCGGTTGGGCCACAAAGCCGTAGCTCAGGCGGGCCCCCGGGTGGCGATCGAGGCGCGACACGGTGTCGGTCTGAATGCGGACAAAGGGGTAGCAAGCGCGGACCCGATCACCCAGAGATTTGCCCCGGGTGAAGTCTTGCAGGTGTTGCTTCAGGTGCCCGGTGGCTTGTGCGTAGAGTTGCTGGATTTGCGCCACGGCAGAGGCGGCGTCGCGGTGGCGCGTGGGGGCAACAAAGGGCGGCATGATGGGCATGACACGATTGTGCCTGCTTGGCATGACGGGTGCATGACCGTTTCAGCGCAGGCGGTATTTGATCTGCAGGCTGACGCCCCCATAGAGCCGGTTTTGCAGGGGGGGGATGAAGGCCACATTCACCCCCAGCGAGCGGCCTTCCCAGGTGGCTGTGGGCAAGATGGCGGGGAACCAGCCGCCGCCAAAGGCGTTGGGATAGCCGTTGAAGAGGCCCACAGCGGTCCCCCACTGAACACTGGCAAAACGCAAGGGTTGGTAATAGAACCCCAGGTAGCTGGAGTAGGCGTTGTCGCTGTTGATAAACCGCCCTGCGGTCAGGCGGATGTCTGTGCTTAGTCTGTATTCCAGGCCTAGGCCGGGGTTGGCGTCGCGAAGTTCGCGGTTGCGGTCAAAGTGATGGGTGTAGAAGCCGGGGGTGACCCACACCGAGCCGGAGGTCGTCTGACTGAAAGCCTCGGGAGTTGCGCCCATGGCCAGCACCCCCGCCAGCACCACAACACCTTGCCGTAGGGCCCCCTGTTGCAGAACAGTGCGGGCGGTTTGCATGCCTGACATGATAGCAACCCCCGGCAGGGGCAGGGGGTTAGGGTGGTGTTAGAATATTAAATCTGGCCCGGTAGCTCAGTTGGTAGAGCAGCGGATTGAAAATCCGCGTGTCGGTGGTTCGATTCCGCCCCAGGCCACCACATCCACACCGTCAGTGCGCAAGTGCTGACGGTGTTTCTCTTTGTGCGCACACCCCCGCACACTCTTCGCACACGTTTTTCGCTGGCATTGACTTGCGGCGTTGCTGCTTCGTAGCGGGCCACTGTGCTTGCGGTGTTCAGCTTGTCCCGCAGCGGGTGCGGGTATGAAGCAGACGAACCCTTTCCATTGGGAAAAATTCTACTTCCCGCCCCTACGCTTTATTGGGACGATTACCTAGCTCCCTCGCAAAATGGGGGGATTACCACAGGACATGATCAACTGTGAAACTCATGAGTTCCATTTAATCCCAACATCAGGAACCTGTAGGTTTCTGTGCGTTTGCAGTATTGAAACCCATAGGTTAAGATAGCGGCATTAAAACGTTACCTGTAGGCTCCATGAAAAACCAATTCCGCGATCTTCAGCTCCAGCAAATGGACGCACTTCTTGCCCCTTGGAAGGCTGCGCAATTGAGCGCACGCCCCAGGTCTGGATGGGTGCGCGCGATTCGTGAGTCCCTGGGCATGTCCGCTGCAGCCTTTGCTCGTCGTTTGGGGATGTCCCATGCAGGTGTCCGCAAGTTGGAAAATGCAGAGGCCTCAGACGCCATCACGTTGGCCAGCCTGCGCAAGTTGGCTGAGGCGTTGGATTGCGAATTGCAATATGCATTGGTGCCTCGTACCAGCTTGTCGCAGCATGTGAAAGAACGAGCCGAGACAGTTGCGCGGGAGCGCTTGCGTCCGATTGCCCATTCAATGGCCTTGGAGGATCAGGCTGTCCAGGGGCCATTGACCAAGCTGCAACTGGAGCTGGCCATCAAGGAGTTGCTGGAAGGTTCGCGTCGCGAACTGTGGTGAGATATTGAATATGGAATTTCATTACGCCCCAGGGGCAACCCCAATAGATCCGGACGAAGCCGCAGGTTTGGTGCCGACGCACATCACCACCCAAGGCGATCTAAATGCATGGGAGCAAATCAACATCGTTCAGGGGGATCGCTGGGCTGCGCGTCAGAAAAAGCGGGATTTGCTGGACGAGGGGTTTATTCGAGATCTGCATCGCCAGATGTTTGATAAGACCTGGCAGTGGGCGGGAACATTCCGCAAGACCAACAAAAACATTGGAGTGGACTCGACGCAGGTGGCCGTGAAATTACGCAACTTGCTGGACAATACAAAATATCAAATCGAGAATCATGTCTTTGATGCCGATGAGCTGGCAGTGAGGTTCCACCATCAATTGGTGTGGATTCATGCCTTCCCTAATGGTAACGGACGTCATGCACGTTTGATGGCAGATTTGTTGGCAATGCGTCTTAGCCGTCCGCGACTGACGTGGGGCGGCGGCAAGGCATCCATCACCACGGTGGGGGAGCTTCGTGATCAATACCTTGCCGCCTTACGTGCAGCAGATCAGGGGCAGTTCGGCGATTTGATTGCATTTGCCCGTAGTTGACGAAAGTGGGCGTATGCTAAACAGACTAGGACTGCTTACCTGGTTGTCGTTGCGACGGCCAACCATCTATCAGTTGTTATCAACTTCTCAATTCAATCTTCAAGTTCAATTGACCTGCCCCCAACTGCCGCACCCTTTCAAAGTAGCAAGTCCAAGGCTAATTCCTGCGCCGCATGCCCTGTGCGGTGCTTTGCAGCACCTGCATGAGATCGCGGTACACGGTTTGCTCGGCCAGCTGTCGTTGGCACAGAAAAGTCACCGGGGGCAGTGTCCAGGTGAGCTTGTGGCTTAAGGAAGCGATGAGTCCACCGACAAACAATTCGTTGACGACGTCGCGCGGCAAGATCGCTATGGCGTTGTTTTCTGAGCCGAGCACCATTTCCATGCTGCGCACCGAGATGGTCTCCATGATGGGGACCGGCGGTTGTACGCCTGCGGTGATGAATATGGTGTTGTAGAGCCTGCGCATGGGCGTGTTGGGGGGCGGGAGGATCCAGTCGAGGGTCGCCAATTTGGCCCAATCCAGCGGCCCGCGTGAGAGGCGCTTCTGATGGCGGGCGGCCACCACCAGGCAGGGCTCTTGTTCATACAGGGGCTCTTGCACGATGTCTTGGGGGTTGCCCTCAAAGGAGCGTCCGATGGCGCAGTCGAGTTCGCGCTCTTTGATGCGGGCCACCAATTGGTCGGTGGTGCCCTCGCTCAAGAACACCGAGAGTCGGGGTTCTTGTCTGAGCAGGTGCTGCAGGGCGGCCGACAAGAGCGCCTGGGGCACCTGCGTGGTGATGCCGATACGCACGCGGCCGCCGTGCCCGCTGTCGATGGCGGCCAGCATTTGCGAGGTGGACTCTAAATCGGCCAAGCTGCGCTCTGCGTAGCGCAGCACGGCTTGACCGGCGGTGTTGGCCTTGAGGCCCCGCGAGGAACGCTCAAAAAGGGTGCTGCCGAACATGTCTTCCACTTCGCGCAGCGCCTTGGTGATGGCCGGCTGGCTCACGCCCATTTCCAGGGCGACGCGGTTGAGCGTGCGCTGGCGTTCAATCGTCAACAACAGTTGGAGCTGTCGCAATTTCAGGCGCGTGAGCAGGGCGTGGTGGATGGTTGCAGCGGGGTCTGGACGGGTCATAACCTTAAGGTTATAACCGAATCAGAAAATTGTTGTTGCAGATTAATCGGGCTGTCTACACTGAAAGCCAGCATTGAACACAAGCAACCCCCGGACAGTGACAGCATGAAGGTCCTCATTTCTGGTGCCAGCATGGCTGGCCTTTCTGCGGCGTATTGGTTCGCACGCCTGGGACACCAGGTGACTGTGGTCGAGCGCGCCGATGGTTTGCGCCGGGGCGGCGCACCGATCGATGTGCGCGGTCAAGCGCTGGGAACGGCACAGCGGATGGGCATTCTGGGTCAAATCCAGGCGCAGAGGGTCAGCATTCTTGAGCCTTCGCCCGTGCTGGATGGCCAGGGCGTGCCAGTGGCCAGCCTGGACCTGCGCTGGTTTGCTAACGAAACGGACCAGGATGTCGAAATTGCACGAGATCGTCTGAACCAAATCCTACTCGATGTGGTGCCGCCGGGTGTGGATTTGCGCTTCAACAGCGCGATTGCCGAGCTCAACGACGGATCGGGCGGGGTGGACGTGGTGATGCGGGATGGCCGCCGTGAGCACTTTGACCTGGTGGTGGGGGCGGACGGGCTGCATTCCAATGTGCGCAAGCTGGTCTTTGGGCCCGAGCAGCAGTTTGTGCGGCACTTTGGTTATTACGTGGCGCTGGTCAATTTGCCGCCGGATCGGGCGTGGGCGCGCGGCATGCTGAATATTCCGGGGCTGACGGTGGTGGTGCGCGATGCGGGCGACGGGCCTCAGGCCATGATGTTGGCTGCCAGCTCGCAGTTGGACTACGACTACCGTGACCATGGCGCCCAGGCCCGATTGATTTCTGGTTTTCTGGCGCGGGTGCAGGCCTGGCAGATACCGGACATCGCTCTGGCCTTTAGCGACCCCGCCGCGCAGGGTTTTTATTTTGATTCGGTGAGTCAGACCCACATGCCCAGCTGGACTCAGGGCCATGTGGCGGTCATAGGCGATGCAGGCCATTGTGCGGCCTTGCTCTCCGGCATGGGCACCACGCTGGCGATGGTGGCGGCAGAAACCCTGGCCACCACCTGGACCGAGCATGGCTGCAACTTGACGGCCGCTGCGCCCATCTACCACGAACGCCTGCGTCCTTATGTGGCGCAGTGTCAGGCCTTCGCGCACGAGGGGGCGCCGATCATGGTGCCGGCCACGCAAGAGGCTCTGGATGCGCGCAACGCGATGTTCCGTGAATACGCCGAAAAATTTGCAGCGCAGTCGGCCACGTGAAGGATGAGGGCCATGATGACCACTTTGGCAAGCAACTGGCTCGATGTGCTGGGCGAGGCGCGCGACACGCCCGCGGCCATGGCGCAGATCGATCAAATCCGCCAGGTGATCGCCGGCCCCGGTATTTTCAGCATCCAGCTGAACGTGACCACCGCCAGCGATCCGCACAACGAATTGCGCTTGCAACGCTTTTACGCCTCGCCAACCGCCGCCGGGCGCTGGCCTGTGAACGGCACCAAGCGCAAGACCTTCACGCCCTGGACCGAAACGCTGTTTGTACGCGGTCAACCCTTTGTGGCCGAAGGTGAGGCCGCGATGGCCTGTGCGTTTGACGACTACGATCAGATGAAAGCTTTGGGCATCAATGCGGTGGTGAATGTGCCGCTGATGCAAAACAATTTGTGCTACGCCACTTTCAATGTCTTTGGCATGCAGGGCTCTTGGTCGCCCTACCAGGTGTTGTGCCTGAGGTTGCTGGCCCTGTCGGCCACACGTTGGGTGCCGCCTGCGCCCGAATTGGCCTATAGCTTTGATGATGCCGCTGTGCTCAAAGGGGTTTGAAATTGCCGGTCTCTGAACTGAATCACTACACGATCCGATGCGCGCCTGCCGACCTGCCGGCTTTGGATGATTTCTATACCCGGGTGATGGGCTTGAAGATCGGTCGCCGGCCTGAGCTTCCTGCGCCGGGGACTTGGCTGTACGCGGGCGATGTGCCCATTGTTCATCTGTACGCATTCCACAACGGTGAAGAGGCCCCTTGCGTTCCTGTGACGGGTCCGCTGGACCATGTGTCCTTTCGCGGCCATGACCTGGAGGGCACCAAAGCCCATTTGCGCCGCGAGCAGGTGGCGTTCACGCAGGCGCCTGTGCCGGGCTGGCCCATCGAGCAGCTCTTCATTCACGATCCCAAGGGTTTAAAAATCGAGCTCACCTTCTTCATGGATCAGGAAGAGGGACATGCCTGAGTTTTTACAGTCTGGCGCTGTGCGCACCGCGTATGACCGCCAGGGCAGCGGGCCGGCGCTTGTGCTCATGCATGGCGCAGAGGCCAGCCGGCAGATGTTCGCTGCGCTGGTCGAACGGCTGGCGCCGCACATGACCGTGTTGGCGTATGACCAGCGCGATTGCGGTGAGACCGAGGGGCCGCCGCAAGCCTGCACCCTGGCCGATCTGGCCGACGATGCGGCTGCTTTGATCAGTGGTCTGGGCTTTAGGCGTGTTCATGTGTTCGGCTCGTCGTTTGGTGGGCGTGTGGCCCAGGCGCTGGCGGCACGACACAGCCCCTTGATCGACAAGCTGGTGCTGGCCAGCACCTGGCCTCTGCCACACAGCCTGCAGGCGCTCAACCCCGAAGGTGGCGCGCGCATCGAGGCCTTGCGTCGGGGCCTGCCCGATACCGCAGAAGAGCTGGCGGGCGTGTTTTTCCCCGAGGCATTTTTGCAGCAACGGCCTGACTTGCGCCGTCTGTTCGCGCATGTGCAGCCCGCGACCGAGCGCTCTGTGCGCCGCAAACAGGCGGTGGACGCCACGCTGGACATCGATTGGCGCTTGCTGCGCATGCCGGTTTTGCTGTTGGCGGGGTCTTTGGACCAGGTGGTTCCCCCGCCCCTGACATTCGCCCTGGCCCAGCACCTGGCGCAAGCGCAAAAGCTGGAGCTGGCCGGTGTCGGCCACGCCACGGCACTGCAAGCCCCCGATCTGCTGGCAGAACATTTGCGCCGGTTCTTCACCGCCGCGCACAACATCTCTTAACCCAACCCTGTAAGGACTCAACATGGTGCAAACGTTCAAAATCGCATTGGCTGCCAGCGCCCTGCTGGTTGCCGGTCTGGCGCAAGCAGACCGTGGCGAAGACTGGCTGGCCGGCAAGACCGGCAGCAAAGTCCCCATCACTTATTCGGGGGCGCCCATTGAGATGAAATACGGCCACCCTTCACCGCCTGCCTCGGTGCTGGTGCCGGTGGCGCAGGCCAACCTCAAGCGCATCGCCGAGGCCAGCAACGGCAAGTTGCTGATCAAGGAATACGGCTCGGGCAGTTTGTTTGGGGCCAAAGACGGCTTCAAAGGGGTTCGAACCGGGGTGGGCGAGTGGGGTGTGTGTTACCCCACCTACGAAGGCCGTGGCATGCCTTTATCGCGGGTTTGGGAATTGCCCTTTGTGACGCCGTCCAACCCGATGGCGGCCACGCGCGTGGCGCAAGAGCTGGCGGCCAAGTACTTTGTGCCCGAATTCAAGAAGCAAGGCGTTTCCTGGGGCAATTACGTGGCTTTTCAGCCCTCGGACGTGTTGAGCAAGAAACCGATCCGCAAGATTGAGGACCTGCAAGGCATGAAAATCGGTGCGCAGGGTTTTTCGCCCGAGATCGCCAAGGTTTTGGGCGTGGCGCTGGTGAATTTGCCTTACCCCGAGCTGTACACTGCGCTGCAGCAGGGCATCATCGATGCGGTGTTCTGGGTCGATGCCGGCTTTGTGCCGTTCAAGCTGCATGAGGTGGCCAAGTACCACACCCGCCTGGCCCTGACCGGTGGCGGCGCCTGGACCTGCTACAACACCGAGGCGGTCACCAAGTTGCCTGCCGATTTGCAGCAAGTCTTCATGCGTGGGCTGGAGCCTTTCGCGATGCAGAGCGTCAAGGTTTCCGGGGTGGATTTCGCCGCCAAGGCGGCTGACGCCTACAAGGCGGCCAATGTGGAGATGATTACCCTGACACCGGCCGAACTCAAACGCTTCAAAGACAAGTTGCAACCGCTGGTGGATGTGTGGGCGGATGAGCTGGAGAAAGAGAAACTTCCGGCCCGCGCCTTGCTTAAAGACATTCAGGCCTTGACGGCCAAGTACCAGGCCATGAGCCCTGACGAGTTGATGAAGCTGTCTATCGACAATCCGGTGCTCGTGGCCCCATGAGTCTGCCGCAGGTGGAGCGCCAGCTGCTGGACTCTCCGGAGGCCAGAGAGGAGGGCCTGTCCGCACCCAGGCTCAACCCCGGGGCTTGGGGTGGGCGGTGGTTGAACGTTCGCTTGCCTGCCTTTTTGCGTGATGTCGCGGCCTTTGTCTTTTTGCCTGTGGTGGTGGGGGTGATTGCGGTGGATGTGGGCGGGCGTTATTTTTTCAATCACCCGTTCCAGTGGTCGCAGGAGTTGGCGACCTTGGTGCTGCTGCTTTTGTTTGTGGCCGCGATTCCTTTCACCACGGCAGTGGACGGGCATGTGCGCACTGAAACCCTGTACGAAAACTATGGGCCGCGCCGACGGGCTTTGGTGGACGCATGTTCGGCGCTGTTTGGCGCGGTGTTCATGAGCGTCATTGCGATCTGGCAGATTCGTGAATTGCCGGGGCTGTACAGGCGGGATGAAGGTGCCGAGTTCATCCCTATCCCATATTGGCCGATCAGCGGATTTGTCGCCTTGTGCATGGCGCTGGGGGCTTTGCAGCTGGGGCTGCGTATGCTGCAGCGGATGCGCGACTGTGTGCGCGGCGGGGGTCGGCAGTGAGTCTGATCGTGGTCGGCTATATCGCCATCGTGGCGATGCTTGGGCTGATTGTGTTGGGGGTTCCGATCGGCTGGGCGATGGCGATCGTGGGTGTTTTGGGTGAGTTGTATGTCACCGGCCCCGTGGCGGCCGCATCCAAGCTGAGCCTGACCCTTTGGGAGAACGGTACGCTGTTCGTGTTCATCGCCTTGCCGCTGTTTTTGCTCATGGGGCAGCTGGCGTTTCGAACCGGTATCACCGACGATCTGTACGACTGCGTGAGCAAATGGTTTGGTCACATGCCTGGTGGCATTGCTGTTTCTGCCGTGCTCTCCAATGCCGCTTACGGTGCGGTCACGGGCAGCAGCATCGCCTCGGTGGCCACGCTGGGGCCGATGGTGATGCCTGAGTTTCGAAAATACCGCTACGACCTCAGCCTGGCCACAGGCACGCTGGCGTCTGCCGGTACGCTGGCGGTGCTGGTGCCGCCGAGCACTTTGCTGGTGATTTACGGGGTGTGGACGGAGACCTCGATTTCTGAGCTCTTTATGGCGGGCATCGTGCCTTGCGTGTTGCTCAGTGTCGTGTACTGCGCTACGCTGGCCCTGTGGTGTGCCGTCAAGCCCGAGATGGGCCCCCCCGGGCCCAGGTATTCCTGGGCGGAACGCTTCATCTCGCTCAAGCGCTTGCTGCCAGCACTGGCAGTCATTACCGTGGTGCTGGGCGGTATTTATGGGGGTGTGATGACGCCTTCAGAGTCTGCGGCGGTGGGCGTGTTGGGCGTGCTGGCGATTGCGGTGGTCATGCGTCGTCTGCGCTGGGCGGCTGTGGCTGAATCTTTGCGCCAAACCATCCAGACCTCGGGCATGGTGTTTGTGATTGTGGTGACCGGGATTATGTTCACCCGTTTCATGGTGCATACCAACGTCACGGCAGATTTTGTCAGCCTGATCGCCAGTTGGCAGTTGGGCCAAACCACGTTGCTGCTGATGATGCTGGTGCTTTATTTTTTGCTGGGCACCGCGCTCGACGGGCTGGGCATGTTGATTTTGTCGCTGCCTTTTGTGATGCCCTTGATGGCGACGGCGGGCGTTGACAAGGTGTGGTTTGGTGTTTTCTTATGCGTGATGATGGAGCTGGCGGCGGTCAGCCCGCCTGTGGGCATCACGGTGGCTGTGATGCGCAGCGTGGCGCCCGATGTGCCCACGCACGTCATCTTCCGGGGTTGCTACCCCTTCCTCGTGCTGACTGTTCTGCTGACCTTTGCCCTGATCGCTTGGCCTTCTTTGGCTTTGTGGCTGCCTGCGATGACGCGTTAAGCGGGAAGATTCAAACAAGGACCTTACAAAATGGCCACGCCCGGGGTCTGCAGGACCATGATGAGTTGGGGTTTTTTCATTGTGTGTTGACTTTTTTGTTTGCCGCACCCACTTAAAGCAGCAAGTCCAATACCAAAGTTCATCTGCAATGAGGGTTGATCAAATACCCATTGAAGCCCTACTCTGATAAATGAAATGGGTATTGAGGTAAAAATCGATCTGATCAGCACAGAATCACGTGCTGCACAGGAAATACATGACTTTCGCTTTTCAACATCACCACGGGGCGATGCTCTTGAAATACAGCGGCATCAGTTTTATTTCTGGCGCTGTCAACCATGGCTTTTTCAGTGGCGAGCGATCCCTTTGGACTGCGGCCGTCGGGGTTGTTCTTTTTGTGTTGGGCGCGGCGATGGAGCATCGGTTCAATGACGATGCGAACAATCAAGACACCAGTCTGTTCAAAACCCTCATTCTTGGTGCTCTTTTGTCGGTAGGCCTGGGGTTTTTTACCGGCGGGCTGCAGCATTTTCCAGATTCGCCTGCACGAAGTGCCTGGGTTGTTCCTTTGGGGTTTTTGATTTCTGTACCAGCCATGGCGTTGCACAGCCCGCACGAATGGCGTCGGGGTAGTACGCTTTATGCCGTTTTATTGGGCGTTGTGGTGACATTTTCCAGTTATGCCACCTGGAAATGGATGGAACAGAATCCCCAATTCATGGAAAGTCATAGCCACAGTCATGGTGAAGCAAGCGAGCATGGCCCGAGTGCTTCTGCTTTGGTGGCGCAGGTGGTTGGCCGAAGTATGGCCATAGACATGGGGGATCACATGCGCTTTTCCCCTGAAAGAATACAGGTGGAAGCAGGCGAGACGATTCGAATGATTGTCAGTAACTCTGGCCAAACAGAGCATGAATTGGTCATAGGCACTGAAGAAGTCATCAGGTCGCATGCAGAATCGATGAAAAAAGGTTCGGCGCATGACCATGGCACTGCGGGTGGCGCATCCATCACACTTGGACCAGGTCAAACAGGAGAGCTGGTGGTTACTTTTCCTGATGTAGGTACGTTGCAAATGGCGTGTCTGATCCCTGGGCATTATGAGGCAGGGATGCGGGGCGTGTTGCAAGTGACGAGACCAAGCAAGAAACAAAGCCAATCAGGGGCACATGATCACAGCACCCACAAGCACTGAAAGCAGTTGTTTTTGAATAGGCTGATATTTGCTTCTGGCTAGGCCTGGCAAGGGTGTCAATCGCCGCTTGCTTGTCGACCACGGGGTCGATGGATGAATCGCTCGGCGGCTTCAAAGAGCAGCATGCCCGCTGCCATGGCCAGCACGAACAGAGCGCCCGCGGCTTGCCCCGAGAACAACGACACGATGCCGGGGCCGGGACAAAAGCCTGCCAAACCCCACCCGGCACCAAACACGAGGGAGCCGATGACCAGTCGCCGGTCAATGGGCGAGCGCTTGGGGAGCAGCAAGGCGCCGCCCAGGAAATTCGAGGTTCGCTTTTTGGCCAAGGCAAAGGCAAAAAAACCGATCAGAATCGCACCCCCCATCACCAGGGCGAGCGATGGGTCCCAGTGGCCGAACACATCGAGAAAGCCCTGCACTTTGCCCGGGTCGGACATGCCGGAGAGCAAGAGACCCAGGCCAAACAGCAGGCCAGCCATGAATTCAAAGAGTTTTTGCATGGTTCATCTTGTTACAACACGTGGCGCATCACAAACACGGTGGCGAAACCCGCCGCCATGAAGGCCAGGGTCGCGGCCAGCGAGCGCGCTGACAGGCGTGAGAGCCCGCAGACGCCATGCCCGCTGGTACAGCCCGAGCCGTAGCGGGTGCCCAGCCCGACCAGGAGCCCGGCCAACACGATCAGGCTGTCGCTTGCATCGATGCGTGGCGCAGGCAAAAACCCTTGGGGTGCCAACCATGCAAAAACTGCGGGGGCTGCCGCCATGCCCAGAAAGAAGAAAACCCGCCAGCTGACGTCACCCCGGCGGGGGGACATCAAGCCGCCCAGAATGCCGCTGATGCCCAGGATGCGGCCATTGAACAAGATGAAGATGGCTGAGGCCAGCCCCAGCAAGATCCCGCCCAGCAATGAAGCCCAGGGGGTGAAATGAACCCAATCAATGGCTACGGCGTGCTCCCTTGGAAGATTTGCAAAACTGTTCGTACAAGACCTGCATCAAGGCCAGGGCCTTGGGGCTTGCCAATTGGTAATAAATGTTCTTGCCCTCGCGCCGGGTGCTGACCAGCTCTTCCTCGCGCAGCACGGTGAGTTGCTGCGACAGGGTGGGCTGCATGATGCCCAGCGATTCCTCTAACTCTCCCACCCGCATCTCGCTCTGGCTGAGTTGACAAAGAATCATGAGGCGGTCGGCGTTGGCCAGCACCTTGAGCAGGCGGCAGGCCGCGTCAGCCGCTGTGTGCATTTCGGATAACTCAAGCGTCACAGTTTTCATAGGCGTGTTCTTTCAAGGTCCGGCAGTCAAACAATTGGAGAACCTCAGGCCATACATTATATAGACAAATATATTATAAATCTATATAATTTCAGAAAAACCTTAGGATCAATCCAGACATGACCACAACCCAGTTAAAACTCACGGTGCACGGCATTTTTGACCCGGCCACTTGGACAGTGACCTATGTGGTTCATCGGGGGCATGGTTCGGCTGCCGCGGTCATAGACTCGGTGCTGGACTATGACCACAAGTCGGGTCGCACCCGGACCACTTCAGCCGATAAAGTGATCGCCTATGTGAGGGCGCATGGGCTGGAGGTGCAGTGGATTTTGGAAACCCATGCGCATGCCGACCATCTGAGTGCGGCGCCCTATTTGAAGAAAATGCTCGGTGGCCGGTCGGGCATAGGGGAGCAAATCAAACGGGTGCAGAAGGTGTTCAAGGGCATCTTCAATTTGGAGCCGGAATTTCGGCAGGACGGCTCACAGTTCGATGTGCTGTTCAAAGACAATGAAGAATTTCCGATCGGGGATGTCACGGCGAAGGTCATCGCTGTGCCGGGCCATACACCGGCCTGTGTGGCTTACCAAGTGGGCGATGCGGTGTTTGTGGGGGATACGCTTTTTATGCCCGATGTGGGCACGGCGCGTTGTGACTTTCCTGGCGGTGATGCCAGGACCTTGTACGCCTCGGTGCGCAAACTGCTGAGTCTACCCGCACAAACGCGACTGTTCATGTGCCACGATTACCCGCCCAATGATCGGCCCATTGCGTTCGAGACCACAGTCGCAGAGCAGCGGGCCATGAATATCCATGTGCATGATGGTGTCAGCGAAGCGCAGTTCATTGAGATGCGAACCCGGCGCGACGCGACGCTGGAGATGCCGGTATTGATTCTGCCTGCCGTGCAGATCAATATTCGGGCGGGCGAGTTGCCACCCAAAGAGGCCAACGGAACGGCTTACGTGAAAATACCGATCAACGCCTTGTGAGGCCGTCAAAAGCACGGTCGGGTGGTTCAGGGGGTCAGGGTTCCAGGCCGAGGTAGACCCCCGCAGCCAAGAGACTGCGTTGCAATTCCCGGATGTCGACTTCTCGGGGTGTGAGGTGTTGGGCCACGGCCATTGAAGCGGCCGTACCGGCCGCCTGCCCCATGACGAAACACGCACCCGAGACGCGTGCCGCAGATTGGCCGCCGTGCGTCATGGAGGCACAGCGCCCGGCCACCAGGAGATTGGACTGCCCTTGCGGCAAGAGCATCCGGTAGGGCAGGTGGTTAAACCCCCGGCAGTTGGGGATGTCTTGCCACTTGAACTGGATATTGCCGGCGATGTGTTCTTCAATCATCCAACCGTTGACGCCGATGCTGTCTTCAAAGCTGGCACATTCCAGCACATCTTGCGCGGTCAGCTGATGGTCGCCCAGCACACGGCGTGTTTCCCGAATGCCTACCTGAGGGGCGATTTCAAGCAGGTAGGATTTTTCAAAACCTGGTGCATAGCGGCGCAGGAAATCGAAAAATTGAATGATTTGCTGGCGACCGAGAATTTCGGCCGCGCTCAGTTGTTGGGCATCGGTGCCGTCGACAGGGCTGCCGTCGGGATTGGCCAATTGAGTGACATTGGCCCGCCATTCGGCAGGATTTTTTTGCGGTCGAATGATGGGTGTCTTGCGAGGGAAGCGCATGCCGTGCGCTTCGGCCTGTTCCATGAGGGTGCCGAAATGGTTCCAGGCATCACCGGCTTTTGCCGCGTCCACGCCGTGCACGCGGAACATGGTGGAGGGGTACATCATGTCTTGCCCCTCCATCGAGTCTTGGCCTTTCTCGTATGGGGCACCGGCGTGTGCTGCAAGGTCGCCATCGCCCGAGCAGTCGATGAAGATTTTGCCCAGTATGGCCTGTCTGCCTGATTTGGTTTCTACCAGCATTGCCTTGATGTCACCGGGGGCATTCATCAGCACACCCACGGCCCGGGCGTGGAAGAGGATTTGCGCACCGCCATCCAGCACCAATTCGTCGGCAGCAATTTTGAAGACGGCGTTGTCATAGGCCTGTGCCGCGATCTTGTGGCCAAACAGAAAATGCGGTTCATTCAGGCCGCCGAGATCACGCATGCGATTCAGCAGCACATCCGTCAGGCCATGCACGACCTGTTGGATGGTGCCGTGCACATTGGCGTGCAAGCCACAAAAATTGGTGACGCCCGCGGCCGTGCCCATGCCGCCCAGAAAGCCATAGGCCTCGACCAGGAGTGTGCGACTGCCAGCGCGTGCGGCAGATGCCGCGGCCATGATTCCGGCGGGCCCGCCGCCCAGAACCACCACATCAAACTCGCCCAATATGGGGGTCAGGCGGCTGGGCTCTTCCAGACAGGCGGTGGGGGTCTGCATGTTTGCTTAGCGCAAGACGGCGCTTTCTTGCGCGGCGCGGATCAAGCGGGCCGCATCGTCTGGCAACAGAAAACCCTCGGTTTGGGCCCGCGCAGCGGCTTTTCGGACTGCCGCCACATACCCTTCATGTGAGCCATAACGCTCTTGCAGTGAGGGACGCGGGTCTTGCCGGGCGCGGCGCTCTGGCTCGGTTCGCGCAAAAGGAATCATGCCGCCGACGTAGTTACAAATTTGGCCTGCATGAAAGGGGCGATCACCCGCAGCAGTGATGTTCCAGCCGAGATAGGTGCCCAACGGGGCGTCTAAGAGAACGACGGGCACCGAGCCCAGTTCGTTGCCGTCGGGGTCTACTTTGGGTGCATACATGCTCAACACTTGTCGGATCGGGGGTGGGGCATGGCCGGCCACCCCGGAGCCATCGACCGGGTTGAAATCAGGGCCCCAGTCGTAGTCGATCACAGGCATGATGAAGTCAGGCTCCGGCACGGTCGGGCGCAGCGTGGGCAATGTGGGGAAGCCCATGGCTTGTTTGTGGGCGGGAACCAGGGTGCCATCTGCCAGTTTGGGCCATCGACTGGGGGGTGGCTCTATGCCTTTCATGACCCAATTTCTGAAGTGCACCCGCAAGGCATTGACGGTCTCGGTGTGGGGGACCGGGTTGGCGGGCAGCAGCCCCGTGCCGTAGTTGTTGCCCGGGCAAGTGGGCCCGGTGGCCGGTAACCCCACCCCTGGCAAACTGCTGTTAAACCCGCCGACCCCACCGCCGTGGTTGGAGCTGCCGATGTAGTAGCGCCGCACATTGGATGGCAGGGGCAGGTCTTTTTTGGCATCTGTCCCGATCCATTCAGGCGTGAGTTTCAGTGCCCAGACTTCGGCTGAGCCGAAGTGTTCCATGATTTTGGGGCAAGTCGCGCTTTTCTGGCATCGGTCGAGCAGGCCTGCCGCAGGGGTGCCGCGAACGGGGTCTGGCTCGGCCAGCCACCATTGCGGGCCTTCACTGCCGGCTTGGTACAACTCGAGCACGCCGTCGGGTTGGGCCCAGCGGAAGTTCAGTGCAATGCGTCTGCCGGCAATGATGGGCCACAAACCGTCGTGTACTTGCTTGCCGGCTTCATCCTGATTAAAGCCCAGATGCAGCCAGCCACGCAGAAAGTTGCCTGACTGCGATACACCACGGCCTATGCTGTGCGTGATGGCCCCGGCCACCGGGTTGGGTGTGCCCACATCATCGGACTTGGCGGTCTTGAAAAATTGCCCGACATCGCGCCATGCGGCAAAACCCAGGCCGAGCGGGTATGCATCGTGTGAGGTGAAGGTGACCTGATAAAGGCGCTTGGCATCAAAACCGTTCTTCAGGCAAATTTGTGCGGGATCAGGCGTTCCCGGGAAAGGATGGGAGGCGTCGCAGCGTGCCCAGGCCCAATCGCCGGATGGTATTTCGACCTCTCCGATGACTTCTCCGCGAGTGGATTCGGCGGTGCGCGAGACCAACCGGGACAAGCGTGTGTCCAGGCTGGCGGGTTTGTAAGGCACAGGATTGGTCTGGACAATCAGGGCTTGAGACCCGGCCCCTGACCTGTTCACGATTCTGGCGAACACCTGGCCGGCCAGCGGGGCCCCGTCGCTTTGGCGCGCAATCGGCAGTTTCAGCCAGTGGGGTTTGTCGACTTCTGCCGTGGCGCGCACCGCTGTGGCACCCGAGTTGTCACCTTGCCAGGCACTGGTCAGATCGATGTCGCCATTGCTTCGTTCCGCCACGACATTGGGGCGACGCAACCCGCGATTGGGGACTTCGTGCCACATCAAGCCGCTGGCCTTGGAGAGATCGACTGGTTTGGTCAGGACGAAAGTGGCGACGTATCGAACTTTTCCATCGGGATCGCGCGATAACATCAAATCCTGGATGAGGCTGTTGGCAGCTGACCCGGGGTCTAGCTCGCCATAGGCACGACCCGCCAGTTGTTCGGTGGCGATGTGCCCGGATTGATCAGGCGGCAGGGCTTTGACCTCATCGATGACGATGCGCGTGACCCGTGCCCATGCGCCGGTTTGCAGTGTGCAGCCGAGCAGCAGGGCCAGAATAGTCGGGGCATGGGCACGCCATATTTTTTGAGTCATGGGGGGTCATCCTTTGGTCAAATGATGGTGGTCATGCACGGATAGACACATAGGTAGGTCGTGCAAAACCTCATGGGTCGCGGCGGGTTTGGCAGGGCCTCCATAGGCCCTGATAATAATGCATACCAAGTCATTATTTGAAGGTCTCTGTGCGTTGCCGCGAGGCGAGCGGACCGCTTTGAGTTCGCGTGTTCACGACTGGCACTTCTGCACAGAGTGTGCGAAGATGAATTTCACATGGTTGAAATTTGAGGGATGCATGATGAGTGGATGGTGTGTTCGGGCTGATGCCAAATCGTGGCTGCTGTTTCTATGGGGGCTGTTGTCTGTGTGGGTCACAGCCCCGGTCGCGTCGGCGCAAGAGTTGCGAAGCAATGCGCCCATTCGACTCATCGTGCCTTATGGGCCAGGTGGTCCCACCGATGTGGTCGCGCGTTTGCTGGCGGTACCCATGCAAAACGCGCTGAAGCTGCCGGTGCTCGTCGAGAACCGCGCCGGCGCAGGCAGCCTGATCGGTGCGCGCGTGGTGGCCAGTGCGCCGCCTGATGGGCATACGATTTTGCTGGGCAATGTGTCGACGTTTGCCATTGCCCCCGCCATCACCAAAAACCCGGGCTATGACCCGACCAAGTCATTCACCCCGATTGTGCAGACCACAGACATCGGTCTGGTGATGGTGATGGCCCCCGGTTTTCCGGCCAATAATTTGCAAGAGTTCATTGCTCACGCCAAGGCCAATCCGGGCAAAATCACGTACGGCTCGGCCGGGGTAGGCAATTCGGCCCATTTGTTGGGTGAGCTTTTGCAAGCCAAAGCCAATTTGAACCTGGTGCATGTGCCTTACAAAAGCGGGGCAGAGATGTCGATGGCCGTGTTGTCCGGGCAGGTTCATTTCGCCATGACCGATTTGTCGGCGTCGATCGGCCAAATTCGCGAGGGCAAACTCAAAGCCCTGGCGGTGACAGGCGTCAGGCGGTCGAATGAGTTGCCGCAAGTGCCGACCTTGATGGAGTTGGGCTACCCCGACATTGTGATGAGAAATTGGACGGGTGCGGCAGCGCCGGCCGGCACCCCGCCAGCCATCGTGCGTCAGTTGCAAAACGTGATCAATGAGATCATCAAATCACCGGAATATCAAGCCGCGATTGTCAAAATCGGGGGCGAGGCCAAGCCGGGCACCCCGGAGGAGTTGGGCGCACTGATCGCGTCGGACTACAAGCGCTGGGGCGAGGTGGCCAAGGCGGCGGGTGTCAGCCTGGATTGATTTGGGTCTTTGAATAGGCCCAAGGTTTTGGCCAGAGCCCAAGAGGGCGAAAACTGCCCATCGCGAACTTGCCTGAGCCCTAGATCAGCACATGGTCTGTCGCCACACTCTGAGCGGCAAAAAATGGCCGTTTAGACGGGCGGTTTATGGCTTGGCGGCTGAAATGGCCGGGCGTTTGCCGAAAAAAAGGCTTGGCTTTAGGCATTAATTTTGCTTCATTTGCATGACTTCATGGGCATTTTTGAAATATCGCGCGCATGGCCGTCATCAATACCAATATTGTATCCAGCTGGGCGATGGCGTCGCTGGGTCAGGTGGCGCGCGAGTCATTCAAGAACACGCAACGTCTGAGCACGGGTTCTGCCATCAACAGTGCCGCTGACAATGCCTCGGGGCTTTCGATCACCCATCAGATGACATCCCAGATCAGGGGGTTGGATGTGGCGTGGCGCAATATAGGTGACGGTTTGGTGCTGGGTGCCCAGTTGAGTCGATTGACCCATGCGGGAGACAATGTCAGCACTATGCGCATTTCGCAAACGGCCTCGCGCAGCCGGATCCTGGACAGCGATTACGCCAAGGAGGCGTCTGATTTGGTTCGTTTGCGCATCATTCAGGACGCGGCCACCAGTGAGCTTGCACAGGACTATGTGAATCAGCGCTCGGTGCTTGATTTGCTCAAATAGAGGAAGTAGAGATGAAGTTCAAAATAGTGTCACAGCGGGTTCGATCGATGGTTTTTGCCTGGTCTGTGCGTGGGTCGGTGGTGCTGGCTGGCGTGGTTGGGTCTGCCGCGCTGATGGCGCAACCGAATCCCGGCCCGACCTGCTCGGTGGCTGAGTTCAGGCGTATTGCGCTGACGGTGGGCAACCCCACAGAGCGCGTGGAAGCTGCCATGAATTGGTTGACTCAGAGGGGTCAAAATTGTGATGCAGCGCAGCTCAACCTGATTCAATCTAACCTGCCTGGCTGGTTGGGTTCGGCACTGACGGGTGAGATCACCGTGATGGTCGAGTCTTTGCAAGAGGCGAAGCTGGCCAAGGACCCGAACAAACTGAAAGAGTTGTTCAGCCCCGAGGTCAAAACTTTTGAGCCCAGCAAGGAGACGACGACCAACCCCCGGCCCCGTGCGCCTGTGGTCAATGCCAACCCGGCCCCTGGTGTGGTGGTGGGTGGCGCGATGGGCGTGCCAGTGCCGGTGCCAGTGCCGGCCATCGTGCCGCCTCCGGATTTGTCCGGGAGGGTCACGTCGCCTACCCCTCAATTTGCACCGGATCAAAAAACAGCGCTGACTGCATGGCTCAATGCCAATCTGTCTGTGACTAAGGGTCAGGAGTGCCCTGACAATATGAAAGTGCAGGGTGAAATATGTGTGTCTGTTCGCCCTCGCAGATGGAAATTGGGTGAGCCCTTACCGCCAAATACGCCGGCCAAGGATTTGCCTGCCCAGTGGAACGATATTTTGAAATTGCCGCCGGAAGGTTTCCGCTATATTTGGCTGAATGAAGATATTTTGTTGATTCAGAATGGTACGGAATTGGTGGCTGACCAAATCCTTGATTACGGCGGGTACAGAAAGAAACCCAAGTCGTAAGGACCCAGCCGCAGGGAGGTGAACGCCCAAGGCGTGCGGCCATGACCCAGCGGCCCAGCAAAGCGTCAAGGCGCGATGTTGAACGCGTGCTCACCCAAAATGCGGTCCATCAGCACAGACCCTGAAGTGGCTTGTGACTGTGTCAAGTCGATGTCGCCGTTGTCTGTGACTTGAACTTCGAGGACTTTGTCGCCCAGGGCCACCAAGTCATCGAAGGCCTGACTGATGGCGCTGGCTGTGTCTTTGACCCGGATGCCCACCACGTTTTGAGGATTGGCCACGCTGGTGGCACTGTTTGCCAGCACGTCGATCACCTTCAGCGTATAGGGCTGGCTGATCTTTTGCAACAACTCAGGCTGGTTCAATAGTTGCTGTTGAGTGATTGAGATGGCCACACTGGGGTCATCCAGTGTGATGCCGGTGATTTGGGGGGTTTTGGGGTAAAGATCGGCATAGGCCTGCGATAAATTGTCGCTGCTGTCGTTGATGGACACCAAATCCACATCACTGAGCTGGAACAAGCCCTGGACCGAAGCCACATCTGTCTGGGTGACGACGATGCGGTGTGGTGAACCCGTCGCATCGCGCAAAAAGTCTCGTAAATCAGAGTAGTCATCCAATTTGGTCAAGGGCACCTGGATCGGCCCGTTGTCCTGGGTGATGTCAAAGCCGCTGAGTTTGCCCAAATTGGACAGGCTGAACATGGCGTCCGAAATGTGCTGGCTGGTGTCGCTGACCGTGAAGGACAAGACTTTGGGGTCGGCATTCAATGCGGACGATTGGGCGACGGTCGCATCGCTGAGTCGAACGGTATAAGCATTGGTCATTTTGGCCAGGGTGGTGCTGTAACTCAAGTAATCGCTGGCGCTCAGCTCCAAGGCCGAAGCTTGACCGGTTTGGGTCAAAGCGCCAAGCGCGCTACTGCCAGCCAGTGTGGCCAAATTGTCGGCCAGTTGGGCACTGGTGTCGGCGACCTCAATGCGGGCAAGTTTGCTGTTGCTTTGCAATTGGAGGAAGTCGCCGACGGAGGCGTTGGTCACCGAGAGCGAGTAATTGGCGTTGGTGATTTTGCCCAGGGTAGACGCGCTGTTGAACACTTGCGCCGCACTCAGACGAAGCGTGGGGTTGGCGGCGGCATCGGTGGTCGTGACCGCGCTGAGCTGATCACCCAAAAGTTGCAGGGCGTCCATATTCAATGCCACTTGGCTGGCCAAATCGCTGACCTGAACGGTGGCGACATGGGGTGAGCGACCCACCAGAGAAGCGTTTGCTGCACTCACACCCTGGACCACGAGGTTGTGGTTCTGGGATATTTTGCTCAACACCGCTTGATGGTTGGACCATTGTGAATAGCTCAGGGTCAAGGTGTCGGCGTCTTTGATGCTCAGGCTGGTGATGCGCGCATTGGCGCCTTGCATCACGCTTAAACCGGAGACCAGATCTGATGCGTTGTCATTGATGCCAATTTCCTTGACGCGGGCATCAGCGATCAAGCCGTTGGGTACGGTACTCAGTTGACTGACGGATGCGCCCGTCACAGAAAACTGAACATTGCCTTGGATTTTGGCCAAGACCGCCGATCGTGTGAACCATTGGTTGGCGGTCAAAGCGATGGGCACATTGGCGTCAGTGATCCGTATGCTTTGCAATTTTGCATTGGAGGCCAAGTCGCCGAGCTGGCTGATAATTTGTGTCCCACTGTCTTTGACATGGATTTGCACCAGCTGGTCATTGGCGGAGCTGATCAATGTTTGGGCATCAGCGGCGCTGGCCTCGGTGACGGCCAGCGTGATGCTAGAGTGAAATTTTGACAAGATCGCTGCGTCGGCAGTCCATTGACTCATGCGAACTGAGGCCACCCCTGCGCTTGAGGGGCGAACTTCGGTGACTTGGGTGGCAATGCTTTGCAGGGCATCGAGGTTCAAGGTGATCGCGCTCAGGCCGTCTTGTATGCTTAGCGTTTTGACACGCCAGTCGGACGCCAGCTTGAGGGCCGCACCGGCTTTGACGGCCGTCAAGCCGACTTGGGCGCCGCCGACCCATTTCGCCATGGTGGATTGGTATTGCCCCCAGTTGGCCGCGGTCATGCTGATGAGCGCATTGGCATCGTTTTGAACCACATTCTTGAGTCTGTCGCCCAAGCCCACCAAGGCCGCCATTTGGGCTGAGAGATCGGTGCTGTCGCTCTTGATGTTGACGCTTTGCACGCGGGTGTCGGCACTGACCTTGGCCAAGTTGTTGGCCGTGGCGGTCAGGTCATTGACGGTCCATTTGGTTTTGCCGCTGATCGCATTCAGGGCGTCCGTGTTTTGCAAATACTGGGTTTGCGTCAGTTGCAAGGCCACGGGCTCGGTGCTGGAGCGCAGTACCCAGCTTTGTTGGGCGTTTGCAGTGATGGCGGATTGCAAGGCATCGATGCCGTTGGACAAATTGGCGCTGCTGTCTTCGACGGTGACTTGTTTGACCTGGGAATCGCTGGAGAGGGTGGACGCCTGGCTGACCAGGGCTTTTGTGACGATGAATTGTGCGTCTACGCCCAATTTGCTCAAGGTGCTGCTTTGTTGCGCGTATTGACGGCCCGTGACTGAGATCGCCCCGGAGTCGCTTTGTGTGATGGTGGTTAACCTGGAGCCCAATTGGTGCAAGGCGTCGAGTTGGCTGGAAATGGCGGCCGCGGTATCTTTCACCGATAGACTGCTGACCCGAGAGTCGCTGCCCAGGGCCAGCGCCTTGCTCGCGCTGACTTGGCTGACATTGACTGCATAGCCGTTCTTGATCTTGGACAAGGTGCCGATGTGACGCATCCAGGTGGATGCGCTCAGGTCCAGCGGCGTGTTGCCATCGCTCAGCTCTATGCTGGAGAGCTTCTTGCCCAGGCTGGTGAGATCGCTGATAGACCCGATGATGTCTGAGCCCGTGCCTGTCACCGATAAATCGACGACGCGCGGCTGGCTGTCCACCAGGGCTTTGGCGACGCCTACGCCCACGCCAGTCACAGACAAGGCGTAATCGTTGGTGATTTTGGCCAATGCGGCGTTTTGATCGAGCTGTGCATAGGCAAGCCGGATGGTTTTGGACTTGCCCAGGGTATAGATTTGATCGATTTTGTCGTTGCTGGCCAAAGCGGTCAGATTCGCTGAAATCATGCCTGCGGTATCGGACACACTGATTTTGCTCACCCGGGCGTCGGTGCCCAGAATTTGGGCCTCTTGCACGCTGGCCTCGGTCAGGTCAACCTGATAATCGTCATCGGCCTGGATTTTGGCCAGCACACTGGCATAAGTCTGATAGTCGTTGCTGGTCAGCTGGAGGTGATTGCTGGTGTCGGTGATGTGGATGTTGGTGAGGTCCGAGCCCAGCTTTGCCAGCGTATCGAGATGAGCAGCGATATTGGCGGCGGTGTCGACGACCTCAATCGACGCCAGTTTCCGGTTGGACACCAGCGGCGCGGCCTGGCTGAGCGAGGCCTGTTTGACCGATAACTCGTAACCGCGATAGATTTTCCCGATGACCAATGCGTTGCTCTCCAGCCGGTCGGCGTTGACTTCGATCAGTGGTCGATCTGTGCTGCGTATCACTTGCAGTTTGGCACCCAAGTCGACCAGGTCGTTGAGGCTCGCCGATATGTTTGCAGCGCTGTCCAGAATGGCCAGGTTGCGGACTCTGGGGTCGTTTTTCAGGCTCGCCGCGCTGGCGGCAGCGGTTTGATTGACCTGCAAGCCATAGGGGCCTTGAAACTTGTCAAGCAGGTCTGAAAAATCGCTCAGCTGTTGCTCGGTGAGGGTCAGGTTTTGAGCGGGTGTGGAGACGTTCACCTGAGCCAATTTGCTGGACTGGTTCAGCGCAGCCCATCGGTTGCTGATTTCACCGCTGGTGTCTTTGACGCTGAAAGAGGCGACCTTGCCATGGCTTTCCAATGAGCTGGCGTATGAGGCACTGGACTGACTGACATTGAATATCGCGTTATCGGTGAATTTGGCGATCAGCCGCGCATTTTGTTTGAATTGAGCGGCACTGACCTGCACCAGGCCTGGCGGCGAGTCGCCAGCGTCGCTGACGGTGAGGCCCGTGATGTTGCCGCTCAAGCGTGCCAGCGCGTCAAAATGGCGTGTGATTTGGTCGGCGGTGTCCGTGATCGTGACCTTCGCTCGCGGGTTATGCCGCAGGGTGAAAATCGCTTCAGCCACCCCTGTATTGGGCGAGGCCAAAGCGCCCATGACTAGGGCGCTATAGGCTGGCTGGACGGATAGGCTCATCTCGAATAAATCGACCTCAAGCCTGATGACTTGAGTGACTCAGGCGTATGATGCGCTGGTCGATGTGTAGTACTTGATGGCTTCAATGCCCTTGGCCGAGATGGTCGTGCTGGTGCCCACTTTGGTGTAGGTCGTGACGCCGTTGGCCGCTGCGGCGGATGTCCATTGGTTGCTAGCGCCCTGCAAGTAAAGGGTGTCGTTGCCAGCGCCACCCTCGATGGTGGTGGAGTAATCGCTGGCGTAAAAGGCGTCGTCAGCCTCTCCGCCCTTGACCTCTGTGATCTGACTGCCCCAAGCCAGACCCAGGGTCTTGCGCCCGTCAAAGATTTGCCCTTTGAGCGCTTTGGTGTTGTTGACGATATTGTTGGCGTAGGCCTGAGCGGTGGCATCGGCCACGCCTTGGCTGACAAAGCTGGCCTTGATGTCGGCGACTTGGTCGTTGGTGTTGCGGATGGAGATGGAGCTGTAGTAGCCCGCCCGCAAATCAAAAATATTTTTTCTCTGGGTGGCAGAGGCATCGACCTTGACACCCTTGGGGGCCCAAACCGATTGGTAGTTGGTGTCGCTGTCGGTCAGGGTCAGGTCGGCGGCATCAGCCCCTTTGTTGGCGCCGTACATGTATTGCAAAGCCGCGATGTCGAGCACCTGGTAGGTGGTGGGGCTGATCCCTTTATAACTATAAGAATATCCGGTGGGAACCCCTTTTGTGACTGTCAGCTTTTGGCTTCCCGGCGCATCGTTATATGACATCACCGACGTGATGCGGTTATCCAAGGGTTTAGGCAGATAGGGCCCCGGTGTGCTGCCACCGCCCGCGTTGTAAGCGCCAGGGTGTTTCAAACCCATGGCGTGTCCCAACTCATGGACCAGGGTGTACCAGCCATACGAACTTTTGTCGTTCAACTCGGCCCCGGTGTTGGTGGCTTGTCCGTTGGCGATGTTGTCGAGCATCACCACCGAGGGGTTGTTGCCGTTGGCGTGGGGATAGAGGGCATACCCTGCGCTGCTGGTTTGATCGTTGGTGCCAAAAGCGATGTCGGCTTTGTTGCTTCCGCTCGCTTGGACGAAGGTGACATTGACCAGGGATGACAAATAATCCAAAGCCGACTTCACGCCGTCTTGCTGATCGTCGTCCATGGCTTGAAAAGCATTTTTGTCTTTTGCCGTCAGATAGCTTTCGGTGCCTGCCAAAAAATCGTAGTAAAGGGTCGTTTTGGCCCCGCTGATTTGATTCACCTTGTCGGTGACCGCGGTATCGGTCTGTGTTGCAACCACGCCTTCCGGGTGCCACCAGTTTGACCCACCGGCCAGGACGGCGTTCATCAGCGGGTCTTTGGTCGCGGCGGGCAATGGCGACAGGTTTTGCGACGCATTGACGGTGTACTGGGTGAACCAGGCGGTACCCCCTTTGGCCGGTTTGATGTTCAGGCTCAGGGTGTATTGACCGTCGGTCAGTTTTTCGCTTTCGCTGCGGCTGAGTTTGAGTTGATTCCCGGCCATCGTTTTGATGACTTTGCCGTTGGCATCGGACAGGCTCATGGAAAGGCTGGGCGATTTGCCTATTAATCCGTAAGAGGCGCCAGCACTGAAGGTGTAAGCCCCGGCTTTTTTGAGCGACACATAGAACTTGACCTGGGTGGTGGTGGTGCCGGCCACGGCCACAGCGCCGGTGGTGGCTGATTTTTCATTGCCAGGGCGACCCGAAACCCAGGAGAGAGTGGTTGGGTTGTCTAAAGCCTGCGGGCCGGGCGCCATGGCCGCCGCTGCGCCTGCGGCGCTCTTTGGTGGCTTGGTGGATGCGTATTTGACCAAGGCAGACGGCGGCAGGGTCAAGCCGGCCATGGGGTTTGATAATGCAGCCGTTCGCATGGTGGGCATTCCTAGAAAAGATATGCCTTGTATCGACCCGACGCCCCGCCACTTGAGGCCTAATGGTTCATTTCGATGGGGGCGGTCGCACCCGGCAATGGGTGATTCGTGCGTAACTCATTGATTTATATAGAAAAATGGGTCGCCGGCGTGGCGGTGCCCACTGTCGCGGACCCGGGTGCGATCAGGTTTGGGTCTGTCGTTCAAAAGTGACGACGTGGTCGGCCTCGATCCGGATGCCAATCCATTCGCCCAATTTGTGGTCATGGTGGCTGGGCACGTGGGCCAGCAGTTGTTGCCCGTTGCCCAGCCGCAGGGTGTAGAGGAATTCCGACCCCCGGAATGCTTTGCGCACGATTTCGGCCTGGACAGGGGCATGGTCGTCGTGCACGATGTCGTCGGCACGCAGCAACACATCGCATTCGCCGCCGGGGTAGGCGCCCGGTACCGGGCATTCGTGCACATCGATCAAATCGCCGACGGCGGTTTGTACCACCACATGGTCCCCCGATTGACGGATGAGGGCGGGTGCGAACACGCCGTGGCCGATGAATTCGGCCACAAACCGGTTGGCCGGGCGGTGGTAAAGCGTGTAAGCGTCGTCCCACTGTTGCAGGCGGCCTTGCGACATCACGCCGATCAGGTCGCCCATGGCAAAGGCCTCCATCTGATCGTGGGTCACCACCAATGCCGTGGCCTTTGCCTCTTTGAGGATTTGCCGCACTTCAAGTGCCAGCCGCTCACGCAATTCGATGTCGAGATTGGAGAAGGGTTCGTCCATCAGCAGCAGGCGCGGGCCGGGGGCGAGCGCGCGCGCCAGGGCCACCCGCTGCTGCTGGCCGCCCGAGAGTTCGTGCGGGTACCGCTGCGCACTGCCGGCCAGGCCGACCAGGGTCAGCATTTCCCGGGCGCGGGCCAGGCGTTGGGCGCGCGGCTGGTCGAGCAGGCCGAACATCACATTGTCTTGCACACTCAGGTGTGGAAACAGGGCATGGTCTTGAAAGACCATGCCCATGCGCCGCTGTTCGGGGGCCAGGTGTGAGCGGGCAGAGCTGATGGTGAGCCCCGCCAGGCGAACTTCGCCCCGGTGGGCCCGCTCCAGGCCGGCGATGGCCCGCAAGAGGGTGGTTTTGCCGCAGCCCGAGGGCCCCAGCAAGACGCCGATCTGGCCCTCGCCCAAGCCCAGGCTGACGCCGTTGACCGCCGGTTGGGGGCGTTGCGGGTAGCGAACCTCGAGTTGTTCGATGGATAAATGCATCTGTCCATTTTAAAGAGGGGATAAGCCCCCTTCCCTACAATGCCCCCATGACCATGAAGCATGTGATGTGGGGAAGGCCGATGTGGGCTGTTCTGGCCTTGGGCCTGGCCTTGCCCGTGCTTTCGGTGCTGGGCACTTGGCTGACTTTTGATGCCGATGCCGCCCAGATCCTGGCCGAGATGTCGGCCACGGTCTTGCCCGACTATGTCATGACCAGTTTCTGGCTTTGTGTGGGGACAGGGCTGGGTGTGGTGGTGTTGGGCACAGGCTGCGCGGTGGCCGTGACTTTGTTTGAGTTCCCGGGGCGACGTTTCTGGGAGTGGGCTTTGCTATTGCCCATGGCCATGCCGGCCTATGTGCTGGCTTATGCCTACACCGATTTTTTGCAGTACAGCGGCCCTCTGGCTACGGCCTTGCGGGCCTACACCGGCGCGCCCTGGCGTCCGTGGCCCGAGATCCGCAGCCTGGGTGGGGCGATGCTGGTTTTTACTTTGGCCCTGTACCCCTACGTCTACGTGCTGGCCCGCGCGGCTTTGGCCGAGCGGGCCCACCCTTTGATGGAGGCCGCCCGCATGCTGGGGGCTTCTTTGACACGCCGCTTGTGGCGGGTGGTGCTGCCTTTGGCGCGACCGGCGGTGGCGGCGGGGGTTGCCCTGGCCATGATGGAGGTGCTGGCCGATTACGGGGTGAGCAGTTACTTCGGCATTCAGACATTCACGGCGGGCATTTACAAAGCCTGGTTGGCCATGGATCAGCGCGTGGCGGCGGCCCAGTTGGCCACCTTTTTATTGATCAGTGTGGCGGCTTTGTTGGCTTGGGAAAAACGCGCGCAGGCGCAGCAACGCTACGCCAGCCCCCGATTGGGTCGGCAGGGCCCCGAGGCGCAACTTCGGGCATTGAAGGGCGGGCCGGCCGCAGTGGTGGTGGCCGTCTGTGCCTTGCCGGTGTTGATCGGGTTCGTGCTGCCGGTCTGGATACTGCTTTGGCATGGTTGGCACAGCGGCATCGAGGCGCAAGCCGGGGGGTGGCGTTTCCTGAGTTGGGCGGGCCATAGTTTGATGCTGTCGACCCTGACGGCGGTGTTGGCCACGGTGCTGGCGTGGGCCTTGTTGGCGCAAGAGCGTTTGCAGCCCAATGTCATGAACCGTTCGCTGCGCGGCTTGGTCGGTTTGGGCTATGCCATGCCGGGAGCGGTGGTGGTGGTGGGTTTGCTGTGGCCGCTGGGCTGGTTGCAGGCCCATAGTCCGGGGCTGGGTGCGGGGCATTGGCTGACGGCGACGGTGCTGGGCTTGGTGTGGGCTTATCTGGTGCGCTTTGTAGCCGTGGCTTTGCAGTCATTGCAAAGCGGCTACACCCGAATTCCGTTGGCGGTGGATGACAGCGCCCGCATGTTGGGCGTGAGCGGGGCAAGGCTGGTTTGGCGTGTGCACGGGGCTTTGTTGCGCAGACCGCTGGCGGCGGCGGCCTTGCTGGTTTTTGTCGATGTGATGAAGGAGTTGCCTGTCACTCTGGTGCTTCGGCCTTTTAACAGCGACACGCTGGCGGTGATGGCACACCAGTTGGCGCGCGACGAGAGGCTGGGCGAGGCGGCTTGGCCGGCCTTGGCGCTGGTGCTGGTGGGCCTGTTGCCGGTGGTCTTGCTCAGTCGCGCCTTGCGTCCGCGTTAGGGCAGTGCTTGTTTTCAGTCGATGCTGGCCCCGGAAGATTTGACGGTGCCCGCCCAGCGCTGCAGGTCGGCGCGGATCAGGCCGCTGAATTGTTCGGTCGTGCTTTTGTGGGGCTCGCAGCCCACGCCGGCCAAACGTTCTTGCACATCTTTGGATTCCAGGGCTTTGGCGATTTCGGCGTTCAGCTGGGCCACGATGGCCTTGGGCGTGCCGGCGGGGGCGAACAGGCCGTACCAGGGCGTGGTGCCAAAGCCCTTGAGGGTTTCACCGATGGTCGGGCTGTCGGGCAGGGCCGAGATGCGTTTCGGGTTGACCACGCCCAGCACATTGATCTTGCCGTTTTTGATGAATGCGATGGAAGATGGCAGGCTTTGCACCGAGACCTGCACCTGTCCGGCTACCAGGTCGGTGACGGCCGCCGCTGCGCCCTTGTAAGGCACATGCACCAGATCGATGCCGGCTTCCTTGCCCAACATTTCACCGATCAGGTGGTTGAGGGTGCCGTTGCCTGCGGAGCCGATGTTGATTTTGCCGGGTTGTTGTTTGGCCAGGGCGATCAGTTCGGCCACGTTTTTAGCCGGAAATCCGGGGTGGGCCACCAGCACGTAGCCGGCGGTCGCGACGGAAGCCACAGGCTCAAAGTCTTTCAGGGTGTCAAAGCCCGTGGTTTTATAAAGTGCGGGGTTGATGACCATGACGCTGTCGGCCGTGAGCATCAGGGTGTAGCCATCGGGGCGGGTTTTGGCGGCTGCGGCTGCGCCGACATTGCCACCGGCACCGGTGCGGTTTTCAATGACGAAGGACTGGCCGGTCTGTTCGGTCAGTTTTTGCGCGATGACCCGTGCGATGGCATCGTTGGCACCGCCCGCCGCCTGGGGCACGATCAGTGTCACGGGTTTGGCCGGGTATTTGTCCTGGGCCATGGCCAGCCCGGCGCTCAAGGCGAGCATGGCCAACAAAGCAAGACTTCGCCGGTTCAACATGAGGTTCTCCTTTTAAATCTCGGGGCCCTTATGGCAGCCCCTTATCGCAGGCCCTTATTTTGCCCAAGATGGCGCGGCGCTGTCAGTCGCTGTCTTTTTGCCAGCTGAGGGCCTGGGCGTACAGGGCGTTGCGCGAACAACCCGATATTTCGGCCGCCAGTTGCACGGCGGTGCGCAGGGGCAGGTGCGGCAACAAGAGGCGGAGTTCGCGTTCGCCCGCTGCGTTCGGGCTTTCGGAAGAGGCGAGTGATTCGTGCAACACGAGGGCAAATTCGCCTTTGCCGCGCGTGGCCGAGGCTTCCAGCCAGGCGCTGAGTTGGTCGCAGCGCATGCTGGCGATTTCTTCAAACTGTTTGCTCAACTCGCGCCCCACGGTCAGCCCGCGTTCTCCGCCCGCCTGCAGATCTTGCGCCAGGGCAGTGATGCGGTGCGGTGCTTCGAGCACACATTGAGGGCGCGGGTCGGCCAGCATCTGGCCCAGGCGTTGAGCGCGCTTGGCACCTTTGGCCGGCAAGAAACCAATGAAGACGAATTCGGTGCCGTCGGTGGCCCAGGCCCCGCTGGCGCTGAGCAAGGTGGTGACGCTGCTGGGGCCGGGCAGTGGCACCACGCGGCGCCCGGCACGGTGGACGGCGGCGACCAGGCGTGAACCCGGGTCGGAAATGCCCGGTGTGCCGGCGTCGCTCATATAGGCCACCCGAAGGCCCTGGCCCAGCATTTCCAGCACTTGCGCCGAGGCTTGGTTTTCGTTGTGTTGATGCAGTGCCAGCCAGCGCACCCGGTTGGTGTCTGCGCCCAGCGCGCGCCAGAGTTGCTGGGTGTGGCGGGTGTCTTCGCAGGCGACCGCGTCAACCAGGGCCAGCAGGTAAAGACCACGCAGGCTGAAATCGGCCAGATTACCAATGGGCGTGGGCACCAGATAGAGCGCGCCCTGCGGATAATGCTGGCCAGAGGCCACGGAGCGGGCGGCGAGATGGGCGGGGTCAAACGATGGGTTCAAAAATCACCTCAGATGTGGTGGGCAGGCCCGGTGGGGCCAGCACCAAGGCCATGGGCGATGCGGCAGAGGAGCAGGCGCTGGCGCATTTGCGGGCGCGCGGCTGGCGACTGTTGCAGCGCCATTATCGGTCGCCCGGCCGGGGGGGTGGCGAAATCGATTTGATCATGCGTGACCCCAAGGGTGTGGTGGTTTTTGTCGAGGTGCGCGCGCGCCGCCATTCAAAATGGGGCGGGGCTTTGGCCAGTGTCACCCCGGCCAAACAGCGCCGCATCATCTGGGCCGCGCGCCACTATTTGCACCGGTGGCAGGGTGAGCCGCCTTTCTGTCGCTTTGATGTGGTGGCCCTGGAACCCGGGGGCTTGCGATGGGTCGAGGGCGCATTTACTTTATGATTGCGGGTATGTTAGAACAACGCATCGGTCAGCAATTCATAGACAGTGCCGACCTGAAGTATCAGGCCGCAGAGCAATTGTCCAAACCCATCGCAGATGCCGTTCAGGCCCTGATGGCCTGTGTGACCAATGGGGGCAAGGTGTTGGCCTGCGGGAATGGGGGCTCGGCCGCCGATTGCCAACATTTCGCCGCCGAGTTTGTCGGTCGCTTCGAGCGTGAGCGGCCCGAGTTGGCGGCCATCGCCCTGAGCACCGACAGCTCGATTTTGACGGCCATCGCCAATGATTACCATTTTGACCAAATTTACGCCAAGCAGGTGCGCGCTTTGGGGCAGCCCGGCGATGTCTTGCTGGCCATTTCAACCAGTGGCAATTCGGCCAACGTGATTGCCGCCATTGAGGCCGCCCACCAGCGCGAGATGACCGTGGTCGCTTTGACGGGCAAGGGCGGCGGGCGCATGGGGGCCATGTTGCGCGAAACCGATTTTCATTTGTGTGTGCCGCACGATCGCACGGCACGCATTCAGGAGGTTCACCTGCTGACCATCCACTGTTTGTGCGACGGCGTGGACACTTTATTACTGGGCACCCAGGAGGGAAATACATGAAATTCCGTTTGATTCGATGGACCCTGATCGGCACCTTGGCGGCCATGGCATCGGCTTGTGCGCCCCTGATGGTGGGCGGCATGGTCGGCGGGGCCATGGTGGCGTCTGACCGCCGGACTTCCGGCATACAACTGGAAGACGAAAACATCGAGCTGAAAGCCGCCAGCCGGATTCGCGAAATGATGGGCAGCCGGGCTCACCTCAATATCACCAGCTACAACCGGCAGGTGCTGATCACGGGTGAAGTGCCCAACGCCCAGGATCGCGATTATGTGCAGCGCTTGGTGTCGGAAGTTGAAAACGTGCGCAAGGTGGTGAATGAAACCGTGATTGGCCAGAATTCATCGCTGACCGAACGGTCGACCGATGCCCTGATCACGGCCAAGGTGAAGGGCCAGATGGTCGATAGCAAAGACATTTTTGCCAATGCCTACAAAATCGTGACCGAGCGCGGCGTGGTTTATTTGATGGGGCGCGTCACCCAGCGCGAAGCCGACCGGGCCACCGAAGTGGCGCGTCAGGTCAGTGGTGTGAAAAAAGTGGTGCGGATATTTGAGATCTTGACCGAGGCCGAGCTGAACGCGCTGTTGCCGGCCCCGCCGAAGAACTGAGGCCGCATCCCGGGTTAGACCCGGCCCGCCCTGGCCGGGTACGGGCCGCCCCCTGACCGAGAGGGTGAGGGGGAGTGAAATCAGCGCACGGCGCTTTAGGTCAGCGCAGGCGTTTGATCAGGCTGGAGGTGTCCCAGCGTGAGCCGCCCATTTGCTGGACGTCGGCGTAAAACTGGTCGACCAGCGCGGTGACCGGCACCCGGGCCCCGTTGCGCTTGGCTTCGTCCATCACCAGACCGAGGTCTTTGCGCATCCAATCGACGGCGAAGCCGAAATCGAATTTGTCTTGGCCCATGGTTTTGCCCCGGTTGTCCATTTGCCAGCTTTGGGCCGCGCCTTTGCCGATGACATCGAGCACCTGGGCCATGTCCAGACCGGCGCGCTGGCCGAATGCGATGCCTTCACTCAGTCCTTGCACCAGCCCGGCAATACAGATCTGATTGACCATCTTGGTCAGTTGGCCTGCGCCCGGCGCGCCCATGAGGGCGAAGGAGCGAGAGTAAGCCATGGCGACCGGTTTGGCGCGCTCAAAGGCGGCAGATTCACCCCCGCACATGACGGTCAGCAGCCCGTTTTGGGCCCCGCCCTGACCGCCCGATACCGGCGCATCGATGAAGGCCACACCCTGGGCGGCCGCCAAGCCGTGCAGTTCGCGGGCCACATTGGCCGAGGCGGTGGTGTGGTCGACCAGCAGGGCGCCTTTTTTCATGCCCGCGAGGGCGCCGTCGGCCCCCAGCACCACCGAGCGCAAGTCGTCGTCATTGCCCACGCACATGAACACGATGTCGGCCTGTGCCACGGCCTGTCGCGGGGTGGCGGCGCTTTGGCCGCCAAATTCTTGCACCCAGGCCTGCGCCTTGGCGGGGTTGCGGTTGTAGACCGTGACATGGTGACCCGCCAGGGCCAGGTGGCCGGCCATGGGGAAACCCATCACGCCCAGGCCCAGAAAGGCGACTTGGGTGGCGGGTGCGGGGTCGTAAGTCTTGGGGTTGGTGCTGGCCATGGTGTGTGCGGATGAGGTTGGGAAGCCGGAAATGATACGCCCAATCCCGGCCCGGAGGGATAAACCCCGGCCATGCGGTGGTTGATGGGGTGTGCTGTTGTTAAAACCCAAAACCGGTCTGCTCGGGGTAAAGTGCAGCCATGAGTGATTCTTTGACGGGTGCATGGCAAGCTGTGGTCCAGCGCATACGCCTCGCCGAGCAGGCGGCTGGCAAAGCGCAGGGGCAGGTTCAGTTGCTGGCGGTTTCCAAGACTTTTCCGGCCCAGGATGTGCTGGCCCTGGCGCTGGCGGTGGGGCAGCGCGATTTTGGCGAAAACTATGTGCAGGAGGGGGTGGACAAAATTCTGGCCCTGAAGGCCGCCCCACTGGCGGCGCCCTTGGTCTGGCATTGCATCGGGCCGGTGCAAAGCAACAAAACCAGGCTGGTGGCCGAGCATTTCGATTGGGTCCACACGGTGGATCGGGGGCGCATTGCCCGGCGCCTGAACGATCAGCGGCCGGCGCACTTGCCGCCTTTGCAGGTTTGTTTGCAGGTCAATATAGACGGTGGCGTCACCAAGTCGGGCGTGGACCCGCAAGAGGCGCTGGCGCTGGCGCGCGAGGTGGCGGCCTTGCCGCGCTTGTGTTTGCGCGGGATCATGACCCTGCCCGAACCGGCCCCCGATCATGCGCGGCAGTTGCGTGTGCATCAGCTGGCGCGGGCGTGTTTTGAGCGGCTGGGGCAGGCCCTGAATGCGCCCCATTTTGACACCCTGTCGATGGGCATGTCGGCCGATCTGGAGGCGGCCATCGAAGCCGGCAGCACGCTGGTTCGGGTCGGCACGGCTTTGTTTGGCCATCGCCCGCGTGGGGAAGCGGCTTTTCCAGTAAAGTCTGGGGCATGAACGCCCCACTCCCCCCACTGGCCAGCGCCCCCGAACGTGCCCGCCGTCAGACCGAGGTGGTGGCGGCGCTGGGTGCGGTGCTGCCGCCGTCGGCGCTGCTGTACACCCCTGAGGACACCACGCCTTATGAATGTGACGGGCTGACCGCCTACCGGCAGCGGCCCATGTGTGTGGCCCTGCCCGAGACCGAAGCGCAGGTGCAGCAGGTGTTGCAGATCTGTCATCGCCTGCAGGTGCCGGTAGTAGCGCGTGGCGCTGGCACCGGGCTGTCGGGGGGCGCGATGCCCCATGCCGACGGGGTGACCCTGTCGATGGCCAAGTTCAACCGGATTGTGTCCATCGATGCCCGCAGCCGGACGGCTGTGGTGCAGTGCGGGGTGCGCAATCTCGCCATCAGCGAGGCCGCCGCCCCCTGGGGCCTTTATTACGCGCCCGACCCTTCGAGCCAGATCGCCTGCACCATCGGCGGCAATGTGGCCGAAAACTCCGGCGGGGTGCATTGCCTGAAATATGGCTTGACTGTGCACAATGTGCTGAAGGTGCGTGGCTTCACCATTGAGGGGGAGCCGATCGAATTCGGCAGCGACGCGCTGGATACGCCCGGCTACGATTTGTTGGCGGTGGTGGTGGGCAGTGAGGGCATGCTGGCGGTGAGCACCGAGGTGACGGTGCGCCTGGTGCCCAAGCCCCAGCTGGCGCGCTGCATCATGGCCAGCTTTGACGATGTGCGCTGCGCCGGTGAGGCGGTGGCGGCGGTGATTGCCGCCGGCATCATCCCGGCCGGCCTGGAGATGATGGATGGGCCCATGACCGTGGCGGTGGAGGACTTTGTCCACGCCGGCTACGATTTGTCGGCGGCGGCCATTTTGCTGTGTGAGAGCGATGGCACGCCCGAAGAGGTGGAAGAGGAAATTGGCCGCATGAGCGAAGTCTTGCGAGCCAGCGGGGCCACAGCCATCACGGTCAGCCGCGACGAGGCCCAGCGGCTGAAGTTCTGGAGTGGCCGCAAGAACGCGTTTCCTGCCTCGGGGCGCATCAGCCCGGACTATATGTGCATGGACTCGACCATTCCGCGCAAGCGTTTGGCCGATATTTTGCAAGCCATCTCAGAGATGGAGCGCAAGTACGGGCTGAAGTGCCTGAATGTGTTCCATGCCGGTGATGGCAATTTGCACCCGCTGATTTTGTTCAATGCCAATGACCCCGATCAGTTGCACCGTTGCGAGCGCTTTGGTGCCGACATACTGGAGACCAGCGTGGCCATGGGGGGCACGGTGACGGGCGAGCACGGTGTGGGCATAGAAAAGCTCAACAGCATGTGCGTGCAGTTCACGCCGGAAGAAAACGCGCAGATGCATGGCGTGAAGCGGGCCTTTGATGAGGCGGGGTTGTTGAACCCGGGCAAGGTCATTCCGACGCCCGCGCGTTGCGCCGAGTACGGCAAGATGGTCATTCGTGGCGGGCGGCTGCCCCACCCCGAGCTCGAGCGTTTCTGATTATTTGAAGATGACGGTCTTGTGGCCGTCAAGCAGCACGCGGTGTTCGCTGTGCCACTTCACGGCGCGTGCCAGCACCAGGCTTTCGGTGTCTTTGCCCAGGGCGGTCAGGTCTTCGGGTGAGTGTGCGTGGTCGACCCGAACCACGTCTTGTTCAATGATGGGGCCTTCGTCCAGATCGGCGGTGACGTAGTGCGCCGTGGCACCGATCAGTTTCACCCCACGGGCGTGGGCCTGATGGTAGGGCTTGGCGCCTTTGAAGCTGGGCAGAAAGCCGTGGTGTATGTTGATGGCGCGGCCTTGCAGGGTGAGGCACATGCCGTCGGAGAGAATTTGCATGTAGCGGGCCAGCACCACCAGTTCGGCCCCGGCCTGGCGAATGATTTCGATTTGCCGGGCTTCGGCGGCGGCCTTGTCGCGCATGTCGATCTGGTGAAAAGGCAGGCCGTGGTTTTGGGCCACCGGCGCGAAATCGGGATGGTTGGCGATGATGGCGCGCACATCGATGTGCAGGAGCCCGCTTTTCCAGCGAAATAACAAATCGTTCAGGCAGTGCCCTTCTTTGCTGACCATGATCACCACCGGCATCGGGGTGCTGGCGTCGTGCAGGGTGTGGCTCATGCCCAGGCGCTGGCCCAGAGGCTGAAACAGGGTGTCGATGTCGGCGGTGGGCAGGTGGCAGTCGAACTGGACCCGCATGAAAAAGAGGCCGGTGGCCTGGTCGCTGAATTGCGCCGCTTCTTCAATATTGGCGCCGTGTTCCAGCAAAAACCCCGAGACCGCATGGACGATGCCGGTTCGGTCGGGGCAAGACAGGGTCAGGATGTGGCGTGGCATGGCCTTATTTTAGGGGTGCGGTGCCCTGTCCCGGGGGGACTGGTCAGGACCCTGCATTTGGTGTGAAAATGGGTTTTCCGGATGATTCTGTGACCGATTGAGGAGACTCGCACCATGGCTTATAACGATTTTGCCGCCCAGGCTCAGGGCGCGGCCGCGCAGGTGGGCATTGCAATGGACCACCAGTGGCTGCCGTTCACGGGCAACCGCCACTTCCGCAAAGAACCCCGGGTGTTCGTGAAGGCCGATGGCATGCACTTCACCACCCATGACGGGCGGCAGGTGATCGATGGGATTTCCAGCCTGTGGTGCGTCGGTGCGGGCCACAACCGCAGCCCCATCAACGAGGCGATCAAACGCCAGCTCGATACCCTGGACTACAGCACCGCTTTTCAGGCCAGCAATGACCAGGCGTTTGAGGCCGCCCGCATGATTGCCGGGTTGGCCCCGGGTGACCTGAACAAAGTCTTGTTTTGCAACTCGGGTTCCGAGGCGGCCGATACCGCCCTGAAGGTGGCCCTGGCTTATCACCGGGTTCGCGGCGAAGGGCACCGCAATGTCTTCATCGGGCGTGAGCGTGGCTACCATGGCGTGGGCTTTGGCGGCATGAGCGTGGGCGGCATTCCGGGCAATCGCAAGGTGTTTGGCGGGGCCATGTTGCCGCGCGTGGACCATATGCGCTTTATTCACGACCCGAAAAACGCGT
>JBEAZY010000219.1:0-11304 GCA_041159205.1 Pseudomonadota bacterium
CAGCTGGTCTCGGGCGATTTTGTGTCCGATGGTCTCATGCAAAGGCACAGCGATTTGGTTTATCGCCTGCAAGACCCCGATGGCCAGAGCGATGTTTACATCGTCATCGAGTTTCAGTCCACGCCAGACCCCACCATGCCCCTGCGCACCTCAGTCTACAGCGGCCTATTGCTGCAGCGGGTGATGAGGCAGCAAGGCTTTGATCCCATGGCCCCCTGGCCACCTGTGCTCAACATCGTGTTGTACACAGGTCATCGACCATGGAGGGGTGGGTCTTCGCTGGCCCGCAGGTTCTGGCGTTCGCCCAGCGGTTTGCTGAGTCGCCCGCCTCAACATCAATTTGTGCTGATCGACATCAACCGCCACCTGACTGATAATATAGAAACATTAGAAAATTTAGTCAGCATCATGCTGCAGTTTGAGCGTGTCAGAAGTACCGCTGACTTTGAACGTCTGATCTCGCGCCTGATCGAATTGCTGGATCCCCAAGACCCATTGGCGCGGGCTTGGATGGTGTGGATAGAAAACCTGATCCGCAACAACAGTGAACTCGATGTCGATTTTTCCGCAGTGCAAACGCTCACGGAGATGAATATGAATTTGGCACAACGTTTCAAGCAGTGGCAACGGGAATACAAAGCCGCCGGCCTTCAAGAGGGCCGACAAGAGGGCCGACAAGAAGGTCAAGTTTCCACCGTCTTGTTGCTGTTGAAACAACGCTTTGGCCCGCTACCGCCCGGCGTGGTGGAGCGAATTCATAAGGCCAGTACCGAAGACATCCAGCAGTGGTTGTTGCGCTTACTGGATGCCCCCACATTGGACGACGTATTCACGTCGCCTCATTAACCAGGCCGGGTTTGGCCCACTTCAGCATCGCCGCCACGCAATCCTGTGGTTTCTCTTCGTGGGCCAGATGCCCCAGCCCGGGCCAATCGATGCGCGTCGCATAGGGCAAAAGCGTTTGGGCATGGTCGGCCAGGCTGGGCGGTATGGTGCCATCGGCCAAACCAATTTGCATCTGCACCTGCACCGACAGGCGTGACAACTGCGGCTCAAAAGCCAGCAGGTTCCAGGCCGCCATCATTTGCAGCACCCCGCGCGCATGGCTGGGCTGTGACAACAAATAGCGGTAGCAGCGCTGGCCCACCGCATCGATGGTCGAGCCGGTCTGCGCCAGCATTTTGTCGGCCATCCGGGCCCAGCTCACCTGCTTGGCAGCCAGCCAGCCCGAAAGGGGGTTGCGCCCCACCACCCAGGCCGCCAATGGGTAAAACCAGCGTGCGCTGCCCGGCATGGGCAACCACGCCGGGTTCAGGGCCACCAGACGCCCGGGCTCTCCTTGTGCCAGCCAGGCCGTGTCCAACAGGCAATGCGCGGCGATGGTCGCGCCCGCCGAGTGGCCCACCCACAACGCGGGCCTGACTTGCAATTGGGCCAGCAAAGCCAGCAAAGCCTGAGCCATGTGCGGCAAAGATGGCGATTGATGCGGCAAAGGGTGGCTGAATGCATGGCCCGGCAAATCCACCGCGATCACCGAATAGTGCGCGGCAAGCAGCGGCATCACATCGCGCCAGGTGTGGGTCGAGGCACCGGTGCCGTGCAGCAGCAGGCATACCGGTCCCTGTCCCATGCGCTGCACATGCCAGCGCATCTCCCCACTGCGCACGAACACGCTATGCGGGCTGTGGGGCCACTGGTGGCGTATGTCGTTCCAGTCGGGCGCTGGATAAAGGCGGTCTAACACGCTCAGCCCGCCGGGTGCTGCCGGGGCAGGGCCATGGCCGCGGCCAGACGCTGTGATTGAACATGCGGCATGGGCAAATAACGGCCCTGCATGGCTGCCGCCAAGGCTTGCGCCAGGGGTTCGGGTTGCGGCGCAGTGTCGATCCACAAGGCCGCGTGCCCGCTTTGGCCCCATAGCCGGGCCATGGCCTGAGCTTCCACCTGGGCCTGTTGGCGACCGCCCACCCCTTGCAAAGTGACATTGGCGCGTCCATCGCTGAGCACCACCAGCAAAGGGGTTTGTCCTTCGCGGCGCAGCAGCCGCGCTTGTTCCACCGCCAGTTGCAAGGCGCTGGCCAGTGGCGTACCGCCGCCGCCAGGTAGTCCCGCCAAGGCGCGCTTGGCCCGCACCAAAGAGCGGGTGGGTGGCAGCAGACACTCGGCACGTGCCCCCCTGAAACCGATCACGCACACGCTGTCGCGCCGGGCGTAACTTTGCGCCAGCAGCAGCTCGACCGCCCCCTTGGCCTGCGCCAGGCGATGCAGTGCCGCCGAGCCCGAAGCATCCAACGCCAAGATCAGGCAAGTGGGGCTGTGTTGCTGATAGCGCCGCGTGTGGAAATCTTCGGCGCGCAGCTTCAGTCGTCTCGGCTGACCCGGAGCTGAGCTTGGGCTTGACCCCGCGCGCAAACGCTGTCTGGGGGCCGCATGGCGCAAGGTGGCCAGCACATCCAGCCGGGCCTGATCACCCGGCCGCCCGGGCCGCGAGGGCAGGGGGCGGCCACGTTGCTGATTGCGGCGCAACTCGCCGCTGTGGCCCTGGGCACCGGCACTGCGGGGCGCTTGCGCCTGCCACACCAGTCGATCCAGCACATCAGGCGGCAAGCTGGCCAGGCTGGCGGCCAGCAGCATCTCAGGCGGCGGCAGGGGCTCGCCCTGGCCGGGCCCGGTGTCGGGCTCAGGGTCAGGTTCAGGGGGTGAATTCGATTCTGTCGGCGGGGCTTCGGTCGGCTCGGGCGGTGCCTCGGGCGCACCGGGCCAACGCCGGGCGCGCGGCACCAGCACGCCGCGTATGGCCTGGGTCAAATCGGCTTCACCCACCGCCTGAGCGCCGCGCAAGGCCGCGCTCACACAAGCGGCGCGCCAGGCCATTTGCGTGGTGCGTGTGTCGTCTATGCCCAAACTGGCGGCCACCTCCAACAGCGCCCGCAACGCCTCTTCCATGCCGCCTTGTCGCGCCAGACGCTGCCGCGCCAAGGCCACCTCGGCCTCAGTCAACGGGGCACTGGCCTCGGTCCCTGACATGGGCAACCAATCGATGTGAAGCACAAAGGCCAGTCGATCGGTCAGGCTCGGGTGCAGGCCACCTTCCTCCGGGTCAGACTCATCCAGCGCCAGCAGGGTAAACCGGCTGGGCCGTCGCTGACCGCGCCCGTCTTCCACCCAGCCCCGGTCCATGGCCTGCGTCAAGCGGGCCAGCAAGCCCCGGGGCGCGCGCTCGGCCATGGGCAGCGTAACCCAGGCCCCGTCTGCGCGTTCCAGCAAGCCGGTTTGCCAGCGCAGCTGCCCGCTTTGCAGGGTGGCCCCCAAATCGATGCCGCCCATCAAGGCCATGTCATCGGCGCTGATCGGCAGGCGCAAGTTGCGGCCTGCTGTCGCCTGGGCGGCCCGCAACCAGGCATCTCGCACCGGGCCATGGCGGGCCCGTAGCCACACCCCGCCCAATGCGGCGCCATCCACTTGCAAGGCCTGCAAAACCCACAGCGCGTCTTGCCAGGCTTGTGCCAGGCTAAGGTCAGCCCCGGCGGCGGCAGAGTTCATGCACCCAGCACCTCATCGATGGCGCGTTGCACCCGCACGCCCGAATCGGCGTCGTCCAACGGGTCACGGCGCAGGCGATGCCGCAACGCCATCACCGCCACCTGGCGCAGATGGTTGGTTTGCACCTTTTTGGCTCCTGCCAATGCCGCGCTGGCCCGGCTGGCCCGCAACAACGTCAACTCGGCACGCAGGCCATCGGTCCCTAACTTCTGGCACAAGGCCGCGCATTGCCGCAACAGCCCCTCATCGGTCTGCACCTCGCCCAGCCCTTTGCGCGCCTTCAACACCTTTTTTTGCAGGCGCTCATTGCCCGCCTGCCATTGCGCCCTGAAGCCAGCCGGGTCGCGCTCGAAATCGTCGCGGCGCAAAATCACCTGCATGCGCACATCCAGATCTTGTGGGGTTTTGACGTCCACCGACAAGCCAAATCGGTCCAGCAGCTGGGGCCGCAACTCACCTTCTTCCGGGTTGCCGCTGCCGATCAGCACGAACTTGGCCGGGTGACGCAGACTCAGACCCTCGCGCTCGACCACGTTCTCGCCCGAGGCAGCCACATCGATCAGCAGGTCGACCAAATGGTCCTCCAGCAAATTCACTTCATCAATATATAAAAAACCCCGGTGCGCCTTGGCCAACAGGCCTGGTGCAAACTCGCGCACCCCTTGCACCAAGGCTTTTTCCAGATCGAGCGCGCCCACCACCCGGTCTTCCGTGGCCCCCAAGGGCAGGTCGATCACGGGCACAGGCCTGACTTCGGTTTTGCGCGACGGGGTCTGCCCGCAGCTGCTGCATGCCTCACCGGCGGGCTTTTGAGCCGGGTCGCAGCCATACGGGCAAGCACTCACGACCTTGAGCGGGGGCAACAGATCGGCCAGGGCCCGCACGGCGGTGGATTTGCCGGTACCCCGGTCTCCCATGATCAAAACGCCCCCCACCGAGGGGTCGACCGCCACGATTTGCAGGGCCAGGGCCATGTCTTCTTGCCCGACCAAGGCCGCAAAGGGGTAACTCAGTGCCATCTGTGTGCTTTCTATTGAACGGGAAGCGCCCAAGGGCACAAGGTCAGCTTGGGGGCGCTTGCCGATACTTTATTATCTAGCGCGACAATGCAAAGTGTCAATCACAATTGACACAAAGCCGATTTCCGCCTAAATTCGGGCTCAAACCCACTGCAAGGCTCCCGCCATGTCTTTGCTCGACGACATCAACGACCCCGCCGCACTCAGGCGTTTGCCCCAGGAACAGTTGCCTGAAGTGGCCGCTGCGCTGCGCGAACACCTCTTGCACAGCGTGGCGCGTACCGGTGGTCACCTCAGTGCCAACCTGGGCACCGTCGAATTGTCGGTCGCCTTGCACCGGGTCTACGACACACCGCATGATCGCATCATCTGGGACGTGGGCCACCAGGCCTACGGCCACAAAATCCTGACCGGTCGGCGAGAGCGCATGCACACTTTGCGCCAACGCGGAGGCATCAGCGGTTTTCCGCGTCGCGACGAAAGCGAATACGACGCCTTTGGCACCGCCCATTCCTCGACCAGCATTTCGGCCGCCCTGGGCATGGCCATGGCGGCCAAGCTGCAAAATCAAACGCGCAAGGTGGTGGCCGTGATCGGTGACGGTGCCCTCAGCGCGGGCATGGCTTATGAAGGCATGAACAATGCCGGCAGCAGCGGGCTGGACATGCTGATCATCCTGAACGACAACGACATGTCGATCAGCCCGCCGGTGGGCGCCCTCAGTGACTACCTCAATCGTCTGATGCAAGGCCGCTTTGCACAGGCCCGTCAACGCCTGGGGCAACGCCTGAAAGAAATCTCACCACCGCTGTTTGAACTGGCGCGCCAGTTCGAACAACAGGCCAATGGCTGGGTGCAACCCGAGACACTCTTTGCCAAACTGGGCTTGACCTACCATGGCCCCGTCGACGGCCACGATGTCCAACTTCTGGTCGAACGGCTGAGCCATTTGCGGGCCATGCCCGGGCCGCAGTTTTTGCACATCGTCACCCGCAAAGGCAAAGGCTATGCCCCGGCCGAGCGCGACCCCATCAACTACCACGGCCCCGGACAATTCGAGCCCTCGGTGGGCTTGAAGCCCGCCACTGCCCCGCGCAAACCCACTTACACCCAGGTGTTCGGCCAGTGGCTGTGCGACATGGCCAGCCATGATCCGCGGCTGGTCGGCATCACCCCGGCCATGCGCGAAGGCTCGGGCATGGTCGAGTTCAGTCGCTTGCATCCTCAACGCTATGTCGACTGCGGCATCGCCGAGCAACACGCCGTCACCCTGGCGGCCGGTTTGGCCTGCGAGGGCATGAAGCCGGTTGTGGCCATTTACTCCACCTTCCTGCAGCGCGGCTATGACCAACTTATTCACGATGTGGCGCTGCAAAATTTGCCGGTGGTGTTTGCGCTCGATCGGGCGGGCATCGTGGGGGCCGACGGCGCCACCCATGCCGGGGTGTTCGACATTCCCTACCTGCGCTGTGTGCCCAATATGGCACTGGCCTGTCCCAGCGACGAAAACGAATGCCGCGATTTGCTCTCGGTGGCCTATGCGCAAAATGGTCCGGTGGCCGTGCGTTACCCCAGGGGCAGCGGACCCGGTGCCGCCATCCAGATGGCCCTGCCCGATCTCGAACAGGTGCGCGATCAGATGGGCCGTGCACAGCTGCGCCGCCAAGGCCGGGAACTGCTGTTATTGGCTTTTGGCCCGATGGTGGCCCCGGCGCTCGAGGTCGCCGAGTCGCTCGACGCCACGGTGGTCAATATGCGCTGGGTCAAGCCTCTGGACGAAGCCATGGTGCTGGAGATGGCCCGGACCCATGCCCGCATTGTGGTTCTCGAAGAAGGCGCGATACAAGGCGGGGCGGGCTCAGCCGTGCTCGAATGTCTGCAACGCCACCGCGTGTTGCGTGAAGTGCTCACCCTGGGGGTGCCTGACGAATTCACCGAGCACGGTGACCCGGCGGGCTTGTTGGCGGAAATGGGCCTCGATGCCGACGGCGTGCGCGCCGCCATTGAGCGCCACTGGCCCGGGGGGGCGCGTGCCGCCAAGGCCCTGCACAGGGTGATCTGATGCACATCTGGACCGTAGGCCTCAACCACCGCAGCGCCACGCTGGACTTGCGCGAGCGTTTTGCTTTCGGGCCTGAACAATTATCCGAGTCCCTGTCGCAATTGCGCTCGCATCTGGGCAGCAGTGCCGAGGTCGCCATTTTGTCCACCTGCAACCGCACCGAGTTGTACGGCGCAGCCCCGGACGACCAGTCGCTGGGCGCGCTCGATTGGCTGGGTCGTGTGGGCGGGGTGTCCTCTTTGGGCTTGAAAGAACACGTCTACATCTGGCAAAACACCGAAGCCGCGAGACATGCTTTCCGGGTCGCCAGCGGCCTCGATTCCATGGTCTTGGGCGAGCCCCAAATTCTGGGGCAGCTCAAACAGGCCATCAAAGCGGCCGAGACCCACGGTGTCATCGGTTCGGCGCTGGGGCAATTGTTTCAGCGCTCTTTTGCCATCGCCAAAAAAGTGCGCAGCAGCACCGAGATCGGCGCCCACTCGGTCAGCATGGCCGCTGCCGGGGTGCGTTTGGCCGCCCGCTTGTTCGAGCGCTTCGATCAACTCAGTGTGTTGCTGGTCGGTGCCGGTGAAATGATCGAGCATTGTGCGGCCCACTTTCAGGCACGTCAGCCCAAGCGCATGGTCATCACCAATCGTTCAGAGGCGCGCGGCCAAGCCCTGGCTCAGCGCTGGGATGCTGAGCAAATGCCTTTGTCCGATTTGCCGCACCGCCTGCACGAATTCGACATCGTCATCAGCTGCACCGCCAGCACCTTGCCCCTGATCGGTTTGGGTTCAGTCGAGGCGGCCCTTAAACGCCGCCGCCACCAACCCATGTTCATGCTCGATCTGGCCGTGCCACGCGACATCGAACCGCAGGTCAAGGCGCTCTCTGACGTCTTCCTCTACACCGTCGATGACCTTGCCGAAGTGGTGCAAACCGGCCTCGACCACCGCCGTCAGGCCTACACCCAGGCAGAGAGCATCATCGAAGAGGGCGTCAACCATTACCAAAGCTGGTTGGCACAGCGACGCCATGTGCCGCTCATTCAAGAGGTTCACGCCCTCAGCGCGCAGTGGCACGAACAAGAGTTCACCAAAGCCCTGCGCCTGCTTGAAAAAGGCGAGGCCGCACCACAGGTGCTCGAGCAGTTTTCGCGCGCCCTGCGCCAAAAGATGATGCACCCCTATTTGCAAGCGCTTAGCGACACCGAGGCTGAGCAGCGCGAACTGGCCGAAGCCAGTCTGCGACGCGTGTTTCTCTCAGGGCGCTGAGCCTGTCAGTGCGTCACGGGTTGCAGTGGTCGCAGCGGCTCGGGTCGGCGTGCGTGGCCGAACCGGCGGGCAGGCTCTCAAAGTGGCCGCAGGCGTCACAGCGCCACACCAGGGCCTTGGGCAAGGCGGTCGGCAGACCGCAAGTCCGGCAAGGCAAACCGGCCCGCCGTTCCTTCACGCTGTAGCCGGGCACGGCGCAAGCGGGGCAATAGCTGCGCAGTTTTTGCAACAAATCTTCCGCCGCGCGAACGATCATCGCTTGCCGGGTCGGGTTACAAAAAGCACGCAAGTCGTTTTCAGCCCAAACCCGCCCCTGCGTGGACTCGCGCACACACTCGGCATAAGCCTGCCGCAATGCGGCTTCGTCGCGCAAACCCTTGTGAACTCTCGCTTCAGCCGGTCCTTCCGCGCGCAACAACAAATAGTGCTGCGGGAAACCCGCCTCCATGGCCAATTGCATCAATTCCGACTCGCTGCGCACACTGCGCTGGGTGCTGCGCGCCGGCCCTTGGGCCATGCCCGTCACCTCCAGCTGACGGTCTTCATCCAGCCAGACCAGCACCTCGATGTTCCAGGGCATCATGCCGCCAAAGGGGTCGGGCACAAAAGCCCCCTCGCTGGCCAGCCCCAATCGGGTGCCGACCAAATCCATGCCTATGCGGGCTTTGTGCCGTGCGGTTTGCAACTGCCCGTCGGGTCGCGCCACTTCGCCACTGAAGGTGCCCAGCGTATCGGTGTCAAAGCCTTCGGCGCGCAGCACCGAACACCCCAGGGCCTGCGACAGCATCGGGCCGATCAGGGTTTCTTTGCCGTGCTGGGTTAAAAAAGCGACCCGCTGCCCGCTGAACACCGACTTCATGGCTTCAGCCCAACACTGTTTGCGCCACCTGCGTATAGAGCGCAATGCCAAACAGAATGTTCAAAGGAAAGGTCACCCCCAAAGACAGACCGAAATAAAGCGAAGGATTGGCCTCAGGGATGGCGTAGCGCAACACGGCGGGCACGGCGATGTACGACGCACTGGCCGCCAGCACCATCAAGAGGGCCGCGTCACCCACGGGCAGATTCAGCAACCAGGCCAAGCCCAACGCCAGGCTGGCATGGGCCAGCGGGGCGAGCACCGCGTAGGCCACCAAAAGGGGGGACTTTCCCTTCAGTTGAGACAGATTGCGCGCCGCCATCAGGCCCATATCGAGCAAAAAGAAAGCCAGCATCCCTTTGAACAAATCCACCGAGAACGGCGCCATGGCCGACTTGCCCGCATCGCCGGTCAGCAAACCCACGGCCATCGCGCCCAACAGCAACAACTGCGCACCGTCGGTGAACGATTCGTGCAAAATTTTGCCCATTGACACCCCGGCCTTGGGCTGACCGCCCACGAGCGCGGCGGCACCGTTGGGCTGCATCGCCACCGGGGCGTTGGCCACCTGCTGGCGCAGCGAGTTGGCGATCACCACCGCCATGATGATGGCGGGCGACTCCATCAGGGCCATGCCGGCGGCCATGTGACCGCCATAAGCAATGCCCTGATTCTCCAGATACTGCACGGCGGTCACGAAAGTCACGGCACTGACCGAGCCATAAGTCGCCGCCACGGCGGCGGCGTCAAAGCGGTCCACCCAGCGCCGCAACAACTGATAACCCAAATAAGGCACGACCAGCGCCAGCACGATGGCTGCCAGCAGGCTTTTGCCGACCTCGGGCGTCAGTCCTGAGGCATGCAGGGCAAACCCCCCTTTCAAACCAAGCGCCATCAGCAGGTAAAGCGACAGAAAACGAGAGATGGCGGGGGGGATCTCCAGATTCGATTTGACCGTACCGGCCAAGACCCCAAAGAGAAAAAACAAAATCGCAGGATCGAGCATGTGGTTCATAGTGTGGCTCCTTGCTGCGAATATTAAATTTTTCCAATCATTATGTAAAATCGATTTCAATGCACTTATATATAGATAAAAATCTATGAATGTCACCTTTCGTCAATTGCGCCTCTTTTTGGCGCTGGCCGACACCGGCAGCGTCAGCGCGGCCGCACGCGCCATGCACGTCACCCAACCCACCGCCTCGATGCAATTGCGCGAAGTGAGCCAAGCCGTCGGGCTACCGCTCTATGAGCTGGTCGGCAAAAAAATCCACCTGACCCAGATCGGCATAGAGTTGGCCGCCACCGCCCGCGCCATGGCGCAAAGTTGGGACAGTTTCGAGCAACAGGTCGATGCCCTCAAGGGCCTGTCGCGCGGCAAGCTGCGCATCGCTGCCGTCAGCACGGCCAAATACTTTGTCCCGCGCCTGGTCGGCACCTTTTGCCAGCAATACCCCGGCATCGACGTGGCGCTGGAAATCCTCAACCGGGACGGCGTGGTGCAGCGGCTGCGCGACCACCTTGACGACCTCTACATCATGTCGCAACCGCCGCAAGACATGGCCCTGTGCGACGACATCCTCATGCCCAACCCGCTCGCCCTGATTGCCGCCGACGCCGACCCCTTGGGGCGACGCGGCCCGCTCAAGCTGCGCGACTTGCAGGGCCAGCGCTTCATCTTGCGCGAAAAAGGATCAGGCACCCGCATGTCGGGAGACGCGCATTTTCGTGCCCAACGCTTTCGGCCCGATGTGCGATTAGAGCTGGGCAGCAACGAAGCCATCAAAGAGTCGGTCGCCGCCGGCCTGGGTTTGGGGTTGATATCCCTGCATGCCATCCAGGGGGCAGGGCAGGGCGTGCAGGTGCTGGAAGTAAGCGGCTTCCCCTTGCCCTCAGCCTGGCATGTGGTCCACCATGCGGGGCAAAAACTCTCCCCCCTCGCTCAAGCCTTCAAAAACCACTTATTGGCCTCCAAGCCACCCCATTAATTGGGGGCAGGCCCACTACTGTCCGGAGATTTTTTCCGGCGCTCTTCTAAGCCATTGATATTTAATGGATTCTCGACTCTTCGGCTGAAATCCATTTGAATTGCATTTTTGCACCGTTGCAAAATCGACCTCCTTTGAGGACTCAGAATGCATCAAGGTTCGGTCACAGGAAATCAACCCGCTCAGAAAAGCCCTGTCAGTTGCTGGTCTATCTCGCGCAACCGTTTGTTCTGCACACGAGCCATAGCCTGGTGAACTGTCACGGTGCAGGTCTATGAAGTCCTTCAGGACTTGAGTTTGCGGTCGAGCTCCGCCTGGGCGAAAAAAGCACTGGCCAACTTGAGGATTCCATTGGCTCGGCGCAACTCCTTGACCTCGCGCTCAAGGGCTTTGACACGCTCGCGCTAATCGGTGGTGACCCCTTGACGCGTACCGCTATCGATCTCGGCTCGGCGGACCCACTCCATGCATTGCACTAGCTGTCATACTAAAACCATTACCAAATGAGTAATTGAAATTTGTACTTGCACTTATTGCATACAAAATTGAGGCTTGTCCGCCTATTGCCAAGGTTAAT
>JBEAZY010000220.1:0-9740 GCA_041159205.1 Pseudomonadota bacterium
TGGACGCTGTTCTCGCCCTCGGATTGCCCCGACCTGCACGACCTCTACGGCCAGGCCTTTGAGAAGGCCTACACCGCCTACGAAGCGCTGGCCGAGAGCGGGCAGATCAAGCCCAGCCGCAAGGTGCCAGCCACCGACTTGTGGCGCAAGATGCTCTCGATGCTGTTCGAGACCGGCCACCCCTGGATCACTTTCAAAGACGCCTGCAATGTGCGCTCCCCGCAGCAGCACGCTGGCGTGGTGCACTCGTCCAACCTGTGCACAGAGATCACGCTCAACACCAGCGACAGCGAAACGGCCGTCTGCAACCTGGGCTCGGTCAACTTGGTGCGTCACCTCAAAGACGGCCAGATCGATCACGACAAGCTCAAGAAGACCATCACCACCGCCATGCGCATGCTCGACAACGTGATCGACATCAATTACTACGCGGTCAAAAAAGCACGTGACTCCAACATGCGCCACCGCCCTGTGGGCCTGGGCATCATGGCCTTCCAGGACAGCCTCTATGAATTGCGCATCCCCTACGCCAGTCAAGAGGCGGTGGACTTTGCCGACAAATCCATGGAAGCAGTGTGCTACCACGCCTACTGGGCGTCGACAGAGCTGGCCAAGGAGCGGGGAAAGTACTCCAGCTACAAGGGTTCGCTCTGGGACCAGGGCATCTTGCCCTCCGACACACTCGATCTGCTGGCCAGACAGCGCGGGGGCTACCTGGAAGTGGACCGCTCGAGCACGCTGGACTGGGACGCGCTGCGCAAGAAAATTGCTCAGGACGGTATGCGCAATTCCAACTGCGTGGCCATTGCACCCACAGCGACCATCTCCAACATCATTGGCGTCGATGCCTGCATCGAACCGTGCTTTGGCAACCTGTCGGTCAAGTCCAACCTGTCGGGCGAGTTCACCGTGATCAACGCCTACCTGGTGCGGGACTTGAAGCGCCTGGGTTTGTGGGATGAGGTCATGGTTGTTGACCTCAAGCATTTCGACGGCTCCTTGCGCCCGATCGACCGCGTGCCCCAAGAGATCAAGGCGCTTTACGCCACCGCTTTTGAAATCGAGCCGACCTGGATCGTCGAGGCGGCCGCCCGCCGCCAAAAGTGGATCGATCAGGCGCAGTCGCTCAACATCTACATGGCCGGCGCCTCAGGCAAGAAGCTGGACGACACCTACAAGCTGGCTTGGCTGCGTGGCTTGAAGACCACCTACTACCTGCGCACCATGGCGGCCACGCACGCCGAGAAATCCACGGTGCAAGCAGGCAACCTCAATGCGGTGTCCTCGGGCGCGCCCGCAGCCGTAATGGCCGCGGCAGCGCCCAGCGCGATCGAAGCTGCAGCGGCCGCTGCGCGCGCGCAAATGGAAAGCTCACCGGCAACCGACATCAAGTTTTGCGGCATTGATGACCCAGGCTGCGAAGCCTGTCAGTAAAGCAGATGAGGCAGCGCCGTGATCGCACGATGCAATTGAGCAACAGGTTTTAGGGGCTAAACGAAGGATTTCATTTCCTTTATTCGCGCACCTTTCTACAATCGGAAGAATTGGATTTTTGTATGTTGTCCTGGGACGAAGAAGTCAAACCCTCTGTGCAAAATGTCGGCGCCATCGCTCATGGCCGCCCGGTTGAGCTTCCCCCCGAGTTGCCTGCAAGCCGCATGCTCCATGATGGCGCCATCGCGCCGGTCGCGCTTCCAGCAGCACCCGCCGCAGCCAAATCCGAAGGCGGTCGCCGCATCCGTGTGGCCGACAAGCGCATCATCAACGGCCAGACCGACGTCAATCAGCTGGTGCCCTTTAAGTACAAGTGGGCCTGGGAAAAATACCTGGCCACCTGCGCCAACCACTGGATGCCGCAGGAAATCAATATGAATCGCGACATCGCCCTGTGGAAGGACCCCAACGGTCTGACCGAAGATGAGCGTCGCATCATCAAGCGCAACCTGGGCTTTTTTGTGACGGCCGACTCTTTGGCGGCCAACAACATCACGCTGGGCACCTATCGCCACATCACGGCCCCCGAGTGCCGCCAGTTTCTTTTGCGTCAGGCCTTTGAAGAGGCCATTCACACCCACGCTTACCAATACATCGTCGAGTCCTTGGGTCTGAATGAGTCTGAGATCTTCAACGCCTACCACGAGGTGTCATCGATTCGCGACAAAGATGAATTCCTGATTCCGTTCATCGACGCGATCATGAACCCCAATTTCCACACCGGTACGCCTGAAACCGATCAGACACTTCTGAAGTCGCTGATCGTGTTTGCCTGTCTGATGGAAGGTTTGTTCTTCTATGTGGGTTTCACGCAGATTTTGGCGCTGGGCCGGCAAAACAAGATGACCGGTGCCGCCGAGCAGTATCAGTACATCCTGCGTGATGAGTCGATGCATTGCAATTTCGGCATTGACCTGATCAACCAGATCAAACTCGAAAACCCGCATTTGTGGACTTCTGAGTTCAAGGCCGAGATCAAGGCTCTGTTCCTCAAGGCCGTCGAGCTGGAATACCGCTATGCCGAGGACACCATGCCTCGTGGTGTGCTCGGGCTCAATGCTTCGATGTTCAAAGGCTATCTGCGCTACATCGCCAATCGCCGCGCGACCCAGATCGGCCTGGAGGCGCTGTTCCCCAACGAAGAAAATCCGTTCCCCTGGATGAGTGAGATGATAGACCTGAAGAAAGAGCGCAATTTCTTCGAAACCCGAGTCATCGAGTATCAATCGGGTGGCGCCCTGTCTTGGGACTGAAAAACCTGATGAATTTGAATTTGCCCTCCACCCCCCAACAGACGCTGGCACAAGCGTCGGTGGTGGGCACACCCCGTTCAGGGTGTTGGACCCGGGTCCAACACCCTGAATCGCTTGCGGCCTTCGGGCAACAAGTGTTTTTCTCCAACGATCCTCTCTAAAGGAGTAAATCATGGCAACTGCAAAAAAACCGGCCGCCAAGAAAGCCGCCCCCAAGAAGGCTGCGGCCAAAAAGCCCGCCGCCAAGAAAGTAGCGGCTAAGAAGCCCGCAGCCAAGAAAGCTGCAGCCAAAAAGCCCGCCGCCAAGAAAGTCGCGGCCAAGAAGCCCGCAGCGAAAAAAGTAGCCGCCAAAAAGCCGGCTGCGAAAAAGCCTGCCGCGAAAAAAGTAGCCGCTAAAAAGCCGGCTGCGAAAAAAGCCGCCAAAAAAGCGGTGAAGAAAGTCGCGGCCAAGAAGCCCGCTGCCAAAAAACCTGCGGCCAAGAAAAAGCCTGCGAAGAAAGCTGCGAAAAAGCCTGCTGCGAAAGCGCCTGCTGCCCCTGCGGCTCAGACCACTCTGAACCCGCAGGCCGCATGGCCGTTTCCGACGGCCAGCAAGCCCTGAGTTTTTCAGGTCTGGCGTTCAAGCCCGTGTGTCGAAAGACCACGGGCTTTTTCTTGCCCGCGTCTTAAGTCAAGGTGTAGTTCTGCGGGCCGCGATGGGCGATTTTGAGCGCCCCCATGCGATTACCCAGTTCGGCACAGCGTCGCAAATCCCACCCTTGTTCCAGTCCATGCAGCAAGGCGCCGCGCCAGGCATCGCCACAGCCGGTGGGGTCCACCACTTGGGTGGCTTGGACCGGCGGGACCAGTGATTTTTGGCCATCGATCCAGACCTCGCAACCTTGGGCGCCCAGGGTAATGATCAGGCCATACACCCGGCGCGAGATCTGCTCAGGCGTCCAACCCGTGCGGTCACACAATAATTTGCCCTCGTAATCGTTCACGGTGACCCAACTGGCTTGTTCGATGAAGCGGGCCAACTCAGGCCCGTCGAACATGGGCAGCCCCTGGCCGGGGTCGAATACAAAGGGGATGTCAGCCGCTTTCATTTGTGCGGCATGCTCGATCATGGCGTCGCGACCATCGGGCGAGATGATGCCCAGGCGAATGTCGGCGCGGGCTGGCACCTGACTCAGATGGGCCTGGGCCATGGCGCCCGGATGGAATGCGGTGATTTGATTGTTGTCGCGATCGGTCATGATCATGGCTTGGGCCGTGTATTCCGAATCGATGAGGCGTACAAATTCGCTCGATATGCCCAGTTGCTGCAAACGCGCCAGATAGTCGTGCCCATCGCGGCCTAAAGTCGCCATCGGCAGTGGGGTGCCACCCAACTGGCGCAGGCTGTAGGCGATGTTACCGGCACAACCGCCGAAGTCACGGCGCAGGCTGGGTACCAAAAACGACACATTGAGGATGTGCAGCTGCTCGGGAAGGATTTGCTCGGCAAAACGGCCTTCAAAATCCATGATGGTGTCAAAGGCCATAGAGCCGCAGATCAGAGTGGACATGGGTGCTTTCAGGGGTAAAACAGCTCAACCCGAAAACCGCTGACATGGCCATGCAGTTCCGGGTCCAGTTCGAATCGGGTTTCGGTTTCCAGGCCCGGGCCGGGTGGCATCACATTGGCCAGACCGATGTGCTCGGGCAGCAGGATTTTGCGCAATACCGCCCGCTCTTGGTCGTCGGTCAGGATCAATTCAATGGCCGGCGTCGCCACCGGATGGCTCAGGTCGTGGCGCAGGTGCAAGCTGAAGACAAAAGCGCCGTTTTCGAGTTGGTCAAAACCACTGGTCACCACGCTCACCGCGTCCATCACTTCAGGGGACTGAATGCGACAACCCAACGGAAGACAAAGGGCGCGCAGCGTCGGTTGCAGCCAAGGCCAGCGCGCTGCCCACAAATGGCGGTGATGCAGGCTGACTTGGGCGGCCAGCAGCAGGGTCAGGCCGAGCGCCATCAGCCACCAGATTCGGGGGCCGATGCGACGCCGGGCCGGGGCTGCAAGGGTTTTGGCGCGCGCAGACGGGGGGGGCACTGAAGCGGGCCGGGCCACCGGGTCGTCGCGCACGGCAATGCGCACATCGGTCAGGGCATCAGCGACAAACAGGTGTCGATGCGGGACATAGCGCAAGCCACAACTGGGGCAGGCGTGTGCCGATTGGGTATCGGTGCCCGAGTGGATGGGCTCGATCTGATGACAATGGGGACAACGGGACTGCAACTTCATGGTGCGAATCGGGCACTCATGCAGACCCAGCCCTCTTGCTCGTCGACCACCTGCAATTCACAGTGGGGGGCATAGGTCGCCTGCAACTCATGGGCCTGACGCGACAAGATACCGGCCAGCACCAGGTGCCCGCCGGGCTTGACCCGCTGACACAACAGGGGGGCCAGCACTTTCAAGGGGGTGGCCAGGATGTTGGCCAACACCACATCGTAGGTGCCCTTGGCCATGTCGGGCAAACCGGCGTGCAGTGTCACGCCATTGGCCTGCGCATTGTCCTGGGTGGCCCGCACCGCGTCGGGGTCGATGTCCACCGCATCCACCGATGGCGCACCGTGCAAAGCGGCGGCTATGGCCAAAATGCCCGAGCCACAGCCATAGTCGAGCACCCGTGCCGCCGCCCAAGGGTGACGGGCGACCCAGCGCAAACACATGCGGGTGGTGGGGTGGGTGCCCGTGCCAAAGGCCAAACCGGGGTCGAGGCGAATCACCTGGCGGGCCTGGGGCGGCACCTCATGCCAGGTTGGCACAATCCAGAATTCCGGGGTGATGTCCACCGGTGCGAATTGCGATTGGGTCAGGCGCACCCAGTCTTGATCGGGCAAAGCCTGAATCGATACCACCTGGCATCCGGTAAAGAAATCTTGCGGGGTCAACAAGTCGGCCGCTTCACGCGCCGAGGTTTCTTGGGCAAACAAGGCCGTGACGGTGGAGCGGGACCAACCCTCGCGCGGCGGCGGCATGCCGGGCTCACCAAACAGGGCGCGTTCCGCATCGGTGTGGGCATCGGCGTCTTCCACCGACACGCTCAAGGCGTCTAAGGCATCGAGGGCATCGCTGACCGTCTCGACTTGTGACTCGGGAACCAGCAGGCGCAACTCAAACATCAGCGCTTGCGTGCCGCCATCCACTGCTCGAGATAGTGGATGTTCGTGCCGCCCTCCATGAATTTGGCGTCTACGACCAGTTCGCGGTGCAGCGGGATGTTGGTCAGGATTCCCTCGACCACCATTTCGCCCAAAGCGGTTTGCATGCGGGCCAGGGCCTGCTCGCGGGTATCGCCGTAGACGATGATCTTGCCGATCATCGAGTCGTAATTGGGCGGCACAAAGTAGTTGGTGTAGACATGAGAGTCAACGCGCACGCCCGGGCCACCCGGCGGATGCCACATGGTGATGCGCCCCGGCGAAGGGGTGAACTTGAAGGGATCTTCGGCATTGATGCGGCACTCGATGGCGTGACCCTTGATCTGGATTTGTTTCTGGGTGAAGGGCAGTTTTTCACCGCTGGCCACAAGGATCTGGGTTTTGACGATGTCCACGCCGGTGATGCATTCGGTCACCGGGTGTTCCACCTGGACCCGGGTGTTCATTTCGATGAAATAGAACTCGCCGTTTTCGTACAAAAACTCAAACGTGCCCGCCCCCCTGTAGCCGATGCGCTTGCATGCGGCGACGCAGCGCTCGCCGATTTTTTCGATCAGCTTGCGCGGAATATGCGGGGCGGGTGCCTCTTCGATGACTTTCTGATGGCGTCGCTGCATCGAGCAATCGCGCTCACCCAGGTACACCACATTGCGGTGCTGATCGGCCAAGACCTGAATTTCGACATGGCGCGGGTTTTGCAAAAACTTTTCCATGTAGACCTGCGGGTTGCCAAACGCCGCCTGAGCTTCGGCTTGCGTGGTCTGCACCGCATGGATGAGGGCCGCCTCGGTGTGGACCACCCGCATGCCACGCCCGCCGCCGCCGCCCGCCGCCTTGATGATGACCGGGTAGCCGATTTGCTTGGCGATGCGACGGATCGCGGCCGGGTCGTCGGGCAGGGCGCCCTCAGAGCCCGGCACGCAGGGGACCCCCGCCTTGATCATCGACTGCTTGGCCGAGACCTTGTCGCCCATGATGCGGATCGACTCGGGGGTTGGACCGATGAACTGAAAACCGCTTTTCTCGACCCGCTCGGCAAAGTCGGCGTTCTCGCTTAAGAAGCCGTACCCGGGGTGGATGGCCTCGGCGTCGGTGACTTCGGCCGCCGAGATGATGGCCGGCATGCTGAGGTAACTTTGGGGCGAGGGGGCGGGGCCGATGCAGACGGCCTCTTCGGCCAATTTGACATATTTGGCCTCGCGATCAGCTTCAGAATAGACCACCACCGCTTTCACGCCCAGCTCGCGGCAGGCGCGCTGGATGCGCAGGGCGATTTCGCCCCGGTTGGCTATCAGGATTTTTTTGAACATGGGGTCGACCTGTTCACTCGATCACGAACAGGGCTTGACCGTATTCCACCGCTTGACCGTTTTCGGCCAGAATTCGGGTGATGGTGCCACTTTGGTCGGCTTCGATCTCATTGAGTATCTTCATGGCCTCAATGATGCACACGGGGTCGCCTTGTTTGACCACGGTGCCCACTTCGACAAAGGCCTTGGCCCCGGGGCTGGCGGCCCGGTAGAAGGTGCCCACCATGGGTGACTTGACCTGGTGTCCGGCAGGGGCGGCCTCGGCCGCCGCCTCGGCGGTCGGCACCGCGGCAGGGGTTGCTTGGGGGATGGGGGCCACCGGCGCGACCGGGGCCGCAGCCACAGCAGGGGCGGCCAGTACCACAGGCGGCACGCCGCTGGCTTTGACGATGCGCACTTTGCCTTCGGCTTCGGTGATTTCCAGTTCGGAGACATTGGACTCCGACACCAGATCGATCAGGGTTTTGAGTTTTCTAAGGTCCATGCGGCTAATTTACACCAAAACAGCATTAAGCTGCCCACTTTTCTATGTCATTTGCCGATAATTTACCCAATTTGCGCATCATCAACCGCCCGTCGGCGGCCAGCACCACCGTGAAAGGCAGTGAACCACTGGAATTACCCAGGTTTTCACCCAATTGCATGCCGTTCAGGCCGCCCAGGGCCACCGGGTAGGCGACGGGGCGCTGGTCGAGAAAGCGTTTGATTTGAGAAGGCTGATCGATGCCGATTCCCAGCATTTTCCAGCCTTTTGACTGATTTTGGCGATAGAAGACGTCAAGTAGAGGCATTTCTTCGACGCAAGGCGGGCACCAGGTGGCCCAGAAATTCACCACCAGGGCTTGGCCGCGCCATTCGGAGAGGTTCAGGTTCTGTCCATCGGTCAATTCCAGGCTGGCCCCCCAAAGCGACTGCTCGGCTTGCGGCGAAAGTCGTTCGCGCTGTTTCATCCAATGCGAAAGTCCCAGCCCGGACAAGAGGGCCGTGGCCCCGGTCAAAACCATGGCTTTGCGTCGATTTGGTGCGTAACGGTGTTCATTGACTTCCATTTTGATTCCATCGTCACGAATTTTCGAGTAATTGCGTCAGCGCCTTCAAGTCGCCTCTGGCCGTCAAGCCCACGGCATCTGCTTGCAGGGCGCCACGCAAATCGTCGTGGTCGAGCACAGTGAGGTGCAGGCCGATGTGTTCAGACAGGGCTGCACAGGGCACGCTCAGGCTGAGCACATCCACCGATTCTCCTTTAAACCCATGAGTGGCACCGACCCGGTAATCAAGCCCCTGGTTGATGAGGTCAATTTCGGCCGACTTCGGGTCGTCACAAAACAGTTGCAGGTGTATGTCGTTGAGCCGGGTGGCGGTGCCCCGCCAGACGGCCCCGGTCAGGTGCGGGCGATGGCTGGCCAGCCGGTGCATCCACTGGGCGGCCAATTCGCGCAAAGCCCTCAGTTCGGCCGGCTGGGTTTCGGTGGCGAACAGGTCCAGGTACTCGCGCACGCTTTGCTCAACTTGCAGGTTGTCGGGCAGGCGGGCCCGGGGGCCCAAACCCAATTCGCGTGCGGCCCGGCGTTTGGCCGGGCCATACTCCATGCCCTCCTCGACCACCCAGCGGGCGGCGGCGGCGGCGATTTCGGCGGACGCATCTGACATGCGCCGATCTTAGCGCTTGCAGGACTTCCATAGAATCACCGTATGCATATACATATTTTGGGCATTTGCGGCACCTTCATGGGCGGATTGGCCGCATTGGCGCGGGAAGCGGGCCACCGGGTGACCGGTTGCGACAGCGGGGTGTACCCGCCCATGAGCGATCAATTGCGCGACCTGGGCATTGAATTGATCGAGGGGTACGACGCCGACCAGTTGAAATTGGCGCCCGACTGTTTTGTGGTGGGCAATGTGGTGTCCAGGGCCCGCACCCCGCAAGGCGCCGCCAGGTATCCGTTGATGGAGGCCATACTTGACGCAGGCGCGGCCTACACCAGTGGCCCGCAATGGTTGGGCGAGCATATTTTGAGACGCCCCGGGCTGGCCAGCCATGTGCTGGCGGTGGCCGGCACCCATGGCAAAACCACCACCACATCCATGTTGGCTTGGGTTTTAGAGGCCTGTGGACGGGAACCGGGCTTTTTGGTCGGAGGGGTGCCATTGAATTTCGGCACCTCGGCCCGTTTGGGGGCGACGTCGCGGCAAGCCAGTGCCCCATTCGTGATCGAGGCCGATGAGTACGACACCGCTTTTTTCGACAAACGAAGCAAATTCGTGCATTACCGACCACGCACGGCCATATTGAATAACCTGGAATTCGACCATGCGGACATCTTTGACGATTTGGCCGCGATCGAACGGCAGTTCCATCATTTGGTGCGCACCATCCCCAGCCAGGGTCGGGTGGTGTTTCATGCCGAGCAAGAAAGTTTGAAGCGGGTCTTGCAACAAGGCTGCTGGTCGCAGGCCATGGGCTTTGGCTTACAGAACGGTGAGTGGCGCA
>JBEAZY010000221.1:0-2800 GCA_041159205.1 Pseudomonadota bacterium
GGGTTGACGCAGCAGGCCCTCGCCGATGAGGATGGGATAGCTGCGATCGCCTAGGTCGATGGTGAGGGTTTGCATGACTATTCAGTGGGTTTGTGAAGCGCAACGCAGGATGTGCTGAACCAGGGCAGAGATCGTGGGACGGGGCGAATCGACGACGTGGTGAGCCACCTCGCGGTACAAAGGGTCGCGCTGATCAAAGAGGTCGCGCAGACGGGCCAGGGGGTCGCTGACCTGCAACAAAGGGCGCACCTTGTCGTGGCGCAAGCGGCGGTAAATTTCTTCCGGGGTGGTGCGCAAATAAAAAACCGTCGTGCGTTCGCGCAATATCTGCCGGTTCAGGGGCCGCAAGACCACCCCGCCCCCGGTCGATAGCACGCCAGGGTGTTGGCGGGTCAACTGATCGAGGGCTTCAGACTCGAGGTCGCGGAACCGTTCTTCCCCTTCGCGCTCGAAAAATTCACGGATCGAGCAGCCCAGGCGAGACTCGATGACCTGATCGGCATCGATGAAAGGCAAGCCCAGCCGGCGCGCCAACTGGCGCCCGACCGTGGACTTGCCACTTCCAGGCAAACCAACCAGAGCCAACAAGGGGTGTCCTTTCGACAGATTTAATCCGGCGGGTCGGTGGGCAGGGGCTGTGGGGCCACTTGCCGGGCCGACTCATTAGGCAACATTTTAGGCGTGATGAAGATGAGAAGCTCATGGCGTTGGTCGCGCTGTTGCCGGGTTCTGAAAAATCGGCCCAGCCAGCTGGTCTCGGACAGCCAGGGCCATTGGTGCTGCGTGCGGTTTTGGTCGTCGATGTAAATGCCGCCGATCACCAGGGTGCCCCCGTCGGGCACCCGCACCTGGGTTTGCAAGCGCTTGGTGTCGATGGCGTAGCCATTGCCGGTCAATTCGCCCACGCTGTCGCGGCGCACGTCCAGGTCGAGGTGGATTTCTCCGTGCGGGGTGATTTGCGGCCAGACATCGAGGCGCAACTCGGCCTTGCGAAACGCGACCGTGTGGCTGTTGCTGGCGGCAGAGCCGACCTGATAAGGCAATTCAGTGCCCTGTTCGATGACCGCCCGGGTCTGGTCGGCGGTGATCAGGCTGGGGGTGGCGACCAGTTTGCCCTGCCCGCGCTCTTGCAAGGCGGATATTTCGGCCCATACCCGGCCCGTCTGCCCCGGCCCCAGAAGCGAGAGCGCGACCCGTCCGGGAGTGCCCCCCGACAGCGAGACCGCCGGGCCGTCGAAAGTGACCCCCGACCATTGCAACCGGGTCCCAAGCGACTGGGCGAAGCCTTCGTTGGCTTCCACGATGCGGGCCTCGATCTGCACCTGCCTTTGGGGCACATCGAGTTGCGCCACCCACTGGGCGATGCGGTCTTGCACCTCAAGGGTGTCCAACACCACCAAGTGGTTGGTGCGGGCATCGGCCATGGCTTGCCCGCGCGCACTGAGCCAGCGCGAAGAGCTGCCCCCGGCGTGAGCCCCGGTGCCGGCCGAGGCGGTTGATCGGGCCCCGGCGTCGCTGACGGCGCGCCCCAAGAGGTGATCGAGCCATTCGGTGGCTCGGGCATGGTGCAACCGGTGGCTGCGCAAGATCAGGTCCTGATGCGCCAGTTGCAGAGTGCGAACTTCCTGCAGGCCTTTTTCCAGCGCCAACCACTCTGTCGGGGTACCGACCCACCACAAGGTGTCTTGTTGGTTCAACACCAGGCCTCGCGCCCTGGCCACGGCCCGCATGGCGCTCAGCCCATCGGTTTGTCGCAATTGCAGGCTGACGCTGCCCTTGACCCCCTCGGTGACCACCAGATTCAGGCCCGACTGCCGTGCCAGCACCCGCAGCGCGCTGGCGGTATCGATGGCATGAAAATCGATGTCAAACGGAGCCTTCTGGGCCCAGCCGGTGGACCAGGCGCAAACCCAGCACCCCAGCGCCAGGCAAACCGCCCTCATGGCGCGCCCCACTCCGGCCAGCCGGCCGTGGACTGCGGTCGCAGCCGCCACTCGCGTCCGGGCTGTGACAGGCGCAACTCTTCGCGCCCTATGGCGCTGACCCGGGTCTGTTCGGGCCCGATGCGGTCGCCCACACGCAACACCAGCACATGCTGCTGCCAGCCCACCCAGGCCTGCGGCGCAGGGTCGTGGGCCACCGCCCATAACTGCAGTTGCTCGGGATGAACCCAGGACAGCCATTGCCGCGCCCGGGTGCCGCCCGCATGCTGCTGCCTGAGTTGGGCCAACAACCACCCACCATCGAGCACCCGGGCGGCCCCCAAGATCTTGAGTTCCGGGTCGGCCTTGGGGCGGGCAGGCAAGGTGTGCGGTGCCTCCAGCGGGCGCCATGTGCCCCGCCATTCAAAGCGCCATAGCCCGGGCGAGTCGGCTTGCAGGGTGAGCGATTCCGGCACCATCTGGGGCCAATCGAAGGCCAATGACTCGAACATGGCCAAACCGTCGCCCATCCGGCCTGAGGCGCGCAAGGCCAGACGAACTTCGCTTTGTCGCCCCCTTTGCGGCCCCAAAGTCAGGCCCATGGGGGTGAGCCCATGCCAGGTCAGCAAACGGCGCAAGGCCGGTTCATCGGGCCAAGGCGCAGGCCCCGGTGGCACTGCGGCGCGGGCCGCTTGGCCCCGGGCCGGGGCGGCCGGTCTGGCCACAGGCGATGCCGCCGGGGCCGGCAAGCCGCTGCCCAACCAGTGGGCCGGGTCAAGCCAACCCATGGCCGCGTAGACCGCGATCATGCCCACCCAAGGCAATAGCCAGGCTTGGGCGCGCCAATCTTGCATGTTCATCCGGGTGTCCTTTGCTGC
>JBEAZY010000222.1:0-7840 GCA_041159205.1 Pseudomonadota bacterium
GCCAAGAAATCTTCTGCATCGACGGCTTCGTCCCAGTCCGTTGCGCGCAAAAAGCCTGCCCCCAAGGCATGAAACTGACTGTGGTGGCGATCGGGCAAAAAGTGCCTGATTGGGCGCAAACCGCCTGGGCCGACTATGCCAAACGATTTCCACCCGAGATCAAGCTTCATCTAAAAACACTCAAGGCCCAACCCCGGGGGCAGCTCAATCCCGAGGCACTCATGCGGGCCGAGCGCGAACGCATCGAGGCCAGCCTGAGCAAAGACACCTATCGGGTCGTGCTCGATGAGCGCGGAGATCGCCTGCGAACCCTGGATCTGGCACAAAGGCTGCGCCACTGGCAGGGTTTGGGGCAAGAGGTGGCTTTGATCATCGGCGGGCCCGACGGCCTGGACCCTGAATTGAGGCAACAGGCGCATGAGCGCATCCGCCTGTCTGACCTGACTTTGCCACACGCCATGGTTCGGGTGGTATTGGTCGAGCAACTTTATCGCGCATGGTCGGTGCTGGCGCACCATCCCTACCACAGAGAATGAAAAGCGATTTCCTCTATCTGGCTTCACAAAGCCCGCGTCGCAGTCAGTTGTTGCAACAAATCGGGGTCAGGCACGAGACCTTGTGGCCCGACCCGGATGAAGATGTCGAGGCCCTGGAAGAGGCACTGCCCGGCGAGAGCCCCAAGACCTATGTTCAAAGAGTCACCCAGCTCAAATGGAATGCCGCCATCCGGCGTTTGAAGCGCCGCAATCTGCCCGTAGCCCCTGTACTGTGCGCCGACACCACAGTGGCTTTGGGGCGTCGCATCATGGGCAAACCGGCAGACCCGGCACAAGCCCGGGAGATGCTCTCGGCCCTGTCCGGCAGGGCACATCGCGTCTACACCGTCGTGGCGGTGGGCATTCCCGGAAGCTTTCAAATGGCGTGCTCAGAGTCTGTGGTTCGGTTTGATCACCTCACCCAATCCTGGATCAAGCAGTATGTGGCCTCGGGCGAGCCCATGGGCAAAGCCGGTGCCTATGCCATTCAGGGCTTGGCCGCCACTCGCATCGTCAGCCTGCGGGGCAGTTACAGCGGCATCATGGGCTTGCCCTTGTACGAGACGGCCCAACTCATCGAGCGCATCGTTCGCCTGGCCTGGGGGGCGCACAATGCCGCCGGGGGGCAGCCTGCCTTACAGGATCAGTCTTGCCCAAATAAGTCCCGGGTATAGACCTTGCCCCTGACGTCTTCCAGCTCAGGGGTGTAGCGGTTGGCAATGATCAGATCAACCTCGCTTTTGAAGGCGGCCAGATCGTGGGTGACGGGTGAGTTGAAAAACTCAGGCTCGTTCAGCGCCGGCTCAAAGACCACGACAGGAATCCCTTTGGCTTTGATCCGTTTCATGATTCCCTGAATGCTGCTGGCCCGCCAATTGTCAGACCCGGACTTCATCACCAGACGATAGATGCCCACGGACCGTGGGTGACGGCTCAGGATATCCTGGGCCACAAAATCTTTGCGGGTGCTGTTGGCAGTGACGATGGCGCCAATCAGAGATTGCGGCACCTGGTCATAATTGGCCAGCAACTGTTTGGTGTCTTTGGGCAGGCAATACCCGCCATAACCAAAACTGGGGTTGTTGTAATGGTTGCCGATGCGGGGGTCCAGGCATACCCCGTCGATGATTTGTCGGGTGTCCAGGCCGTGGCTGGCGGCGTAAGAGTCGAGTTCGTTGAAAAAAGCCACCCGCATGGCCAAATAAGTGTTGGCAAACAGTTTGATCGCCTCTGCTTCGGTGCTGTCCGTCAAAAGGGTAGGGATGTCGGTCTTGATGGCGCCTTGCGCAAGCATGGCCGCAAATTGCCGGGCCCGCTCGCTGCGCTCGCCGACCACGATGCGACTGGGATGCAAGTTGTCATGCAGGGCTTTGCCTTCGCGCAAAAATTCCGGGCTGAAGATCAATTGCTGTGTGTTGAATCGGGCGCGCATCTGGGCCGTATAGCCCACGGGCACGGTCGACTTGATGACCAACACCGCGTTCGGGTTGATGGTCAACGCCTGAGCGATCACCGACTCGACCGAGCGTGTATTGAAATAATTGGTCTGAGGGTCGTAATCGGTCGGGGTGGCGATCAGAATGTAATCGGCACCGGCAAACGCCGCCTTGGCATCGGTGGTGGCTTCCAGATGAAGGTTTTCCTCCTTCAGGTAGCGCGAAATGTCGGCATCCACAACGGGCGAGATGCGCTGCCTGATTTGCTCGACGCGCGTTGCCAGCACATCGACCACCACCACCTGATGATGCTGGGCCAGCAATACGGCGTTGGATAAGCCCACGTAGCCCAACCCTGCGACAGCGATTTTCATATGACGAGCATGCCCCATTCAAAAGACAGTTTAATGACCGACCGGCTCATGGTAGAGCCGGAACCACCGCACGAAATGGCTCAAGCCCTCTTCCAATGGGGTGTCCGGCTTGAAACCCGTCAGTCGATGGATGGCCGTGGTGTCGGCATATGTGGCCAGCACATCACCCGGCTGCATGGGTTTCATGTCAAGGATGGCGGGTTTTTGGGCACATTGCTCCAGCGTGGCAATGTAGTCGAGCAAGCCCACCGGTTGGTGATTGCCTATGTTCAAAATCCGCTGGGCCGCTTCACCATTGGGGCCCGGGGTGGGCGGTCGTTTGAGGACCTCGGTCACACCGCGCACAATGTCGTCAATGTAGGTGAAGTCCCTTTGCATCTGGCCGTGGTTAAAGACCTTGATCGGTTCACCGGCCAAAATGGCGCGCAAGAACAGCCAGGGCGACATGTCCGGGCGCCCCCAAGGGCCGTAAACCGTGAAGAAACGCAACCCTGTCGATGGCAGACCATATAGATGGCTGTAGGTATAAGCCATCAGTTCGTTCGATTTCTTGGTCGCCGCATACAGGCTCACCGGCTGATCGACGGGGTCACTTTCCTGATACGGCAATTTTTCGTTGCGGCCATACACGCTGGAGCTGGAGGCATAAACCAAATGTTGGGGGGGATGGGCCCGGCAGGCCTCTAGGATGTTGGCGAATCCAACGAGGTTGGACTGAATATAGGCCTGCGGATGGGTCAGCGAATAACGCACACCGGCCTGTGCGGCCAGGTGGACGACCTGATCGAAGCCATGTGCACTCATCAGGGCCATCAGGGCCGTGCCATCAGAAATATCCAGGGTCTGGAATTCAAAACCGGGCTGGCTTTGAAGCTGCGCCAGCCTGTCCCTTTTCAAGGCGGGGCTGTAGTAATCGTTCAGGTTGTCAATGCCGATCACCTGATGCCCTTGGCTTAACAAGGCCAGGCTGGTGTGCATGCCGATGAACCCGGCTGCGCCGGTAACGAGGATTTTCATGCCCTTGCGGTTTCCTTTGTTCGTATTTTCCCCGATTTTTCGCACAAACTGGTTAAACTGTCATGGGTTTTAATCAATATCCATGCAAGACATCCTGATCAACTGGTCCCCCCAAGAAACCCGCGTGGCCGTGGTCGAACATGGCGCCGTGCAAGAACTTCATGTCGAGCGCACCCTCGAGCGCGGTTTGGTCGGCAATGTTTATCTGGGCAAAGTGACGCGCGTTCTGCCGGGCATGCAATCGGCTTTTGTGGACATCGGCCTGGAGCGGGCCGCTTTTTTGCATGTGGCTGATCTGGTGGGGCCGATGTTGCAACGTCACGCAGAAGGGGGACAGCGCGACGCCACACCAGTGCCGATTGAGAAACAGGTTTTTGAAGGGCAAGCCCTGATGGTTCAGGTCATCAAAGACCCCATGGGCAGCAAAGGCGCCCGGCTTTCCACCCAGATCAGCATTGCCGGGCGCTTGCTGGTTTTTTTGCCGCAAGACGAGCACATCGGCATTTCGCAAAAAATCCCCGCTGAACAGCGCGATGCCTTGCGCCAGCGTTTGTTGGCCTTGGCCAAAGTCCATGGTGAATCTTCGACGGGGGGCTTCATACTGCGCACCAATGCGGAAGACGCCAGCGACAGCACATTGGCCGATGACATCGCTTATTTGCGGAAAACCTGGTCTCGCATCCTGTCGTTGTCCATGCAGATGCCTCCCAAATCCCTCTTGCACCAGGACCTGAACCTCACACAGAGGGTTTTGCGTGACCTGGTGGGAGAGGGCACACAAAGCATACGCATCGACTCCCAAGAACAATTTCATGTGTTGCGCTCTTTTGGCCAGGAGTTCATGCCCGGTGCCGTCAACCGCTTGCAACACTACAAAGGCGAACGCCCCATTTTCGACCTCTACCATATTGACGACGAAGTGGCGAGAGCCCTTGGACGCCGGGTCGATTTGAAATCAGGTGGCTACCTGATCATCGATCAGACCGAAGCCCTGACCACGGTCGACGTCAATACCGGGGGGTATGTCGGGGCCAGAAATTTTGAGGAAACGGTTTTCAAAACCAATCTGGAAGCGGCGGGTGCCATTGCGCGTCAATTGCGATTGCGCAATCTGGGCGGCATCATCGTGATCGATTTCATTGACATGCAGCACAACGATCATCGCTCGGCTGTGTTGGCAGAGTTGGGCAAGCATCTGGCCCGCGATCGTGTCAAAACCATGGTCAGTCAGTTCTCAGGTTTGGGTTTGGTTGAGATGACACGCAAAAGAACCCGTGAATCACTGGCGCACATGTTGTGCGAGCCTTGTGCGGCCTGCCAGGGCAAGGGGCATGTCAAAACACCCAGAACAGTGGCCTACGACATTTTGCGGGAAATTCTGCGCGAAGCACGTCAATTCAGTCCACGTGAGTTTCGGGTTTTGGCCCACCCCAAGGTCATCGATTGGCTCTCTGACGAAGAAAGCCAGCACCTCGCTGGCCTGAGTGATTTCATCGGCAAACCCATTGCTTTGGTGTCCGAACCTGTCATGCACCAGGATGAGTACGATGTCGTGCTCATTTGAAAGGCGAGACGGCTGATGCGCATCGCCCTGTTGACCCGGAATTTTTCCCGCATGGCAGGGGGTGCTGAAAGCTATGCCATTTCCGTGGCTCAAGAGTTGGCCCGGCACCACGAAATCCATGTGTTCTGTCAGGAAACGGACGAACCTGTCTCTGGTGCCATTTATCACCTGGTCAAGAGGCCCTGTCGCAGGCCACGTTGGATCAATCAAATTTACTATGCACTGGCGACTTGGTGGCAAACCCGACATGGCTACGATGTGGTGCACAGCCACGAGCATGTGTTTCACGGTCAGGTTCAGACCTTGCATGTACAGCCCGTGGCCCGTGGCATTTGGGGGCAGCGCAAGGGTTGGCGCTTGATCTTGCGCGCTTTGTCGGTGCTGACCAGTCCGAGGAGGATGACTTATGCGTGGTTGGAGTCCGCCCGAATGAAAGTCATTGACGGGCGTCGTCTGGTTTTTGCCTCGCCTCAGTTGATGAGTGATTTTTTGCCTTTTTATCCAGGCATAGAGTCGATCAGCCATGTGATCCCTCCGGGCGTTCAATGCCCTGTTGCGCCCATGGACAGAGGGGGCAGTCGTCAAGCGCTGGCCTGGAACGTGAATGAGTCTTGGCTGTTGTTTGTCGCCAATGATTACCAGCGCAAAGGATTAGACACCCTGCTGGAGGCCATGGTCGAATTGCCATCGAGCTTTCGATTGGCCGTGGTTGGGCGGGCCAGCCAACAGGCCACTTATACGGCCAAAGTCGCTCAGAAGGGCCTGTCCAATCGGATTCAGTTTTTGGGGCCCAGACACGATGTGCATCGACTGATGGCGGCGGCTGACCTGTTGGTGCATCCGACCCTAGAAGACAGTTTTGGAATGGTCGTGCTCGAGGCGATGGCCATGGGTTTGCCCGTGATCGTCAGTCCTGCCCCATATTGCGGCATGTCCGCCGATCTGACCCATCTGAAGCAGGCTTGGTTGCTGTCTAGCCCCAAAGATGCACTTGGGATCGCCGATGCCGTGCGAGAGGTCTTGGGCAACAAGTCGTTGCGCCAGTCTCTGATGTCGGGTGGACTCGAAGAAGCCCGTCACAGGTCCTGGGCCGATGCGGCTTTAAAATACGAAAAAATCTTCACATCATGACCTACATCGTTCCGGTGATTTTGTGCGGCGGCTCGGGCAGTCGTTTATGGCCGCTGTCGCGATCTGGATTTCCCAAGCAGTTTTTGTGTTTGACTGGGGCTCAGAGCCTTTATCAAGAAACCTGTCAGCGGATGGCGGCCTTGGCTGCATCCACTGTACGCTTGGGGGACAGTTGGATCGTCACCAGCGAAGAGCATCGGTTTCTTGCCTCCGAGCAATGGCGTGAAACCAGCGATGCGCCGGTCACATTTTTGCTGGAGCCCTGTGCCCGCAATACCGCCCCGGCCTTGACTTTGGCCGCTTTGGCCGCCTTGGAGCAAGGTGCAGATCCGGTGTTGGTGGTCAGTCCAGCGGATCAAGTGGTGAGCGATACCCAAGAGTTCGTTCGAGTGGCACGATTGGCCGCTGAGCACGCCGAGCAAGGTGCGATTGTGATTTTTGGCGTGCCGCCAGATCGGCCCGAAACGGGTTACGGATACATTCAAGCAGCTGGTGTTGCCCAATCTGTGCCCAGCCCGGTGCTTCGCTTTGTGGAAAAACCCGATCTGGCTACGGCACAGAGTTATCTGGCTGATGGGCGTTATTTCTGGAATTCGGGACTTTTTGTCTTGAAGGCTTCGGTTTGGCTGAAAGCTCTGGAGGCATGTCGCCCAGACATCTTGCAAGCCACCCAGGCCGCTTGGCAGCAACGCAGCCAGGACCACCAATTCGTTCGTCCCGCCAACGGGTTGTTTCAAAGCGTCCCTTCAGAATCTATAGACTATGCTGTGATGGAGCCATGTGGCGCTCATGGCTTTGATTTGCGCATGCTGGCTCTGCAGGCCGGTTGGAGTGATTTAGGGGCTTGGGATGCGGTCTGGAAAGCCTTGCCACATGATGAGCAAGGTAATGCACAGGCCGGTGACGTGATGTTGCTTCATAGCCGAGGCAATTTGGTGCACGCCAACCATCGATTGGTGTGTGCTGTGGGCGTGCAAGACTTGATGATCGTCGAGACTGCAGATGCTGTTTTGGTGACCCACAAATCATCCAGTCAGCAGGTGAAAGACATCGTCGGGCAATTGCAAACACATGGGCGCGTAGAAGGCGAGTTGCACCGCAAGGTGCACCGTCCCTGGGGCTGGTACCTGGAGGTGGACGAGGGAGCGCGTTTCAAGGTCAAGCGCATCATGGTCAAGCCCGGCGCCAGTCTGAGCCTGCAGATGCATCATCACCGCGCCGAGCACTGGGTGGTGGTCAAAGGTACGGCAGAGATCACCAATGGTGATGCCGTGTTGTTGTTGACTGAAAACCAATCCACCTTCATTCCGGTGGGTCAAAAGCATCGCCTGAAAAATCCTGGCCACCTGCCCTTGGAGATCATCGAGGTTCAATCGGGCGGTTATTTGGGCGAAGACGATATCTTGCGTTTTGAGGACCACTACGGTCGATCCATCTGAGTTGTTTCATGCATTTGCCCATCCCCATTTTGATGTACCACCAGATTGACCAGCCTCCCCCCAGAGGAACCCCATTGCGCGGACTCGTGGTATCGCCCCGAAGTTTTTCCTGGCAAATGGCCATGTTGCGTGCACTGGGTTATCAGGGTTTGTCCATGCGCGATCTGGAACCTTATCTTGAGGGGCGCAAGCAGGGCAGGGTGGTGGGCATTACTTTTGACGACGGATATCAAAACAATTTTGATCATGCCTTGCCCATTCTTCGCCGACATGGGCATACGGCCACCTGCTATGCGGTCAGCGGCCTGATCGGCCAATCGAACGTCTGGGATGCTGGGGTCGT
>JBEAZY010000223.1:0-2538 GCA_041159205.1 Pseudomonadota bacterium
GGTTGCCAAGATCATGGAGTAATGCTTCATAGGGGTATAGCTCAATTGGCAGAGCGTCGGTCTCCAAAACCGAAGGTTGGGGGTTCGATTCCCTCTGCCCCTGCCACCAGGCTCTGAAAACAGCAGAAACTGGTGACAAAACAGCCCGCCGCGACCCGGCGGGCTTTCTCGCCTAAAACAAGCGGGCATTTTGACAAGGAAATTGATCGTTCATGGCTGCCGCCGATATCGAAAATGTGACCACCCCGGCTGACAAGTTCAAGCTGGCGCTGGCCGTGCTCCTGGTGCTGGCCGGACTGGGTGGTTTCTACGCCTTGGGCGCTCAGGGTGTCTGGGTGCAGTGGGGCGTGCTGTTGGCGGCCCTGGTGGCTGCCTTGGTGGTGTTTTTTGTCTCCATCCATGGCCGTCAGCTGGTGGCTTTCGGGCGTGACGCCTGGCGCGAAGTGCAAAAAGTGGTGTGGCCGACCCGCAAAGAGTCCATGCAAATGACCGCTTATGTGTTTGCCTTTGTGGTGATCATGGCCTTGTTCCTGTGGCTGACCGACAAATCACTCGAATGGGTGTTCTACGACCTCATTTTGGGCTGGAAGAAATAATGACCGATACTGATAACACTTCTGCGCTGCTGGCCCCGTCATCCAACCCCGACCTGCGTTGGTACGTGGTGCATGCTTATTCGGGCATGGAAAAGGCCGTCGAGCGCAACATCACCGAGCGCATCGCGCGCTCGGGCATGGCCGATAAATTTGGCCGCATCCTGGTGCCTACCGAAGAAGTGGTCGAGATGAAAAACGGCCAGCGCCGCACCACCGAGCGCCGCTTCTTCCCCGGCTATGTGCTGGTCGAAATGGTCATGGACGACGACACCTGGCACCTGATCAAGCACACCTCCAAGGTCACCGGCTTTGTCGGCGGCGCCAAAAACCGCCCCGTGCCGATCTCTGAAGAAGACGTGCAAAAGATCGTGAGCCAAATGCAAGAGGGCTCAGACAAACCGCGCCACAAAGTCGAATTCATGGTCGGCGAATTGGTGCGCGTCAAGGAAGGCCCCTTCACCGACTTCAACGGCTCGGTCGAAGAAGTCAACTACGAAAAGAACAAAGTCCGCGTGTCGGTCACCATTTTTGGTCGCGCCACACCGGTCGAACTCGAATTCGGTCAGGTCGAAAAGACCTGATCACTGTGCGCAGGTGCTCCCCCTGACCCGGCACCTGCGCACATAAAAAAGGGTCATTAACCCCGGGGAGCCCGCGGAACCAGTTCCAAAGGCGTTTGAACCCGCAAGGAGAAACTGCATGGCAAAGAAAATTGTCGGCTTCGTGAAGCTGCAAGTTCCGGCAGGCAAGGCCAACCCCTCGCCCCCGATCGGACCGGCGCTCGGTCAGCGCGGCCTCAACATCATGGAATTCTGTAAGGCGTTCAACGCCCAGACCCAAGGTGTCGAGCCCGGCCTGCCCCTGCCCGTGGTGATCACCGCATTCGCGGACAAATCGTTCACCTTCATCATCAAGACGCCCCCGGCGACCACCCTGATCAAGAAAGCCATCAAGCTCGACAAGGGTTCGTCCAAGCCGCACGTCGACAAGGTGGGCAAGATCACCCGCGCCCAGCTGGAAGAAATCGCCAAAACCAAGATGAAGGACATGACCGCTGCCGACCTCGATGCAGCGGTTCGCACCATCGCTGGTTCCGCCCGCTCGATGGGCGTCACGGTGGAAGGAGTCTGATCATGGCCAAACTGACCAAGAAACAAAAAGCCCTGCAAGGCAAAGTCGACAGCAACAAGCTGTACCCCCTGGCCGATGCCATCGGCATCGTCAAAGAATGCGCCACCGCCAAGTTCGATGAGTCCATCGACGTGGCCGTGCAACTGGGCATCGACGCCAAGAAATCCGACCAGGTGGTGCGTGGCGCCGTGGTCATGCCCAACGGCACCGGCAAAACCGCCCGCGTCGCCGTGTTCGCCCAGGGCGCCAAGGCCGATGAAGCCAAAGCCGCCGGTGCCGACATCGTCGGCATGGACGACCTGGCCGCCCGCGTCAAAGCCGGTGACATGCCTTTTGATGTCGTCATTGCCGCCCCCGACGCCATGCGCGTGGTCGGTACCCTGGGCCAGATCCTGGGTCCCCGTGGCCTGATGCCCAACCCCAAGGTCGGCACAGTCACCCCCGATGTCGCTGGCGCCGTCAAAAACGCCAAGGCCGGTCAGGTGAAGTTCCGTGTCGACAAGGCCGGCATCGTGCACGCCACCATAGGCCGCCGCTCGTTTGACAACGACAAGCTCCAGGGCAACCTGGCCGCTTTGGTCGATGCCCTGAACAAGGCCAAACCGGCCACGTCCAAGGGTGTTTACCTGCGCAAACTCGCCGTCTCCTCCACCATGGGTGTGGGCGTGCGGGTCGACATGCAGTCTCTGACCGCATAAAGAATTGGGGTGCGGGCGCAAGCCCGTGCCCTATGGTGGGTCGGCACCCGCAAGCGATTGTGAGTGCCGGGCCATCCAAGACCGTTGGCGCCCAACCTTTTTGGAAGGGCTTA
>JBEAZY010000224.1:0-7251 GCA_041159205.1 Pseudomonadota bacterium
TGATGAGGGTGAGGCCCAATTGCCCCGAAGAACCGGGCTTGTTGTCCACCACAATGGCCTGACCCAGACGTTCGCCCAATTTGGGGCCGATCACCCGGGACAAAATGTCACAACTGTCCCCGCTGCCCGCAGGCACGATCAGGCGTATCGGCTTGTTGGGATAGCCCGCAGGCTGAGCCTGGGCGGTGCCCCATCCCCCCAGGGTTGCCATCAGCCCCATGCAAACCATCAGATGCTTAGACCATTTCATGCCTTTCACTCCATTTCATTGCGTTTGAGCTTGTTTCACACCCGTGATTGAAGCCGCTTTGACGCCCAAACGGCATCGGGTTTTCCCGAGCATTCCTGAGTTTTTAATGATCAATTGAAAACCAAGAGACAAAAAACGGTGACATCGTTGGACAATAGGGGGGGACACATTGGAGCCATGCCATGAGACTGGGTTATTTCACCATGCCGCTGCATCCGCTGGATCGCGACACCACCGAAACCTTGCACGAAGATCGGCAGACCATCATCTATGCCGATCAACTGGGCTTTTACGATGCTTTTGTCGGCGAGCACCTCACCGATAAAGCTGAAAACGTGACCAATAGCCTGATGTTTTTGGCCACCCTGATCCCCGAAACCCGGCAGATCAAGCTCGGCTCCGGCACCTCCAATCTGTCGCATTCACACCCGACACTGATTGCCTCGCAGGCGGCCATGTTTGACCACCTGGCCAAAGGCCGTTTCATTTTCGGCATCTCACCCGGCGCTTTGGCCTCGGACGCGGAAGCTCTGGGCATACTCGACCAAGACCGCAACCAGATTTTTGCCGAAGCCATCGATGTGATCCTGGCCATCTGGCAAGGTCAGCCCCCATACGACATCACCTCGCCCAATCAGCGCTTCCAGGTCAGCACACGCCGCACCCAGGTCCCGGAAATCGGCCGTGGCGTTTTGATGAAGCCTTACCAACAACCCTGGCCGGAAATCGTGGGCACTGTGGTGGCCCCCCACTCGAAAGGCGTGATCGCCATGGGCCAGAGAGACTTTCACCCCATGTCGGCCAATTTTTTATTGCCTCACTGGCTCAACAGTCACTGGGAGAACTACGCACAAGGCAAGGCATCGGTCGCTCAGGTCGCGCGCAACACCGACTGGCGGGTGGCCCGCACCATTTTTGTCGCCGATGACAGCGCCACCGCCCGACGCTATGGCCGGCAAGACGCCAACAGCCCCTACCGCTACTATTACCGCCAGATGCTGACCAAGATGATGATTTCCAAACGCCACGTCATTTTCAAAAAGCACGCTGAAGAGGACGACCGCCATGTCACCCTGGATCGACTGCTCGACGAATTGGTGATCTGTGGCACGGTGAACGAAGTGGTCGACCAAATCCTGGCCTTGCGCGAACAGGTGGGCGACTTTGGCGAAATCGTCTATGCCGGCATGGACCTGGTCGACCCGGCCTTGGGTCGCCGTTCCATGGAACTGATGGCGCACCAGGTCATGCCGCGCGTCAACCAGGCCCTGCGCCTGGGCATGCAAACCAATGCGGTCGCCACCGCCTGAAGCCCTGATGAACCCGCTTTCCTCCCCAGACCCCAAAGCTCCATTTGCCGAAGCCATTCAATATGCGCTGACCCACGAGGTCGACTGGACGCGCGACCCGCACGCCGAACCTGATCGCTGGGGCGTGCACCGCGAAGACCCGCCACCGTATAACCGCCTGTTTGGGCCGGTGCATGCGCGCGGCGGGGTCAGCGGGCTGGTGCTGCAACAGGGGCGTGAGGTGTGCCGCTGGGGCACACCCGAGCGGGCCGACCTGACCTTCAGCGTCGCCAAAACCTATCTGGCCTTGCTGGCCGGGGTCGCCTGCCGCGACGGCCTGCTGCCCGACCCCGACCGGCCCGTGGTGACACAGTTGCCCGGCATCGGTTTTGACGATCCGCACAACCGCACCATCACCTGGCGCCATTTGCTAACCCAAGTCAGCGAATGGGAGGGCGAGTGCCTGGGGCTGCCCGACACCGTGGACCGGTACCGCCATGTGGCGCATGACCCGAAAAAAGTCGATGGAGTGAAGGGCAGCGCACGCCCCCTGCAAGCTCCGGGCAGCTATTGGGAATACAACGATGTGCGCATCAACCAACTCTCGCTGGCCCTGTTGCATTTGTTTCAGGAAGCCCTGCCCCGGGTGTTTGAGCGCGAAATTCTGCAACCGTTGGGCGCAGGGGAAGGCTTTGCCTGGCGGGGCTACGATCAGGCCTGGGTCGAGTGGCCAGCCCAAAACGGACGCCCCGCACAACGGGTGCAATCTGTGCCCGGCGGCACCCACTGGGGCGCGGGTGTGTCGATCTCGACCATCGATCAGGCCCGCGTCGGTCAGCTGTTGCTGCAGGGCGGTCGCTGGGATGCGGCGGGCCAGACGCGTCAAATCCTGCCCGCCGACTGGGTGCGTGACATGACTCGACCTTGCCCCTTGGCGCCGTTTTACGGCATGTTGACCTGGCTCAACCCGCAAGGCAGCAATTTCCCGGGCACCAGTGAGCAGGCCTTGTTCATGGTCGGCGCCGGTGGCAACTATGTCTGGATCGAGCCTGCGCTGGATGCGGTGGTGGTGGTGCGTTGGCTGGACTCGGCCCACTTTGCCGGTTTTTGTGAGCGCATGACGCAAGCCTTGATAGGCGCTTGAGCTTGCAGGGAAGTCATTAGCGCAGCTGACCCAGGGCGCGGGCACGGCGGAAAAAATAAAAGGCGATGGAGAGATTGAGCAAGTTCCAGGCGATGCCATTGACGAACGCCGCCTTGTAACTGCCCGTCAAGTCAAAAATGGCGCCCGACATCCATCCACCCAGGGCCATGCCGACCAAAGTCGCCATGATCACGGTGCCGGTTTGCACGCCGGCCCGATGGGGTGGAAAGTACTCGCGCACGATGATGGCGTAAGAAGGGACGATGCCGCCCTGGAACAAACCAAACAAAGCCGAGGCCAGGTACAAGGCGGCCATGCCATCCAAGGGTAAAAAAAACAGCAAGGCCGTGCCTTGCAATACCGAGCCCAGCAACAATGTCCGCAAACCCCCGATGCGGTCGCAAATATGGCCGGACACCAACCGGCTGACGATGCCGCAAGCCAGCATCAGCGACAACATCTCGGCCCCGCGCGCCGGACCAAAACCAAGGTCGGTGCAGTAAGCCACGATGTGGACCTGGGGCATGGCCATGGCCACGCAACAGGCCACCCCGGCCACACTCAAGAGCGCGAGGGCACGCCACCTGGGCAGCCCCAAGGGTTCATCGCTGACCCATGAGGTGGCATGGATCGCAGCAGTGGCAGACGGGGCGGCAGATACCAGGGGGGGGCGCAGCCTGAACATCAGCGACAACAAGAGCATGCCGCCCCCGCACACCACCCCCAGGGCGGTGTAGGTGTCTCGCCAGCCCGCGTGGGCCACCCCCCATTGAACCACCTGAGGCCAAAACGCCCCGGCCAGATAGTTGCCGCTGGCGCAAACCGCCACCGCCATGCCCCGTCGACGGTTCCACCACTGGGCGGTATCGGCCATGAGCGGCGCAAAAGTCACCGCACTGCCCATCAAACCCAGGATCAAACCATGGGCCAGGCTGAAGGCCCAAATGCCCTCTGCACGGGCCGCCAGCACATAACCCAGGCATGTCGCCACACCGCCCAAAACCAGAGGTGGCCAAACCCCGTAACGATCGGCCACTTTGCCCATGAGTATGCCGCCCGTACCAAAGCCGATCATCAACAGCGTATAGGGCAAGGCCGCCCCGCCCCGGCTGACGCCGAACTCGCTCTGTACGGCAGGCAATACCACCGACACCACGTACATGGCCCCATTGCCCAATGCGATGATGATCAGCGTGGCCAGAAGGCGCCGCAATGCCATCGGAGAATCTACCCATTCGGCTGGCGCGTGAACCCTATTCATGGCCCGAGTTTATCGCCTGTGGACCGATAATGGGGAAATGAACCCGATAGACAAGCCCACCCTGATCCTGGGGTCAGAGAGCCTGCGCCACTCCAGTTATCTGGCTTTGAAGAACCAGGCGGCTGCCGCGCTGCAGCGTGACGGTCTTCAGCCCGGCGATGTGATCGCCATTTGTGCCGGCACGTCCTTGGCCTATGTGGTGACATTCATGGCCTGCGTGCAATGCGGCGTGGTGGTTGCGCCTTTGGCCCCATCGGGTACCGCCGAACACCTGCAGGCCATGCTCGACAACGCCCAGGCCAAACTGCTCTTCACCGATGCCGACACCGTCAATCGACTGCCGCCGCCCCAAGCCGGGCTGCCACGGATCGCGCTGGACAATTCGGACCGGGGTCGGCCATGGTCCGACTGGTTGGCGGGCGACCGTTCGCCCTCGGCGGTAGAGCCGCAAGCCGACTGGCCATTCAACCTGATTTACTCCTCCGGCACCACCGGCGTGCCCAAAGGCATCATGCAACCCTTTGGCATGCGCTGGACCCAGATCGAAAGGGCACGTGACAACGGCTATGGCCCTGACACGGTGTGTCTGAATTCGACCCCGCTGTATTCCAACACCACCCTGGTCAGCCTGATCCCGACCCTGGCCTTGGGTGGGACTGTGGTGCTGATGAAAAAATTCGATGTGCGTGGCTATCTTGAATTGGCCGAACAGCACCGGGTCACCCACACCATGCTGGTGCCGGTTCAATACCAACGCCTGATGGACTTTGCCGACTTTGACCGCTATGACCTCAGCCATTTTCAGGCCAAGTTTTGCACCAGCGCCCCGTTTCGCGCCGAATTGAAGCGCGACATCCTGAACCGCTGGCCCGGCGGACTGACCGAGTACTATGGCATGACCGAGGGCGGCGGCCGCACCGAACTGCATTGCCACCTGCACCCCGACAAATTGCACACCGTCGGCCAACCCGCCCGAGGGCACGACATCCGGCTGATCGACGAACGGGGGCGACCCGTGCAGGCGGGCGAGTCAGGCGAAGTCGTCGGCCATTCCGGGGCCATGATGAAAGGCTACCACCGGCTGCCGGACAAGACGCGTGAGGTGGAATGGTTGGATGACCATGGCAAACGCTTCATACGCACCGGCGACATCGGACGCTTTGACGACGACGGCTTTTTGATTCTGGGTGACCGCAAAAAAGACATGATCATCACCGGCGGTTTCAATGTGTACCCGGTGGACATCGAAAGCGTCTTGCGCAGCCACCCCGTGGTGGCCGAGTGTGCGGTGGTGGGGGTCAGCTCACGGGCCTGGGGCGAAACCCCTGTGGCGTATGTGGTTCGCCATGACCATGGCGAGGTGATCGACGAAGAAACCTTGCGGACCTGGGTCAATGAGCGGGTGGGCAAGGTGCAGCGCCTGGCCTCTTTGGTATTCATCGACGCATTGCCACGCAGTGAGATCGGCAAAGTCCTCAAACGAGAACTGCGCGAACAACACCCTACCCTGCCTTGAGCACGGCAGTGATCACTGCATCGGCACCCGACGACGACGCATTTCGGCCCGGGCCAGCTGAGGCTTGATCTTTTCATGTAACTGCGCCAATTCGGCCATGCGACGCTCCACTTCGGGCAAGGGGTCCCAAACCTGCGGCTTCCTGGCAGGCGCAGCCGCAGCGGGCTTGGGTCTGGCGGCCGGCGAGGGCTGCGGGGCAAGCGCTTGCGTGTGCGCAAGCTCGGGCGGGCTGGCGACCAGGGGAGCCTGCGCCGTGGGGGCGGCCACTTGAGGTCGCTGCCTGGGAATGCGACTGGGTCGCCAGGGTTTGGGGGGGGGCGGCAGAAACGGGTTGCCGGGCACATCGGGGGACAGGGCGAGGCCGCAATGACGGCAATAACGCGCCTTCAAAGCCACTTGCCCATCGCAGGCCCCGCAATGGCGCACTTCTTTAGCCGGAGGCACCGATTTCTGGACGGGGGCAGCGGTTTTGCGGCCAGTCTTTGGCTTGGTCTGGCGTTTGGCACTGGGCTTGGCCGTTTTTTTAGGGACAGGCTGATTCATGACAACTCGCTGGATTGGCCTGACAGGGCCCGGAATTTGGCCTCTTTGAGGGTTTGTTCCCAAACCACCCGATCAAAGACTTTCATGGTGCCAAACACGGGCCCGTAGGTGGACGTGACCAGAAAGGCCCGCCAATCGGCGGGCCAACTGGATGCCTCAGGAAAATCAAAACCCATCAGCCGGCACGGGTCCAGACTGACCTCGCGCTCGTTGGTGTGATTGAAAGGACGGAATTTCAGAGTTTGGTCGGTCAGGTACAAAATGCCGCTGGGCCACCAGGCCCTGGCACCCAAGGCACAAGCCCCATATGCGATCACCTTGTCAAAGACCCATTCGTGCTCAAAATCGCCCAGCGCTTTGGAGATCGCCAGATATCGCCGCAGCCCCCAAACCAGGCCCAGGGCCATGCCCCCCAAGAGGGTCCAAAGACTGAGCCAAGCGAGAGACAGCCCCAAAAGGGTGCCCACGGCCACCGGGGCCAGCAGAAAACGCCAATCAAACCGGCCAATCCGCAATGCCGGTGCATGCAGCACTGGCGCCACAGAAGCGCCGGACATGCCTTCGGCCACGGCACCCATGGTGTTTGCAGGGTTGGCAGGGTTCGTGCCGGCCACGCCGGTGTCGGCCTCGGCATCATGGGCGAGCTTGGCGCCTTGGGCCGGGACCACCACGGTCACAGCCCTCAGGCCCAGAACGGCCTCTGGCCGCTCCGGACTGGCGGGTTCAGGCCCAGGCTTTGCCTCGGCCACCGTCACAGGTCGGCCGCAAGCCTCACAAAAATGCCAGCCACGCCCCAGTCGGGCACGGCACTCACAACGCAACATTCCCATATTCCTTCTCAGCTCACATCGGGTATCGGCAGCACGAGAAAAAACTGTAGCTGGCCCGGATCAAGCGCAAAGGGGGGCAGAACCGGGTTGGCAAGCGCAGCCGACCTGCCCATAATGCGGCGATGCCTTACATTCAAACCGACGACCACCAACGCCTTTACTATGAGGAGGCCGGCCAGGGCCCCACCCTGTTGTTTGTGCACGAATTTGCCGGTGACCACCGAAGCTGGGAACCCCAAATGCGCTACTTCTCGCGCCGCTTCCGATGCGTGGCCTACAGCGCGCGGGGGTATCTACCCTCGAGCGTGCCCGAATCTGCGGACGACTATTCGCAGTGGCGGGTCAGCGAAGACATCCGCTGCGTGCTCGATGCGCTGAATGTGGAGCGCGCCCATGTGGTCGGCCTGTCCATGGGTGC
>JBEAZY010000225.1:0-6037 GCA_041159205.1 Pseudomonadota bacterium
GCTCAAGGCGGTCGAGCAGGGCTTGAATCGCCGGCCTGTCGTGCCCGCCGCCGGCGCGGGGCCGATGACCCAGCCTGCGCCGGCGACCACCGCTTTGGGTGCCCCCCCGACAGGGCTCGCCATGACCGCCGGCAGCGCAGCCCCTGAAGCCAACTCCGACCGCCAGCTGTTTGACCTCACGATGCCTTTGCGCGAAGCGCGCGACGCCTTTGAAAAAGCCTACTTTGAGTTTCATTTGGCGCGTGAAAACGGCTCGATGACCCGGGTGGCCGAAAAAACCGGCCTCGAGCGCACCCATCTGTACCGCAAACTTCGACAGCTGGGGGTCGATCTCACCCGCACCAAGAAAAGCCCTGCTTAAGGGTTTCCCCAAAGGGGAAACCGCCCGGATGCGGTCATGGAAAAAGGGTTAAACTGACCCTCTGAAACAGGAGACTGTGCCATGAACCTGCTCGATTCCATCGTCACCCAAGCGGCTCAAATCGTGGCCATCCGGCGTGACATCCACGCCCATCCCGAACTTTGCTTTCAGGAAAACCGCACCGCCGATCTGGTCGCGGCCAAATTGACCGAATGGGGCATACCCATACACCGTGGCCTGGGCACCACCGGGGTGGTGGGCATCGTCAAAGGGGGTGACAGTGGCCGCGCCATCGGGCTGCGGGCCGACATGGACGCCTTGCCCTTGCAGGAATTCAACACCTTTGCCCACGCCAGCCGCCACCAGGGCAAGATGCACGCCTGCGGCCACGACGGGCATACGGCCATGTTGCTGGCCGCTGCCCAACACCTGGCCAAGCACCGGCACTTTGACGGCACCGTCTATCTGATTTTTCAGCCGGCCGAAGAGGGCGGTGGCGGTGCCCGCGAAATGATCAAAGACGGCCTGTTCGAGAAATTCCCCATGCAGGCGGTGTTCGGCATGCACAACTGGCCCGGCCCCAAAGTGGGCTCGTTTGCCGTCAGTTCGGGCCCGGTCATGGCTTCGAGCAACGAATTTCGCATCACCATTCGGGGCAAAGGCAGCCACGCCGCCTTGCCGCACAATGGCATAGACCCCGTGCCCATTGCCGCTCAGCTGGTGCAGGCCTTCCAGACCATCATCAGCCGCAACAAGAAACCTGTCGATGCCGGGGTGATTTCGGTCACCATGATCCACGCGGGCGAGGCCACCAACGTGGTGCCCGACAGTTGCGAGTTGCAGGGCACGGTGCGCACCTTCACCATCGAAGTGCTCGATCTGATCGAGCAGCGCATGCGTGAAATCAGCCTGGGGGTGTGTGCCGCCATGGGGGCGACCTGTGAGTTTGAATTCGTGCGCAATTACCCGCCTACCGTGAACCACGAGGCCGAAGCCGAGTTCATGCGTCAGGTGATGGCCGAGATGGTGGGGGCCGACAACGTCAGCCCGCAAGAGCCCACCATGGGGGCGGAAGACTTTGCCTATATGTTGCAAGCCTGCCCGGGGGCCTACGCCTTCATCGCCAACGGCGACGGCGTGCACCGCGAAATGGGGCACGGCGCAGGCCCGTGCACTTTGCACAACCCCAGCTACGACTTCAACGACGAGTTGATTCCTTTGGGCGGCAGTCTGTGGGTGCGCCTGGTCGAGAAGTGGTTCGCCCGGAAAGCCTGAGGCCTTATTCCGGGAAGTGACCCAGACCGCGCTCGTGCGCGATGACCAGCAGTCCGTCAAAAATCAGCGACTCGACCAAATCGACGCTCAAGCCCATGCTGGGCAGCATTTTCCAGCCGGCCCCGCCCGTCATCATGGTCATGGGCTCGACGCCACAATGCTGGCGCACATGCTGCACCATGCGTTGCACCGCGCCGGCGATGGCGTAGGTGCCGCCGCTGGTCAGCGCATCGCTGGTGTTGGTCGGAAAAGGCCTGACTTCCCCCGTGGGCACACGCAGCCCGGCGGTGCCCGATTCAAGCGCACGCAGCATGATGCCGTGCCCTGGCAAAATCAAGCCACCCAGAAAATGCCCGCGCTCGTCGACGGCCTCGACCGTCACGGCCGTGCCCACCATCACCAGCACCAGGGGTTTGGGCGCCCCGCCTTCGCACAGGTGGCGCATGCGGGCATAGGCCCCGATCATGGCCACCCAGCGGTCGGCACCCAGTCGGGTGGGGTGGTCATAGCCGTTGGTGACACCGGCCTCAGACGCGCCGGGCACCACCCAGCGTGCCGGCATGTCCCAGATTTCCATCTGCTCTTCCACCCGGCGGCGTATCGCTTCGCCCGCCACCACGCAGCCCATCATGTGATCGGGCTGGGGCAGGTGTTTCCATTCCTGCTCGGCCAGTTGATCGATGTTCTCCAAAAACACCGCCCCGCTTTGCAGCAGCGCGGCGCCTGGTTCGGCTCGATCGTACAGGCCCCACTTCAGGCGCGTGTTGCCGACATCCAGTGCCAAAAAACTCATGCTGGCATTATGCCCCCAGCGTGGGGCGCAGTGTGGGGCGGGTCGATTCATAGGCCCGGGCGGCGCGCAGCACCAGAGCGTCGCCAAACATGGGGCCGACCAATTGCATGCCCATGGGCAAACCATCGCGCGTCAGGCCGCAGGGCACCGTGATGGCCGGTTGCTGGGTCAGGTTGAATGGGTAGCTGAACGGGGTCCAGCCCAACATGGCGCGGTCGGTCATATCGACCGAGCCTGGCGGGCGCACCTCAAAGGCGGGTATGGCCACGCTCGGGGTCAGCAACAGGTCATAGCGGGTCATGAATTGGCGCATGTGCGAGCCCAGCAAGCCACGGCGCTGGGTCAGGGCGTGGATGGCGCTGGCGTCGAGTTTTTCCCCCATCAGGGCCTGGGCCCGGAAATCCGGGTCGGCCACCTCTTGCTGTGCCGGGCTGAGCGCGCGCCAGACCTGCCAGGCACCGGCAAACCAAAGGCCGGTGGTGATCTCCAGCGGGTCTTCAAAGCCCGGGTCCACGGCTTCGACCACTGCGCCCAGGTCTTGCAGCGTGCGTGCCACACCCTCCACGGCGGCGGCAATGTCGGGGTCAATCTGGCGCGCATACCCCAAGGTCGCCGAGTACGCCACCCGCAGACCGCGCACCCCGTTGTGCAAGCCCAGGGTGTAGTCGCTGGGGTCCGGGGGCAGGGCGGTCCAGTCGCGCGCATCGGGCTGTTTCAGCACCTGCAACATCAAAGCGGCGTCGCTCACCGTCATGGCATGCGGCCCCAGGTGCGCCACCGAGCCGAAAGGGGACAGCGGATAGGCCGGGACCCGGCCAAAACTGGGCTTCATGCCCACATTGCCGCAAAAGGCCGCCGGAATGCGCACGCTGCCGGCCCCATCGGTGCCTATGGCCAAAGGCCCCAGACCGGCGGCCACTGCCGCCGCCGCCCCGCCCGATGAGCCGCCCGGTGTGCGATCGAGTCGCCAGGGGTTGCGCGTGAAGCCGGTCAAGGGCGAATTGGTCTCGCCTTTGCATCCGAATTCAGGGGTGGTGGTTTTGCCCAGCAAGACCGCACCGGCCTCGCGCATGCGCGCCACGGCGGGGGCATCAATGTCCCAGACTTGGTCGGGCGACACCGCCCGACTGCCGCGCAGGGTGGGCCAACCCTTGGTCAGGATCAGGTCTTTGACCGACACCGGAATGCCTTCCAGCGCGCCGACGGGTTCACCGCGTTGCCGGTGGGCCTGCCAGCGCATTTCGCTATTTCGGGCACAGGCCATGGCCTGCGCCTCATCGACCAGACAATAGGCCAGCAGACTGGGGTTGAGCCGCGCGATGCGGGCCAGCACCGCGTGCGTCACTTCAACCGGCGAGGTGGCCCCGCTGCGGTACATCGAGAGCAACTCCTGGGCCGTGCAAAGCGTCAAGTCCATGGCGGACCTCCTTTCTAAGGGCGGGTGCGGGTGTGGGGGCTGAGGTGTCGCCAGGGCAATTCGCCCGGGTCGGCGGCCATCGGGCCGGTGGCTTGTGCCACCAGCACATGGCTGGCATGGGGCTCAAAATCGGCCCGGAAATGCACCGAGCTTTTGACCACGATCAGTCGCATGGCCTCGGGCTGTATGCCCACCATGCGGAACAACTCGCGGTCCAGCATCTGTTTTTTGCCGCTGGTCACAGCCACCAGCACGCCGTCGATTTCCAGGCAGGCGCTGTGCCCCAACTGCACCGTCAAGCCGCCCATCATGGGGCCTTTGAGCAGGCAACGGCCATCGCTGACGGCCCGCACGGTGTAGCGACCTCGAAGTGGCGGATCGCTGTCACCGGTGTGCGTGGCCACCGAGCGACCCAAGGCCAGGTCGATCTGGGCCCCGACACCGGCAGCGCAGGCCCGGGCCGCGCTTTCGGGGTCATACAACAGGCCCAGGGCCACCTGCCCCGGGTAACGCCGCCCGGCCCCTTGTTGCACCAGGGCGTGCAACATGCCCGTGGTGTTGCTGTCGCCGCCTGCGCCGGGGTTGTCTTGGGTATCGGCCACGACCACCGGGCGCGCCGACTGTGCCGCCAGGGCCAGCGCCTTGACCACCGCCTCGGCGGGCGGGTACAGCTCTTGCCGCCATTGCGCGGGCGGGGCGGCCAGACGGTGCAAGGCATCGGTGGCGGTCTGCGCCACCTGCTCGCTGGGGCCGTAGCCCCACAACACAGGGCCGCATTCTTCGATATCGGCGGCCGGAAAGCCCATGCAAAAACTCAGCATGCTGCCGTGCCTTTGATCCAGCTCGACCATGGTTTGATAAATGGTGCGCGCCGGCTCCATCAGGGTACACATGGCATTGAGCGGAATCAGATATGGCAGTCGTTGCACATGCAGCGCCTCGCGCCGGCCCAGGGCCTGACGGCGTTGCAACAACCGGGCCGCCAGTGCGCCGGTGGCGGCCATGTCCACATGCGGGTAGGTTCGGTAAGACACCAGTGCATCGGCCTGGGCCAGCATGCGCCGCGTCACATTGGCATGTAAATCCAGGCTGGCGACCAGGGGGCGGTGCGGGCCTATGCATTCGCGCACACGCGCCAGCAACTCGCCTTCCGTATCATCGCTGTGCTCGGCCACTGCCGCCCCATGCAAGTCGAGGTAGACGGCATCCAGCCCGCCATGCGCCAGCGCGTCTCGCACATCTTCGATGATGGCCGCGCTGATGCGCTCGAAAGCGTCTTCAGTGACATGGGCCGACGGAATGGCACCGGCCCAGGCCGAGGGAATCAGCTGCCAGCCGCGTGCCCGTGCCTCATCGATGAAGCCGCCCACCGGGATGTTCACCCCCGTCAGTTGGTCTTGCATGGCGCGTCCGCGCACAAAAGCCGGGAACGAGTCACCCCGGTTAAAGGCGGCCCAATCGGCCTTGCTGGGGGCAAAGGTGTTGGTTTCGTGCTGATAGCCAGCGATCAGAATGCGGGTCACTCAAACTCCAGTCCGGCCGGTGCGCAGGCAAACAGGCGTTGTGTATACGGGTGTTGGGGCTGGGCATACAAAGCGCCGGTCAGCCCTTGTTCGACGATTTCCCCCTGATGCATCACGATCACACGGTCGCACAATTGCGCGGCCACCCGCAGGTCATGGGTGATGAACAACAGGCCCAGGCCCAACTGCTGCTGGATGTCGCGCAACAGGCTCAGGATTTGCGCCTGCACCGAGACATCGAGCGCACTGACCGCCTCATCGGCAATCAGCACCCGGGGGTGGCAGACCAGCGCCCGGGCCAAAGCGATGCGCTGGCGCTGGCCGCCGCTGAATTGATGGGGGTATCGGTGCATGGCGCTGTCTGGCAATTGAACCCTGCCCAACATCTCGTGCGCACGGGCCATCGCCTGTTCGCGCGAGAGGCCAAAATTCATGGCGCCCTCCATCAGGGATTGCCCCACGGTGCGTCTGGGGTTGAGGGACCGATTGGGGTCTTGAAACACCACCTGCACCCGGTCACGCAAGGGGCGCAGGGCCCGCTCGCTCAAAGTGGCCACCGGCTGGTCACCCCAATGGATCTCTCCGCGGCTCGGCTCGAGCAGTCGGATCAGGCAGCGCGCCAAAGTGCTTTTGCCGCTGCCCGACTCGCCCACCACCCCCACCGTTTC
>JBEAZY010000226.1:0-4277 GCA_041159205.1 Pseudomonadota bacterium
CCATCTTCGGCAAGCAGGCTCTTGCCCTCGCGCTCAACGCCAAAGTTGGCGCGGAAGTTGCCACCACCGTCCATGACGTGTTTGGAGGTGTCGTAAAGGTTGGGCGAGCCCGGGTGTTTAAGCTCGGGGGTCCCCCAGCACGGCCAGGGCAGACCAAAATAGTCGCCACTGGTGTCATAACCGGTTTCTTTATCGACGCCGCCCTTGGACTTTAGGGTCTTGACGTCAAACAAGTGCATATTGCGCATGTGCGCCTTCAAGCGCTCGGGGCTTTGCCCGGTATAGCCTATGGTCCAGACGCAACGGTTGATCTCGCGCAGGATCTCTTCAGGCATGGGCTCATCCATGCCTTTGACCTTTTGCATCTTGTAGTTTTTGACCAGCTCTTTGTCAAATCCCAGCTTCTGAGCCAACTGATACATGATCATGTGATCGCTGCGGCTCTCCCACAGAGGTTCAATGACCTTTTCCCGCCACTGCAAAGATCGGTTCGAAGCCGTGCATGAACCGCTGGTTTCAAATTGGGTGGCGGCGGGCAAGAGATAGACCGCGCGCTTGGGGTTGAGGTCTTCGGCCTTGCCGGGCATGGCGGCCATGGCCGCAGTGGCCGAAGGATAGGGGTCAACCACCACCAGCAAATCGAGCTTGTCCATGGCCCGCTTCATCTCGAGGCCACGCGACTGCGAGTTCGGGGCATGGCCCCAGAAGAACACCCCGCGCAGGTTGGAATCCTGATCAATCAGTTCGTTGTTCTCCATCACGCCGTCGATCCAGCGCGACACGGTGATGCCGGGCTTGGTCATCATGCCCGGGCTGGCATAACGGCCCTTGATCCATTCAAAGTCCACGCCCCAGGTATTGGCGAAATGTTTCCAGGAGCCTTCGGCCAAGCCATAGTAGCCGGGCAATGAGTCGGGGTTGGGGCCCACATCGGTGGCCCCTTGAACGTTATCGTGGCCACGGAAGATATTGGTGCCGCCGCCACTCTTGCCGACGTTGCCCAGGGCGAGCTGCAAAATGCAAGAGGCCCGGACCATGGCGTTGCCTATGGTGTGCTGGGTCTGGCCCATGCACCAGACGATGGTGCCGGGGCGGCTATCGGCCAGCATCTTGGCCACTTTGGCCATCTGCTCTTCTTTGACGCCGCAGGCTTCCTCGACTTTGTCGGGTGACCATTTGGCCATGATGTCGGCCTTGACCGCATCCATGCCATAGACCCTGTCGTTGATGTACTTCTTATCTTCCCAACCGTTTTTGAAGATGTGATAGACCAAACCGAACAGAAAGGGGATGTCGGTGCCCGAACGGATGCGCACATACTCGTCGGCCCTGGCCGCAGTGCGGGTGAAGCGCGGGTCAACCACAATCATCTTGCAGCCGTTTTCCTTGGCGTGCAACATGTGCAGCATGGATACCGGGTGGGCTTCGGCCGCATTGGAGCCGATGTACAAGGCGACCTTGCTGTTTTGCATGTCGTTGTACGAATTGGTCATGGCACCATAACCCCAAGTGTTGGCCACGCCGGCCACCGTGGTCGAGTGGCAAATGCGGGCCTGGTGGTCACAGTTGTTGCTACCCCAGAAACTGACAAATTTGCGCAGTAAATAGGCCTGTTCATTGTTGTGCTTGGACGAGCCGACAAAGTAGACGCTGTCAGGGCCGCTGGCCTTGCGCAACTCGTTCATTTTGTCGGCGATCTCTTGCAACGCCACATCCCAGGAGATGCGCTGATACTTGCCGTTGACCAGCTTCATCGGATAGCGCAGGCGATGCTCGCCGTGGCCATGCTCGCGAATGGCCGCGCCCTTGGCACAGTGGGCGCCCAGGTTGATGGGCGAATCAAATACGGGTTCCTGACGAACCCATACCCCGTTTTCAACAACGGCGTCGATCGCACAGCCCACCGAGCAGTGGGTGCAGACGGTGCGCTTGACCTCGATTTTTCCAGCCCCCGTGGCGTTGGCTCCCCCAGCCGCTTTGGCCTTTTGGACCAAGGTGAGTTGGGTGGCCGCCAGGCCGACGCCCAGGCCCAGGCCAGAACGGCGCAGAAAGCCGCGCCGATCTACCGTGGGCATGGCGTGGGCCAGGCCGCGTTGCAAGCGACCCACCAGGCCCGAAACCGGAGCCACCACTGTGGATTCAGATTTGCGTGTCAACAACATATGTGATCCCTTCAGACCCGGGCTGACCGGTAATAGCGCTGGATGTGCTCACTGACTTTGTAACCGCCACCGCGCTCGGGCGGGGGCGGTTCGGCCTGCGCCTGTGCAGGCGCCGAAGGCACCTGAGTGGCCACGGTGGCCACTACCGCCGCCGCACCGGCAGCGCCAGCACCCACAAAAAAGCGACGCCGCGAGGCTTGATTCTGATTTGAGCTCATATCTTCTCCAAACCGATCTTGAATGAATGCATCTCACAAGGTATGCACAATCATGCATACAGATTAACGCTAGATTAACATTTCTATGCTCGGGCTGACAGGCCTACCGATCAGGGCTTGCCCTAGCATGGGGTTGTCAGTCTGGTGTCAGCTTTCGATTTGGGCCGGATTGGAAATTCCCTTAGAGCAGATCAAAGGCTTGCCGCTCGACCGAAATGAAGGCGCGGGTCAGCTTGGCCAGGGCGGCATAAAAGCGGGCTTTGGGGTGCTCTTCAATGGCGCTGCACAATGAGTCGATCCAGCCTTCCAGATGGCGGCCAAAAAAAGTTTTTTGCCCGGTCAAATGGCAGATGGCCATGTCGTCGCCAGCGATCAGAAAGCGCATGACCTCGAACAGGTAAGCGATGTGATCTTCGGTGGTTGTGGCGGAATCGGGGTGACTTTGCAGCCCCATGTCGGCGAGATCAGCGCGCAACTCTGCCAGGGGGCGCTCGTTCAGAAAGCCGACCTGATAGACAGACCCGAACAAATCAATGTCGGGTTTGCCGACTCCGCCGAACAGGTCGTCGAATTCTCGGGTCACAACGTCCAGCGTGCGGTCGCGAGAACAGGCCACCAAATGTCGCCAGGGCTCCTCGAGAAAGGCCCCCGGCGTCGGGGCCTCGGTGACCGCCACCTGCAAGGCCTGCCAGACCTCTGGCGAGGGTGGAGACAGGTACAACATGGCCAGCAGGCCATACATTTCAGCGCGCGCGGTTTCTTCATCCAGGGCCGAACTGCCCGGGTCACTGGATTTTTTGTTCATCGTTCGATCCGTAGATATCTATGACCCGGCAATCGCCGCACATTTTGATGCGCTCCAGCGCGCCGCCTTGAAACATGGGGTGGTCTTGCAGGCGCTGCAACATGGCCTGTACCGCGCCCAGGGTACCAAAGGCCTTGCCACAGCGTATGCATGCATAAGGGGGGCTTTCGTGCAATAGCCTTTGTTGCCCGCGCTCGCGGCCCAGCCACAAGCGCGGCACCAGGGAGATGGCGTTTTCCGGGCAGGTCTTGACGCAAATGCCACACTGCACACAATTTTTTTCTGTGAAACGCAGTTGCGGTCGCTCGGCATTGTCTTGCAGGGCACTGGCCGGACAGGCACCCACGCAACTCATGCACAAGGTACAGGCATCGGCCTTCACTTGCACTGCGCCCCATGGTGAGCCCGCCCCCATGAATTCGATCGCAGACACTGGCTCGGGCTGGCGCAAGGCCGGCGCGTGCTCCAACCAATGGGCCAGCGCCAGGTCCAACTGGCTGCGCTTTTCGCCGGTGAAGGACAAACTGGCCACAGGCAGTTCGGTGGCGGGGCCCAAAGACAGAGCCGCCTTGATCTCGGCCTCCAAATCCAGTCCGCCATGGGCCCTCAGAACCGATACGCCTCGCCCCTCGTACCCCAGGCCCGATAGCAACTGCTGTATGAGTGCGGCTTGCTCTTGCAGGGCTTGCACATAGGCCGGGGCATCGTCGTCCGTGCACAGCACCAGGATTTGGCGGGCCCCCATCGCCATGAGGGTCAGCCACAAATCGATGCCGATGCTGGCGCTGTGCCAGACCTCCTGCGGAATGACCTGCGCCGGCAATCCGTCGGCCAGGCCCAATGTGGCGGCACGGCCTAGCTCTTCGACCATGGCGCGGCCCCGCTGCGGGTTATGCAGCAACAAGACGGCGTCTTTGCCGCCCGCATGGGCATAGGTACGCAACAGGGTTTGCATGCGCACGCCCCAGTCGGTGGGCTTGGGATAGGCATAAGTCAAAGCGCCGCTTGGGCACACGGTGGTGCAAGCACCACAACCGACGCACAAATGGGGGTTGACCACAATCTGCTGGCGTTGGGTGTCAGATCGGATCG
>JBEAZY010000227.1:0-17161 GCA_041159205.1 Pseudomonadota bacterium
AAAATGGAGGCGCTGACCTCATTCATGAAAGATCGGCCGGCGGTGAAAAAAATCTATCTGGTCAATCAGAATTACTCTCACGGCCAGCAAGTGGCCAAGTATTTCAAAGAAGGCATCGCCCGCAAACGCCCGGATGCCCAGGTGGTTGGCGAAGACTTGCACCCGCTGGGGCAAGTGAAAGATTTCGCCCCCTATGTGGCCAAAATCAAGCAGGCGGGCGCCGACACCCTGGTCACGGGCAATTGGGGCCAGGACATGACCCTGCTGGTGAAAGCCATCAATGATGCCGGGCTCAAGATTGCCATCTACGCCTACTATGCCGGCGTGTCGGGTACGCCCACGGCACTGGCCTCCGGCGGCGAGAAAGATGTGAGCCAAATTGCGGTCAGCCATTCCAATTTCACCGGCGATCTGGCCAAATTGCGCAACGATTTCAAAGCCCGCTTCAACGACGATTTCTACACCTTCCAGACCTATTCGGGCATCGCGCTCTTGTCGGCGGGCATGGCCAAGGCCCAAAGCACCGACCCGGTCAAAGTGGCCCAGGCCATGAGCGGGCTGCGCTTCAAGAGCTACAACGGCGAAGTGGAGATGCGCAAGTTCGATCACCAGTTGCAACAAACGCTCTACATCAGCAAATGGACCAGAGCGACCCCCAAAACCCCCTACAGCGAAGAAAACACCGGTTTTAACTTCGATCTGGTCAAAGAAATCGAGCCCTATGTGGCCAGCACACCCACCAGTTGCCAGATGAAGCGCCCCTGATGGAGTTTTTTGCCATTTCGTTGCTCAATGGCTTGAGCTACGGCTTGTTGCTCTTTATGCTCAGCTCGGGGCTGACGCTGATTTTCAGCATGATGGGCGTGCTCAATTTCGCCCATGCCAGCTTTTACATGCTGGGGGCCTATCTGGCCTATGCCATCAGCCAGTGGCTGGGTTTCTGGCTGGCCTTGCTGCTGGCCCCTCTGGCCGTGGGGCTGGTGGGGGCATGTTTTGAGCGTTGGTGTCTGCGGCGGGTTCATGCCATGGGCCATGTGCCCGAGTTGCTGATCACCTTCGGGCTCAGCTATATCGTGCTGGAAGTGGTGCAACTGATCTGGGGCCGCAGCGCGGTTGACTATCGGGTGCCTGCCGGGCTCGATGGTCCGCTCTTTACCCTGTTTGATACCCAATTCCCGGCTTACCGTGCGTTCATGATGGGGGTGTCGCTGCTGATGCTGGTCTCATTGTGGGTCTTGCTGACCCGCACACGCGTCGGCTTGCTGATTCAGGCCGCTCTCACCCATCCGGACACCGTGCAGGCCCTGGGTCACAACGTGCCGCGCATTTTCATGGGGGTGTTCGGGGCCGGTTCGGCACTGGCCGGTCTGGCCGGGGTTCTGGGGGGCAACGCCTTTGTCACCGAGCCGGGCATGGCGGCCACCGTCGGCTCGGTCATTTTCGTGGTGGTGGTGGTCGGCGGCATGGGTTCGCTGGCCGGGGCTTTTGTGGCCTCGGTGTTGATCGGTGTCTTGCAAACCTTTGCCGTGGCCATCGATCAATCGGTCGTGTCGCTGCTGTCCCGCTGGGGCTGGCAGATCACCCCCGAACAGTTCGGACATGCGCTGTGGTCGCTCAAACTCAGTCAGGTGGCCCCCATCCTGCCTTATCTTTTTCTGGTGCTCATGCTGATCTTGCGGCCACGCGGCCTGCTGGGCACCCGTGAAGGCTAACATGGCGCGATCGCAATGGGGACTTTGGCTGGGCTACGCATTATTGTGGGCGGTCATGCCCTGGGTCTTTTCTTCCAGTCTGGGCATCAATTTGCTCAGCCAAATCGGCATCGCCGTCATCATTTGCCTCAGCTACAACCTGCTGTTGGGGCAGGGGGGGATGCTCAGTTTTGGTCATGCGGTGTATTCGGGTTTGGGGGCTTTTTTGGCCATCCACACGCTCAATGCGGTCAGCTCAGGCCAACTCAGCTTGCCGGTCAGCCTGATCCCGCTGGTGGGTGGCCTCAGTGGGCTTGCGGTGGCGCTGTTGCTGGGTTGGGTCAGCACCCAAAAAGCCGCCACCCCCTTTGCCATGATCACCCTGGGGGTGGGCGAGCTGGTTTGGGCCATGTCGCTGATGTTCCCGGGGTTTTTTGGCGGCGAGGGCGGCATCAGCGGCAATCGGGTGACCGGCCCTCGACCTTTAGGCATCAGTTTCGGGCCTCAAATAGAGCTCTACGGCCTGATTGCCATTTACGCCTGGGTCTGCACCTGGCTCTTGTACGCGCTCACCCGTACCCCGCTGGGCCGCTTGCTCAATGCCGTGCGTGACAACCCCGAGCGAGTCGCCTTTGTGGGCTACGACCCCCGCATGGTGCGCTACATTGCCTTTTGCATCGCGGCTTTTTTTGCCGGCATAGGCGGCGGTCTGGCGGCGCTGAACTTTGAAATCGTCACCTCGGAAGTGGTCAGCGCCCAACGCTCAGGGGCCTATTTGTTGTTCGTCTTTCTCGGCGGGGCCTCGTTTTTCATCGGGCCGATTCTGGGCGCGGTCCTGATGGTGGTGGCCGGTGTGCTGATGTCCGAGTGGACGCAAGCCTGGTTGCTCTACCTGGGCCTGTTGTTTGTGCTGATGGTCATGTTTGTCCCCGGAGGGTTGGCCGGTTTGCTCTTGCAGCACCTGCGCCTGCGTCAGGCCGGTCAGGGGGGGGCCATGTGGGCCGCTTACGTCCGCTTGCTGCCCGTGGCGGCCTTGGGTCTGTCGGGCCTGGCGGTATGGATCGAGATGGTCTACCACCTGAAGCTCAATGCGGCATTGTCGCCCCTGCTCAAAATGGGGCCGCTCCAACTCGACACCGGGGCGGTAACGACCTGGGCTGGCGTGCTCGCGTGGACCGCCCTGGGCTTGGCCGCTTTGGCCTGGGCCTGGCGCTCCTTCGCCCGCCGCTGGGCCGCCATCCAGGAAGCCGCCCGGCAAACCTTGAGCCCCCCAGGCCACGGGCCTGAACTCACGCCGCCTGAACCCGTGCCGCACGAGACACCGTCGACCCACGCGCCCTGCGCAGAGGTGGCCTTGTCCATCCTTGGTCTGCACAAACGTTTCGGGCCCACCGAGATCATTCGCGGGGTCGATTTGGAAGTGCGGCAGGGCGAGCGGGTCGCCCTGATCGGGCCCAATGGGGCGGGCAAGTCGACCTTGTTCAACTTGATCAGCGGGCGTATTGCCCCCACCCACGGGCGCGTGCAACTGCGCGGGCAGGACATTTCCGGCCGCAAACCTCAGGCCATCAATCGTCTGGGACTGTCGCGCAGTTTTCAAATCACCCACATCTTCCAGCGCTTGAGCGTGATCGACAACCTGCGGTGCAGCGTCTTGCACAGCTCCGGCCACGGTTATTGCTTTTGGCGCGACCTGGACCGACTGACCGATGTCAACGAGCGCGCCGAACGACTGCTGTCCGATGTGCGCTTGACCCATCGCCGCAATGAACCTGCCATGAACCTCACCTATGCCGAGCAACGGGCCCTGGAGTTGGGCATCACCCTGGGCAGCGGTGCCGACCTGATTTTGCTCGACGAGCCCACCGCCGGCATGAGTCGGGCTGAAACCGCCTACATGATCGGCCTCATACGTCGGCTGACACAAGGAAAGACCCTGATCATGGTCGAGCATGACATGGACGTGGTGTTTGGTTTGGCCGATCGCGTCGCCGTTCTGGTCTACGGTCAGGTCATTGCCTTTGACACCCCCGAGCGGGTGCGGGCCGACCAGGCGGTGCGCGAGGCCTATCTGGGTGAGCCCGTCGGGGGCGCGTCATGCTGAGCGTGAGGCAACTCCATGCCTTTTACGGCAAAAGCCATGTCTTGCACGGGGTCGACTTTGACATCGCACCCGGCGAGATCGTGGCTCTGCTGGGGCGCAACGGCTCCGGGCGCTCCACCACGGCGCGAGCCATCATGGGGCTGGTTCAGGCCACAGGGCAGATCGACTGGCGCGGCCAGTCCTTGACCGGTCTGCCGCCGCATCGAATCGCCCGACTGGGATTGGGCTATGTGCCCGAGAATCGCGACATCTTTGGCCGCTTGACGGTGCGACAAAATCTGTTGCTGGGGGTCAAGCCCGGTCAAAAGACATCGCGCTGGTCCATGGACGACATGTTCGAGCTGTTCCCGCGCTTGCGCGAAAGGGCCGAGGTCGAGGCGGGTGCCTTGTCTGGCGGAGAGCAGCAAATGTTGACCCTGTGCCGCACCCTGATGGGTGACCCGGACCTGATCATGGTGGATGAACCCACCGAGGGCTTGGCCCCCAAAATCGTCGAGTGGGTCGGGCAGTACCTGCGCGCGCTCAAAGCCCGTCAGGTCTCGGTGCTTTTGATCGAGCAAAAGCTGACCATCGCACTGGACATCAGCGACCGCGTGTTGGTCATGGGGCACGGTCAGGTGGTCTACCAGGGCACACCCGCCGATTTCCGGCAACAAGAGGCCGTCCGGCGCGAGTGGTTGGAGATTTCATGAGTGACAACCCCTGTTTGAACCGGAACCGACTGGCCCTAGAATCCCATTAACGAACGACCGTTCTTTTTTATCCCGCAGAACAAGGAATCCCCCCCATGAGCGCAGACTATCAGGTCCAGGGTGATGTCGCCGTCATCGCCCTGAACAACCCGCCCGTCAACGGTTTGGGCCTGTCCACTCGACTGGCGTTTATCGACGGCTTGCAGCGTGCCTTGGCCGAACCACAAGTCAAGGCCATCGTCGTGACCGGGGCGGGCAAAGCCTTTTCAGGCGGTGCCGACATCAAGGAATTTGGTTCGCCCAAGGCCACCCAAGAGCACAACCTGCTCAGTCTCATCGCCGCCCTGGACCACGCCCCCAAACCCGTGGTGGCAGCCTTGCACAGTGTCGCGATGGGGGGAGGTCTGGAACTCGCACTGGGTTGCCATTACCGCATTGCGGCCCCCGGCTGCAGCGTGGCCTTGCCCGAAGTCAAAATCGGCCTCATCCCGGGTGCCGGTGGCACGCAACGCCTGCCGCGCGTCCTGGGCGTCGAGGCCGCGCTCAATATGATCGTCAGCGGCGAGGCCATCCCCAGCGAAAAGCTGGCCGCATTACCCGGGCAGAAATTATTCGACAAAATGGCCGCCTCGGCCGACAGTTTGCTCGCCGAAGCCGTGGCCTTGGCCCGCCAGGTGGCCGACCAACGGCCCTTGCCCCGCATCCGCGATTTGCCCTGCAAGCACCCCTTGGGCGACGCCTATTTCCAGTTCGCCCGCAATATGGTCAAGGGCATGTCCAAGAACTTCCCGGCTCCCGCCAAGTGCGTCGACGCCGTCGAGGCCGCCACCAAGCGCAAGTTCGACGACGGCATGGTGTTTGAGCGTGAATTGTTCATCCAGCTCATGTTCACCCCGGAATGCCGGGCCCTGCGGCATTTGTTTGTCGCCCAGCGGGCGGCCTCAAAGATTGTCGATGTGCCCGATGGCACACCAACCCGCGCCATGAACCAGGTCGCGATCATCGGTGCCGGCACCATGGGCGGCGGGATCGCGATGAACTTTCTCAATGCAGGCATCCCGGTCAAGATCCTGGAGATGAAACAGGAAGCCCTGGACCGTGGCCTGGCCACCATCCGGAAAAACTACGAAGCCCAGGTGGGCAAAGGCAAACTCAAGCCCGAGATCTATGAAAAGCGCATGGCGCTCCTGACGACCACTTTGTCTTACGACGACATCGGGCAGGCCGATTTGGTGATCGAGGCCGTGTTTGAAGAGATCGGGGTCAAAGAGGCGGTGTTCAAAAAGCTCGACCAAGTCATGAAACCCGGGGCCATATTGGCCAGCAACACGTCGACGCTTGACGTCAACCTCATTGCCTCCTTCACCCGGCGCCCACAGGATGTCGTGGGCATGCACTTTTTCAGCCCCGCCAACGTCATGAAACTGCTCGAGGTGGTGCGTGGGGCCCAAACCGGCAAAGACGTGATGGCCACTGTCATGGCCGTGGCCAAAAAGATCAAAAAGACGGCGGTGGTGTCCGGCGTTTGCGATGGCTTCATCGGCAACCGCATGATCGAGCAGTATTCCCGACAGGCAGGCTTTTTGCTGGAAGAGGGCTGCACACCGGCGCAGGTCGACCGGGCGATTGAAAAATTCGGCTTCGCCATGGGGCCGTTTCGCATGGGCGATCTGGCGGGCAACGACATTGGTTGGGCCATACGCAAGCGCCGCTATGTCGAGAAACCGCATCTGCGCTACAGCAAGACCGCCGATCTGTTGTGTGAAATGGGCCGCTTTGGCCAAAAAACCGGCTCTGGCTGGTACGACTACAAACCGGGCAAGCGCGACGCCATTCCCTCGAAGTTGGTCGAAGACATTGTCGATCAACACCGCAAGGCCCTGGGCGTGACCCCGCGCAAAATCAGCGACGAAGAGATTGTTCAGCGTCTGGTGTTCTCGCTCGTCAACGAAGCCGCCCACATCCTCGAAGAGGGCATAGCGGCCAAGGCCAGTGATGTCGATGTGGTCTACATCACCGGATACGGCTTTCCCATCCATCGTGGCGGACCGATGTTGTACGCCGATCAATTCGGTCTGTTCAACGTGGTCCAGGCCATGAAACGCTTTGCCCAAAACCCGCACGACGATGCACAGTTTTGGCAGCCCGCACCTTTGCTGGCCAAACTGGCGGCAGAGGGTCAGACTTTCAACAACGTCAAGTGACACGCACACCAAGGAAATTGTCATGAGCAAGGCCGTCATTGTTTCCACCGCCCGCACCCCCCTGACCAAAAGCTGGAGGGGTTCCTTCAACATGACTCACGGCGCGACACTGGGCGGACACGCCATTCGTCACGCCGTCGAGCGCGCCGGCATCGACGCCGCCGAAGTTGAAGATGTGCTCATGGGCTGCGCCAATCCGGAAGGTGCCACAGGCTGGAACATTGCCCGCCAATGCGCGCTGGCCGCCGGTTTGCCCATCACCGTCAGTGGCGTCACCATCAACCGTTTCTGCTCGTCGGGGCTGCAAACCATCGCCATGGCCGCCCAACGCATCATCGCAGGTGAGGGCGACACCTATGTCGCCGGTGGGGTCGAGAGCATTTCCTGCGTTCAGCAGGAAATGAATATGCACATGTTCCAGGACCCAAACCTGCTCAAGCAAAAGCCCGAGATTTACTGGCCCATGTTGCAGACCGCCGAGCAGGTGGCCAAGCGATACCAGATCTCGCGCGAGGCCATGGACGAGTACGGCGCGGCCAGCCAGCAAAAGGCCTGCGCCGCCCAGGCCGCCGGGAAGTTCGACGCCGAAATCGCCCCCATCACCGTCAAGGCCGGTGTTGCCGACAAAGTCATGGGTCTGATGACCAAGGAGGTCACGGTCAGCAAAGACGAAGGTCTGCGCGAGGGCACCACGGTGGAAGGCATCAGCGGCATCAAGCCCGCCGTGCCCGGCGGGTCGGTGTCGGCCGGCAACGCCAGCCAGTTTTCTGATGGGGCCGGGGCTTGCGTGATCATGGACGAAACGCTGGCCCAGCGTCGCGGCCTCCAACCGCTCGGTCGCTTCCTCGGTTTTGCGGTGGCGGGTTGCGAGCCCGATGAAATGGGCATCGGGCCGGTTTTTGCAGTACCCAAGGTGTTGGACCGTCTGGGTCTGAAAGTGTCAGACATCGACCTGTGGGAACTCAATGAAGCCTTCGCAGTGCAGGTGCTTTATTGCCGTGATCGCCTGGGCATTCCCGCCGATCGCCTGAATGTGAATGGCGGCGCCATTGCCTTGGGCCACCCCTATGGGGTCAGTGGCCAACGCCTGACGGGCCATGCCCTGATCGAGGGCAAACGTCGTGGCGCCAAGCGTGTGGCGGTCACCATGTGCATCGGCGGGGGGATGGGCGCGGCTGGCATTTTCGAAGTCCTGTGAGTCTGCGCGACACCCTGTCCCATCTGCTCGACGACTGGCTTCAGTCGTCGCAGTTGTGCCAACGTGACCGGCATGCAGACCACAGCCGGGAAACATTCGAGGCCGTGCTCGATACCTGTGAACGCATCGCCCGGGAAAAATACGCCCCCTTTAACCGTTTGGTCGACCAGCAAGAACCCCGCTTTGACGGCGAACGGGTCATCTTGCCCAAGGCCACGCACGAGGCCCATCAGGCCTATGTCGAATCCGGCATGCTGGCGGCCGCCCAGACCGAAGAATGGGGTGGCATGCAATTGCCATTCACCATCGAATCGGCCGCCAATGTGCTGCTGGGTTGCGCCTCGGTCAGCATAGGCGCGCACATGCTGACCGTGGGCAATGCCAATTTGCTGCTGGCCCATGGCAGCCCCAAACAACAAGAGGTGTTTGCCCGCCAGGAATTCAGCGGTCGCTGGGCTGGCACCATGTGTCTGAGTGAACCCCAGGCGGGCTCATCCCTCAGCGACATCGCCACCCGGGCCGAGCCCGACGGCCCCGGCTTCGACGCAGACCCGCTGGGCCCGCGCTATCGCCTGCACGGCCACAAGATGTGGATCTCCAACGGCGACCACGAGTTGACCGAGAACATCGTGCACCTGGTTCTGGCCAAAATTCCCGGACCGGATGGGGCTCTGCCCCCGGGGGTGCGAGGCATTTCCTTGTTCATCGTCCCCAAACATTGCGTCGATGCCGACGGCCAGATCACCGGGCGCAACGATGTGGCCCTGGCGGGCTTGAACCACAAATGCGGTTGGCGCGGCACCGTCAATACCTTGCTCAACTTTGGCGAAGGCAAGTACCCTGTTCAAGGCAGAGCGGGCGCCATCGGCTATCGGGTCGGCGCCGAGGGCGAGGGCTTGCGTTGCATGTTTCACATGATGAACGAAGCACGCATCGGGGTGGGCATGGCGGCCACAGCGCTGGGTCTGGCGGGGTATCAGGCTTCACTCGACTATGCCCGCCAGCGCCCGCAAGGCCGGCACCTCACCGAAAGCGGCAAGAACCCTTCCGAGGGCATGGTGCGCATCATCGAGCACGCCGATGTGCGGCGCATGCTGCTGGCCCAAAAGGCGTATGCCGAGGGCGCGCTGGCCCTGGGCCTGTATTGCGCCAGATTGGTGGACGACACCCACAGCGGCAGCCCGGAAGAAGCCCGACAAGCCCACGAGTTGCTCGAGGTCTTGACACCGATCGTCAAGAGTTGGCCCAGCGAGTGGTGCCTGGAAGCCAACAGCCTGGCCATTCAGGTTCACGGGGGCTATGGCTACACGCGCGATTTTCCGGTCGAGCAATACTGGCGCGACAACCGCCTGAACATGATCCACGAAGGCACGCACGGCATTCAGGCCCTCGATTTATTGGGCCGCAAAGTGCGGCAACGCGAGGGCGCCGGTATGAACCTCTTGGGTGAACAGTTGCAGCGCACCATGGACGCCGTCCGCCCTGACCCCGGCTTGGCGCCCTGGGCTGGGCAATTGGCGCAAGCCTGGGCCCAATTGACCTGGGCCACCGCCCAAGCATGGCAACACCCGCCCGCCAGGGCCCTGGCCAATGCCGTCCCTTATATGCAAGCCTTCGGCCATGTCGTGCTGGCCTGGATTTGGCTCGATGTGGTGCGCGCTGGCCGGGGCGATCACCCGGCGGAGCTGGGCCGCCGCGCGGCCTGCCAGTATTTCTTTCATTTCGAGCTGCCCAAAATCAGCGCCTGGCTGTCGGTGGTGAGCGCAGGCGACAGCACCTGCACCGACATGCCCGAAGAGGCGTTCTAATGGGCGCGTCCCATCACCCGGAGTGTTCAACCGATGTCGATTCAGCCTGATGCCCGCGCCCAAGCTTTTGGGGTCCACATCCCTTTTGTGGCGCATTTAGGGTTTGAGATGGTGTCCTATGAGGGCGGGCGCTCCGAATTGCGCTTCACCCCCCGGGCGGAACATAAAAATTCTTTTGACGTGGCGCACGGCGGGGCTTTAATGACCTTGCTCGATGTCTCGATGGCCACTGCGGCACGCAGCGTCGACCGGGATCTGGGCGTGGTGACCATCGAGATGAAAACCAGCTTCATGCAGCCGGCCGACGGCACGCTGACCGCCAAAGGCCAATTGTTGCATCGCACCCGCTCCATGGCTTTTGTCGAAACCCATTTGTACAACGCCCAAGGCACCTTGTGCGCCCATGCGACCGGCACTTTCAAATACATGCCGCGCAAAAACACCAGCGCCTCCCTCTCCACCGACTGAACGGAACCTCGCCATGACCATGAACCGCCAAATCCTGCTGGACAACCGCCCGGCCATCGAAGCCACCGAATCGAATTTCAAGTTGGTCAGCACCCCTGTGCCCGAATTGCGAGACGGTGAAGTATTGGTGCGTCATCATTTCCTCAGCCTTGACCCCTATATGCGGGGCCGGATGAACGAAGGCAAAAGCTATGCCCAACCCCAGCCTCTGGGTCAGGTCATGATCGGCGGCACCGTCGGCGAAGTGGTCGAGTCCCGGCATGCCCGTTATGCGGTGGGCGACAAAGTGGTCGGCATGGGTGGTTGGCAAGAGTACAGCGTCGTGCAAGCCGACGCCCCCGGCGCGCTGCGCAAGGTCAGCACCGCCCAAGTGCCGCTCAGCCATTACCTGGGTGCAGTGGGCATGCCCGGGGTCACGGCCTGGTATGGCCTGGTCAAAATCATCGAGCCCAAGGCGGGTGAGACTGTCACGGTCAGTGCCGCCAGCGGCGCCGTGGGCAGTGCCTACGGTGCTTTGGCCAAGTCGCGCGGCTGCCGGGTGGTTGGCATCGCGGGCGGGGCGGAAAAATGCGACTATGTGGTCAAGGAGTTGGGGTTTGATGATTGCGTCGATTACAAACAGCATGCCGATTCGGCCTCGCTCTCCAAAGCCCTGAAAGCCGCCTGCCCCAACGGCATCGACGGTCATTTTGAAAACGTCGGTGGCATGGTGCTGGATGCGGTCATGCTGCGCACCAACGCCTTTGCCCGCATTGCCGTCTGCGGCATGATCGCCGGTTACGATGGCAAGCCCCTGCCCCTGTCGGCACCGGCGCTGATTTTGGTCAATCGATTGAAAGTGCAGGGTTTCACCGTCAGCGAGCACATGGAAGTCTGGCCCGATGCCTTGCAAGAGCTGGGGCAACTGGTGGGCAGCGGACGGTTCCGGCCCCGCGAAACGGTGGCCCATGGCCTGCAGAACGCCCCGGCGGCCTTTCTGGGCTTGCTCAAGGGCAAAAACTTTGGCAAACAACTGGTTCAGCTGATCTGAGGCCCACATGATTCAATCCTTTGAAGGCAAAGTGGCGGTCTTGACCGGTGGTGGCTCGGGCTTTGGCCTCGAGTGCGCGCGCATAGGGGCCCGACTGGGCATGAAACTGGTGCTGGTCGATGTTCAGGCCGACGCGCTGGACCGGGCGTGCGCCGAGCTGAAAGGGCAGGGGGCCCGGGTATGGGCACGACAGGCCGATGTGTCCAGCAACAACGCCATGTCGGCTTTGGCCGAGTGGGTGCGCGCCGAGGTGGGCGTGCCGCATCTGGTGTTCAACAATGCCGGGGTGGCTGCCGGCGGGTTGATCTGGGAAAACACCGTGGCCGACTGGGAATGGCTTTTGGGCGTGAATCTGTGGGGGGTGGTGCACGGGGTGCGCCTGTTCACCCCCATGATGCTGGCCGAAGCCCAACGAGACCCCGCCTATCGAGGCCACATCGTGAACACCGCCAGCATGGCGGGTTTGCTCACGCCACCGAACATGGGCATCTACAACACCACCAAACACGCCGTCGTGGCCCTGACCGAAACCCTCTACCAAGATTTGAAACTCGTCACCGACCAGGTCAGCGCCAGCGTCTTGTGCCCTTATTTCGTACCCACCGGCATCAGCCACAGTGAACGCAATCGCCCCCAAAACCTGGAAGCAGCCCCGCCCTCGACCAGCCAGATGATCGGTCAAGCCATGAGCGAGAAAGCGGTCAGCGGCGGCAAAGTCAGCGCCCGCGATGTGGCTCAGAAGGTGTTTGACGCCGTGGCGGAAGATCGTTTTTACATCTTCAGCCACCCCAAGGCTTTGGGCAATGTCCAACAGCGCATGGAATCCATATTGCAAAATGCGTCCCCCCCGGACCCGTTTGCAGCCCGACCAGACGTCGGCGAGGACTTGAGGCGCGCTTTGCGTGCCAATGCCTGACGCCCATCATTCGGTGTCACGGGCTTCGTAGAATCGGCCCATGACCATTTCTGATCTCATTGCCCAAGACCTGGGCGTCAAAGAAGCGCAAGTCCGGGCCGCCATCGATTTGCTCGACGGCGGTGCCACCGTCCCATTCATCGCCCGGTATCGCAAAGAGGCCACCGGGGGCCTCGATGACATTCAATTGCGAGAGCTGGAACAGCGCCTGGCCTACTTGCGCGATCTCTTTGAACGGCGCACGGCCATCCTGAAAAGCATCGAAGAACAAGGCAAACTGACGCCTGAATTGCGACTGGCCATCGACGCGGCCCCAACCAAACAGGTCCTGGAAGACCTGTACCTGCCATTCAAGCCCAAGCGCCGCACCAAGGCCATGATCGCCCGCGAGGCAGGGCTGGAGCCTTTGGCCCTGGCCCTGTGGGCAGACCCCGGGCTCGACCCCGCCCAGGAGGCTCAGGCCTATCTGGTGCCTGCCGGGGTGGTGGAAGGGGCTGATTTTTCGACCGTCGCGCTGGTGCTCGACGGGGTGCGCGACCTGATCTCGGAACGCTGGGCGGAAGACGCCCGACTATTGCAGGACATGCGTGATTGGCTTTGGCAAGAGGGCATCTTGCAATCGAAGCTGGCGACCGGCAAAAACCAGGACGACCCGGAAGTGGCCAAATTCCGCGACTACTTTGAGTACGACGAAACCATCTCGAGTGTGCCTTCGCACCGCGCCCTGGCCGTGTTTCGGGGCCGCAGCCTGGGTCTGCTCGATGTGAAGCTGGCACTGCCCACCGAGCCCGAACCGGGCCAGCCGAGCCTGGCCGAAGGATGCATCGCCGTTTGCCTGGGCTGGTCACACCAAAAGCGGCCCGCCGATGATCTCTTGCGACGCTGTGTGGCATGGACCTGGAAGGTCAAGTTAAGCCTCTCGCTCGAGCGAGACCTGTTGTCGCGTCTGCGTGAGCAGGCCGAACAAGTGGCCATCCAGGTCTTTGGCGATAATGTGCGCGACCTTTTATTGGCCGCCCCTGCCGGCCCCAAAGTGGTGATGGGCCTGGACCCGGGCATCCGCACCGGCGTCAAAGTCGCGGTCGTCAGCGACACGGGGCGTTTGCTGGCCACCGACACGGTGTTCCCGCACGAACCCCGGCGTGACTGGGAGGGTGCACTGCACCGATTGACCCATTGGTGCGTCTCGCACGGTGTCGACCTGATCGCCATCGGCAACGGCACCGCCAGCCGGGAAACCGACCATCTGGCCGCCGACTTGATCAAACGGCTGGCAGCCATGGGTGGCGTTGGCGTGAAAACGCCCCTCAAGGTCGTGGTCAGCGAAGCCGGGGCATCGGTCTACAGCGCCAGTGAGTACGCCAGCCAAGAACTGCCCGACATCGACGTCAGCCTGCGCGGTGCGGTCAGCATCGCCCGTCGACTGCAAGACCCCTTGGCAGAGTTGGTCAAGATCGACCCCAAATCCATCGGCGTCGGCCAATACCAGCACGACCTCAGCCCGACCGAGTTGAGCCGCACCCTGAATTCGGTGGTGGAAGACTGCGTGAACAAAGTGGGGGTCGATCTGAACACCGCCAGCGTTCCCCTTTTGTCGCGCGTCTCGGGCTTGAGCGTCACGCTGGCCCGCTCAGTGGTGCGCTGGCGTGACCAGCAAGGGGCCTTCAAAACCCGCCAGCAATTGCTTGAAGTGACGGGTCTGGGCCCCAAGACTTTTGAACAATGCGCCGGTTTTCTGCGCATCCGTGGCGGTGAGCAGCCGCTGGACATGACCTCGGTGCACCCCGAGAGTTACCCCGTGGTCGAGCGCATCCTGCAACAGGTCGGGCGACCGGTGAGCGAGGTCATGGGTCGCCCTGACATGCTCAAAACCCTGCGCCCCGAATTGTTCGCCAACGACACGGTCGGCGTGATCACGGTCAAGGACATCTTGAACGAGTTGGAAAAACCGGGCCGCGACCCACGGCCGGACTTTCAGGTGGCCCGATTCACCGAAGGGGTCGAAGACATCACCGACCTCAAGGTCGGCATGGTGCTGGAAGGCACAGTCAGCAATGTGGCCGCCTTCGGTGCCTTTGTGGACTTGGGCGTGCACCAGGACGGCCTGGTGCATGTCAGCCAATTGGCCAGCCGGTTTGTGCAGGACGCGCGCGAGATCGTCAAAGCCGGTGACATTGTCAAGGTCAAGGTGCTGGAAGTCGATGTGCCCCGCAAACGCATCGGCCTGAGCATGCGCCTTGATGCCGCCGCGCCACGCCGCGACGCCCCGCGCGAGAACCGATTTGAAGCCAATCCCCGGCCCAGACATGGGGGTGGGCGTACCGCCGACCTGCCTGCCCAGGGGGCCATGGCCTCGGCCTTTGCCAAACTGCAGGGCTTGCGCAAATGAGCCGCCCCCAATGAAAGCCCTGCGCATCCTGGCCGGGCCGGCGGCCCTGTCGCACATCCGTGCGCAAGGTTTGTCGTCGTCCGATATCGGGGTCATGCCCGGCGCGGCGGGGGGGCCTAAGGGCTTGATTCTGGGGCCCCTGGATCGATTTTTGTTTGGCGACTGGCTGCCCGGCTCGACGCAGCCCATCGATTTGGTGGGCGCCTCGATCGGGGCCTGGCGTTGGGCCAGCGCCTGTCTGGATCAACCCGTCCGGGCTTTGAAGAAGCTGGAACACGACTACATCCACCAGGATTACCGGGTGCCCGAGGGTCAAAAACGCCCCGGTGCCGAACAAGTCAGTCGTGAGTTCGGGCAGAACTTGCAAGCGTTTTACGGCGGGCGTGTGCACGAGGTCATTCAGCACCCACGCTTGCGCCTGCATGTGGTGACCTCGCGCGGGCAGCATGTGTTGGCGCGCGAAGGTTCCGCTCAAACCCTGCTGGGCTATGCCGGGGCTTATTTGAGCAACGCCTTGAGCCGTCGCTGGCTGGGGTTTTGGCTGCACCGGGTGGTGTTTTCCACCCAAGCGCAACGGCCACTGCCTTTTGCCACCTATGACTTCCCCACCGAACGTGTCGCGCTGACCGAAGCCAACTTCATGCCGGCCGTGCAAGCCAGTTGCTCGATCCCGTTTCTGTTGCAGGCCGTGCATGACATTCCAATGGCCGCACCGGGTGCGCACTGGGATGGCGGCATTACCGATTACCACCTGCACCTCGACTACCGCGCGCAACAGCGACTCGTGTTGTACCCGCATTTTCAGCCGCAGGTGGTGCCCGGCTGGCTCGACAAAGCCTGGAAACGCCGCCATCTGGCCACGCCATTTCTGGAACGCATGGTCTTGCTGTGCCCGACCCCTGAATGGGTGGCCAGCCTGCCCAATGCCAAGCTGCCTGATCGCACCGATTTCACCGCTTACCGCGATGTGACCGAGCGCATCCGGGTCTGGCAGACGGCTGCGGGTGCGGCGCAACAGCTGGCCGATGAGTGGGCCCTTTGGCTGCAAAACCCTGATCCAGCACAGGTAGAGCTTTTGACATGACATTGCATCACGACCACCCCTCACATTTATTGCACCCGGCGATGCGCCAACTGATAGAGCGCATCCATCGAGCCGGTCACGCGCCCATGCAGGCCATGACGGCGCAGCAGGCGCGGGCGTTTTATGAAGCAGGCGCGCCTTTGCTCGACATGCCTGCGCCGAAGATCGCCCGACACGAAGCACTGACCCTGAACCTGTCCCATGACCTGAAGTTGCCGGCACGCTTTTACGCCGACCAGCCACGGGGCGAAGCGCTGCCGGTGCTGGTGTATTTCCATGGCGGTGGTTTCACCATAGGCAGCCCGGCCACGCACGATGTGCTGTGCCGCCATTTGGCCCGCCTGGCGCACTGTGCCGTGATCTCGGTCGACTACCGGCTGGCGCCCGAGCACCGCTTCCCGACGGCGGTGAACGATGCCTGGGGCGCCTTGTGCCATGTGCGCCAGCAGGCTCAAGCCCTGGGGCTGGACGCCAGCCGCATCGCCGTCGGTGGCGACAGCGCTGGCGGCACCTTGGCGGCGGTGTGCGCCCTGATGGCGCGCGACGCGGCGTGGCCGCTGGCCTTGCAATTGCTCATTTACCCCGGCACCACCGCGCATCAGGACACCCCTTCGCACCTACGATTCGGCCGTGGCTTTATGCTGGACCGGGAAACCATCTCATGGTTTTTTGACCATTACATCGATCCGTCGCAGCGCGGCGACTGGCGTTTTGCGCCCCTGCGCGCCGACGACCATGCCGGGGTGGCCCCGGCCTGGATAGGCCTGGCCGAGTGCGACCCCCTGGTGGATGAAGGGGTGCAGTACGCCGACGTGCTGCGCATGGCCGGTGTGCCGGTGGACCTGGAAATTTATCGGGGCGTGGTCCATGGCTTTGTCAACATGGGCCGAACCATCCCACAGGCCAGTCAGGCCCATCAGGATGCCGCCCGTGCCTTGCGCCAGGCGTTTCAAAAATGAAACTCGTCACCGGCCATTGGAATGAAATGCAACACTGGGCAGCCCCGCTGCGCACCGAGGTGTTTGTGCACGAGCAGGGGGTTCCCCAAGAGTTGGAGTGGGACTTGGAAGACGCTAGCGCCGTGCACGCGGTGCTGCTCGACCCCCAAGGCCAGGTGCTGGCCACGGGGCGTTTGCTGGTGCATGCCCCGGGCGTCGGGCGCATCGGCCGCATGGCGGTGTCGGCCCCATACCGGGGCCGGGGCTTGGGACGGCAGGTCTTGCGTGGCTTGATGGCGGTGGCCCGCGAGCGCGGTGACCATCTGGTTTGCCTGCACGCGCAACTTTCTGCCCGGGGTTTCTACGAGCGAGAGGGATTTACACCGCAGGGCGAAATCTTCATAGAGGCGGGCATCGAGCACATCGAAATGACTTGCCCGCTACAGAAATTTGGGTCACAGCAGAAATTGGGGTCAGACCCCAATTAGTTTTGCCTAATTGGGGTCTGACCCCAATTTCACCCCAATTTCTTCCTCAGATGTCTTGCAGCAATGGGTAGGGCAGGGGCAAGAGACGCACGGTTTGCCCTTCAATACCCAGGTCTTGCCGCTCGGCATGACTGAGCAGCAGGCACAACAA
>JBEAZY010000228.1:0-8144 GCA_041159205.1 Pseudomonadota bacterium
GCTTATTTTTGTAAGAAAAGCTGATAAACCGGGTTGTGGGTTTCATCGACGCTGGGGTAGCCCAGTTCAGCCAGAAATTTTTTGAACAAGGCGTTTTCTTTGGGGGGGACTTGCAAGCCCACCAAAATACGACCGTAGTCGGCCCCCTGGTTGCGGTAGTGAAAGAGGCTGATGTTCCAGCCCGGGCGCATGCTGGAGAGGAATTTCATGAGTGCCCCCGGTCGTTCAGGAAAGACGAAACGCAACAGGCGTTCATCGTGCGCCAGCTCACTGGCCCCACCGACCATGTGGCGTATGTGCTCTTTGGCCAATTCATCATGGGTCAGATCGAGGGCTTTGAAGCCGTGTTCACTGAAATGGGTCGCGATGCGCGTGCTTTCGCCCTTGGCCGTCGTGGTCAGGCCGACAAACACATGGGCTTGGCGGGCGTCGCTCATGCGGTAATTGAATTCGGTGACTTGGCGCGGTGATTTGCTGCCGCCAAAGGCGGGCAGGGCACCGATCAACTCGCAAAAGCGCCGGAAGCTGCCGCGCTCTTCAGGGATGGTAACGGCGAACAGGGCTTCGCGCTCTTCGCCCACCTCGGCGCGTTCGGCAATAAAGCGCAGGCGGTCAAAGTTCAGATTGGCGCCGCACAAGATGGCGGCATAGGTTTGACCACGGGTCTGGTGGCGGGCGACGTAGGATTTGATGGCGGCCACCGCCAGTGCGCCTGCGGGCTCGACGATGCCACGGGTGTCAATGAATACATCCTTGATCGCGGCGCAGACTTCGTCGGTATCGACGGTGATGAATTCATCGACCAGACCACGCGCGATTCGAAAGGTTTCAGCCCCCACCAACTTGACCGCGGTGCCGTCAGAAAACAAGCCGACATCAGACAGGTTGACCCGCTTGCCGCTGGCGACCGAACGCATCATCGCGTCAGAGTCGTTCATCTGTACGCCGATGACTTTGATCTCGGGCCGCACGGCCTTGATGTAATTGGCCACGCCCGAAATCAGACCGCCGCCGCCGATGGCCACAAATACGGCATCGAGCGGGCCCTGGTGCTGGCGCAGCAGCTCCATGGCGATGGTGCCCTGGCCGGCGATCACATGCGGGTCGTCAAAGGGATGAACAAAGGTCATGCCGTGTTTTTTTTCCAGTTGGATGGCATGCTGGTGGGCGTCAGAGTAACTGTCGCCGTGCAATACCACCTCGCCACCCAAGGCACGCACGGCCTCGATTTTGACCGCCGGCGTGGTGACCGGCATGACGATGACGGCGCGCGTGCCCAATTTGGCCGCCCCCAAGGCCACGCCTTGGGCATGATTGCCCGCAGACGCGCAAATGACCCCGCGTTTCAATTGCGCGGGGGTGAGGTGGACCATTTTGTTGTAGGCCCCACGCAGCTTGAAGCTGAACACGGGCTGCTGATCTTCGCGCTTGAGCAGGACTTGGTTGTTCAGTCGCAGACTGAGGTTCTTCGCCTTGTCGAGGGCGGATTCCTGGGCGACGTCGTAGACGCGCGCGGTCAGGATGCGCTGGAGGTAATCGGCGGGGGACAGATGAGCGGTGCGGCGGGGCATGGATTCATTTTAATCTTCCGGCGCGGGGTCAGACGGGGATGGGTGTGTCGCTGGGCATGGGCGCGATGTGCAGCGGTGAGGGTTTCTCGCCACGGCGCAAGCGCTCTACCATCACACAGTAAGCCTGCTCCAGGTGGCGCACATAACGGGGCGTGTCAAACAGGGGCAGCGTGAGCCGCTGCGTGCTCAGGTATTGCTTCAATTCGACCAGTTTGCTTCGGTTCAGACCCCATTCGATGGCTTGGGCCTGGTATTGCTCGTGGCTGTGCGCGATGCACTGTGGCAAACCCACGGCCTTGAGCAGGCTGGCCGCCATGCGCGAGGCAAAGGTGGCGCCGCAAAGCGTCAATACCGGCAGACCAGCCCATAAGGCGTCGCTGGCGGTGGTGCCAGCATTGAACGGGTAGGTGTCGAGAAACAAATCGGCCAGCCGGTAACGGGCCAGGTATTGCGCCGGTGCCAAACGACCACCAAACACCAATCGCTCAGCGCCGATCTGGCGCTTGTTCATTTCCATGAGTATGCGTCCCTCGATGAAAGGGTGATTGGCCAACAACCACAACACTGAAGAAGGGACGGCCCGCAAAATCGCCGCCCAGGCATCGAACATCTGGGGGGTGAACTTATGGTTGTTGCAAAAGCAGCAATACACCATGGCCTGTGCCGGCAGACCGACCTCTGCGCGGTTGGCTGGGGTGTCGGCGATGGGGCGTTTCCGGTCATTGGGTTGGAAGGTGTCAGGCATATAAACCACTTGCTCGGCGTAAAACCGGGCAGATTCTTGCGGGATGACGGTCTGGTCGCCGATGATGTAGTCGATGTAAGGGGCACCCAAGGTGGCCGGGAATCCCAAATAGTTGACTTGCACCGGCGCGATGCGATGGGCAAACAGATTGATGCGGTTGTGGTCGGTCAGGCCGGCCAGGTCGATGGCGATGTCTATGCCCAGTGCCTGCAAGCGTGGATAAACCTCTGGGTCGCTGAGCCCGTGGGCGCTGAACCAGTGGTCGACCGAACCCATGATCCGCTCGGTCATGGGATCGACCTCCTTTTTGCTATTGATGTCAACCCCGATGACTTCAAATCGTGACCGATCATGCAATTCGAACAATTCGGCGGTCAGGTATGCGACCGGGTGTTGCTTGAAGTCGCCAGAGACATAGGCCAATTTGATTTTTCCGCTCGCAGGCGGCTTGGGCTGAGCCGCCTTGATCTCTGGCCGGTGCCTTTGTATCCACCGCTGCAACAATTGCAATTGCTCTTGAGGGTCGGTTTGCACCGCCAAGGCATGAAAAGGAATCGAGATGGTTTCCCCGGCCCGGCAACCCTCTGACAGGGCTGAACACAATGCAGACCGTTGATCCCATAGCACGGCACCCTGGCAAATCATCAGTTGCACTGACAGGGTGTCGGTATCGATTTGATCAAAGCGAAATGCCGCTTTGAACGACCGGTCAAACTGTTTGAGTGCGAACAGCGCCTGGGCCTGCAGCACACTGGCCTTGAGGTGCTTGGGGTCGTGTTGGCACAAAATGTCGAGCACGGCGAGTGCCTCGATGTGTTGCCCCAGTTCCAGGTGCGCGGACGCCAGTTTGTGCATGGTTTCGGTGTTGGTGCCATTGATCTCCAAAGCCCGATGAAAAGAAGCTACTGCCTCTTGGGCCTGATTCAGGCGTCTTTGGGCACTGCCCAGGTTGACCCAGGCCGACTCATGGCGGGGGTTTCTCTGCAGATGTTCACGGATGATGTGTTGCGCTTCTTCGACACCCCCCAAGTCGATGAGTGCGGCGGCCCGATTGAGCTGCACTTCGCTGTTTTTGGGGTCGATGCGCAGGGCTCGGTCATAACTTTTAAGGGCCGCCGGATAGTCGCCGATTTCTGTCAGGGCGGTGGCCAGGTTGGCGTGGAAGATCGGATTTCCGGCATAGATGGCAATGGCTTGCCGAATCAATTCGGCCGCCCGCGTATGCTGACCCAGTTGATGATGCACCAGTCCGAGCAAATGCAGGGCATCGAATTGTTTGGGCTCACGCACGAGCAAAGTCTCGTAAGCGCTGCGGGCCCCCTCCAGGTCACCGGCCTCGTGTCGTTTCAGCGCTTTTTGCAGCGAAATCTGAACACTTGGCGAAAAAAGCAAATTCATAGGCATCTGTGTAAAGCAAAAAAACCCCGCCGAAGCGGGGTTGAGTAGAGTGCACACCGATCAGAAGCGATGGCGCAGGCCCAGATCGATGCCGTTGGCGGTATTGCTGCCGCCCAAGCCCACGGCCGCTGCCGAGGCAAACCCCATGCTGGCATTGGTGTTCTGGCCACTGGTGGTCAACCGTGACATGGTGCCGTACATCGCGGTGCGCTTGCTCAGGTCGTAAACCACGCCCAAAGCCAATTGCTTGGATTTGGCACCGCTTTCGACATTGGCAACCGCTTTGTCAGTGCTGGCCGTGGATTGGCCACCCGATAACGTGGCGGTACCATAAGAGCCTTTTAGCGTCAGGGCGCCTATACTGTGAGTCACCCCAAACATCAGGTTCTTGACCGTGCGCGCGGTGGTGTCAAGTGTGCCGGCAGCGAACGAGGCACTAGCTACAGCTCCATTGGTCCAGACAGCAGCCGGTGCTGCCGGGGCGGCCGACGCATTGCTGCCAGAGGCGTAGGCGACGCTGGTCGCCCCGAAAGTTTGAGAGCCCAATTGGGCGAATAAACGGGTGGCCCTCAACTTGTAGGCGGCGGCAAAGTTGGTGTCTTTGTACGAACCCTGATAGCCGGTCACGGCCCCCTTGGTATTCACAGCGGCACCCGTAGGATAAGGGTAACTGGCCTGACCTGTGGCCACGGCCAAGGCCAATGGGCCCTCGTCGTAAGTGAGGCGCAACCCCGTGTATTTGCCGGCACCGGACGCAGCCTGGCACAGATTACCGCCGTTGTCGGCATTGGAGCCTGCAGACGCCGCCTGAACATCGGTACAGCCGGTGCCTTGTTCAGACAGGGCGTACATGAACTGGCCACGGAAGCCGCCATAGCTGTTGCTGAACAAGCCCAGGCTGTTGGATGCGCGCACTTGTGGCGTGGGGTTGCCCGGGGGAGCTACAGCCACATATTTGTTGAGGGTGCCGTAAGTAAGGTTGGTGTATGCGCCGACACCGACGGTCCCGAAGGGATCAAAAACGGTTTTGTTCCAAAAGGTCGGGGTGTAGTCGCGCCCCATACGGAATTCACCGACTTCTTTCTTGATCAGCGACACTGTAGAAGCGCGGTTGAAGGTGATGCCCTGTAACCCACCCAGTGACACCACATCGGGCGTTGCGCTTGCGTTCGATGTCGCATTACTGAGGCCAGTTTGGCCGTAAGAGGTGTTGTTGGAGGTTGTGTTTTGGCCGCCGCCCGAGTCTACGAATAGGCCGGCCTCTAGCCAGAAGCCGGCGCCCCAGCCGCCGCCCATGTCTTCCATGCCACGCAAACCCAGACGTGAAGATTCATTGCGACCTTCGCCTTGCACCCGGGTGACCGAACCAGCCCCGGTGGCTGACAGGCGGCTGTAACTGGCGTCAAACACGCCAAAAAGCTCAACATTAGATGAAGTGACCGAGCGCGCCACACCTGATTGAGCCACAGCACCAGTGGCTGCCGCCAGTGTAGCCAGTGCATCTACAAGGGTTTTGACAAAATGATTTTATTTGAATAAAATGAACCATAAATCACTATTTAATTAAAAAAATAATAGTGATAAAACTATCAAAAAAGAAGTGTTTGAGTCATGGTGTTGAAAACCGAAAATTCTAGACTGGCCGGGCCGGATGTCCCGCACAAGGCCCCCATGCACGGGGTGTCCTGCGTGGTGCAATCTGACCGCCTGCACGAACTCATGCCCAGCCTGATGCCATTGCTGCGACGCGAGCCGATTGCCGTCGATGCCCCCGATGGTGAACGCTTCTACCTGGTCGACGCCAGCCATTTGCAGGCTTGGTCCATGCCCGGCGCAGCAGCGCCTGTGGCCAGCCCGCGCCGTGGCCCGCTGATACAGACGGTAGAGGCCTTGGCCGACCAGCTGATGGAAGCCGAATATCAGCGCGTGCGCACGGGTGAATTTTCTGAAGGCTCTTTGGTCATCATGCGCAATCGCCTGGACCGCCACATCCTGCCCGCACTGGGGCATTTGCCCCTGAGGCAGGTCGATCGTGCCGCCATCGATGTGCTCATGTCGCGCCTGCGTGACGAGAAGGCCTCGGCCACCACCCAGTCTCAATACCTGGTCATCGTGCGCAAAATGCTCAAGCTCGCCGTGCAGGAAAAGTGGCTCGACTCGGCCCCCGAGTTGCCGCGCATCAAAGTCGCGCACAAGCCCCGCTCGGCCCTATCTTTGACGCAATACCAGCGCCTGTTGCGCACCGCCAAAAGCCTGCACCGGCGCGGGGTCACGGCCCCCAGCCTGAAAACTGGCACTGGCCAGCGCTCGCGCTTCTGGATCACCCCCAAGTACCGCACCCTGCCGCTGGACATGTACGCCCTGATCATTTTCATGGTCAACAGTTTTGTGCGCCCCAGCGACATCAAGAACCTGCGCCATCGTCACATCGAGGTGGTGCATTCTCACCATGCCTATCTGCGCCTGACATTGCCCGAGTCCAAGCGCCACGACAAGCCCATCGTCTCGCTGCAACCTGCCGTGCGGGTCTATGCCCATTTGCGCGAGCACTGGGCCAGCCAGGGCCTGGCCCGGCCAGACGATTGGGTGTTCCTGCCACAGGAAAAAGACCGCGAACACGCCCTGGCGCTGTTCAACTTCTGGCTCAAATGGGTGTTGCGCGAGGCGGGCCTCAGCCTGTGCGACGCACACGGCCAATCGCTGACCCTGTACTGCTTTCGCCACACCGCCATCACATTCAGGCTGCTGTACGGCCAAGGCATCGACATGCTCACTCTGGCGCGCAACGCCCGCACCTCGGTGGAGATGATAGAGAAGTTTTACGCCTCGACCCTGACCGGCGAGATGAATGTCGGTATGTTGCAGAGCCGGCGCGCGCAAAAAAAACCCCGGGACTGGCCCGGGGTGTAATCCACCTAAGAGGGTGGAGGAGACAACGATCATGCTCTATTGAGCAATCGATCAACATTTTAATGCCCCTCGACATTTTTCGCCAAGCATGGCGGATAATTCCCCAATATTTTTCAAGGAATCTTCCGACCATGGAATGCACTGTCACTTGGACTGGACACAGCGGCGCTCGATCGGGCATGGGCTTTATCGCCGAAACAGGCAGCGGGCATGTGCTGACGATGGATGGCGCCCCCGATGCCGCCCGGCCCGAAATGGGCGGGCAAAACTTGGCCCCCAGACCCATGGAGACCGTATTGGCCGGGACGGGGGGGTGCACCGCCTACGATGTGGTGATGATTTTGCGTCGGGGCCGCCAACCGGTGACCGGCTGCTCGGTGCAATTGCGCAGCGAGCGCGCCGACACCGACCCCAAAGTATTTACACGCATCCACATGCATTTTGTGGTCACAGGCACGGGGCTGGACCCGAACGCCGTCGAGCGAGCCATCGGCTTAAGCCACGACAAATACTGCTCAGCCAGCATCATGTTGGCCAAAACCGCCACCATTACCACCAGTTTTGAGGTGCGGGAAGGCTGAGACGGCCATGGGTCATGCCTGACCCGCTTCCCCTGCGAACGTATAGCTCAGATGCGCTGCGCCACCGTGGTCATGACCCGTGCCGCCGCTTGCATCAGTGCCTGCGCTGGCTTGGGCAATGGCAAGGCGCCGGCTTTTTCGGCGTCGACCGCATGACGGGCCTCGTCGGCCTGCATTTGGGCCACCACCGCCCGCGAAGCCAGGTCTGGTTCGGGTAATCGAGCCAAATGCCCTTCCAGATGGGCTTCAACCTGCCGTTCGGTTTCGACCACAAAGCCCAGGCTCATGCGATCCCCCCCCACCTTGCCGGCCACATACCCGATGGCAAAGGCCCCCGCATACCAGACCGGGTTGAGCAAACTGGGGCGCCCCCCCAGTTCGGTCAGGCGCTGCTCGGTCCAGGCCAAATGGTCTGTTTCCTCCGCGCTGGCTTGCAAAAAATGCCGTTTCAGGCCGGGGTCCCGGGTGGCTTGGGCCTGAGCCGTGTACAAGGCTTGGGCGCACACCTCGCCCACATGATTGACGCGCATCAAGCCCGCGGCCAATTTTTTGTCTTGTGCGCTCAGCTCCCCGCTCATGCCCTGGGCCGGATAAGGGCGCTGCGCGCGGTGCGAGGCAAATACCGTGCGCAGGGCCGAATCGGCCAAGGTCAGCAATGGGTCCCAAAAGGAGACACTGGGGGGCGGCGGTAGGCGGGCTTGCATTTCCACATTGTAAAACAGAGGGTTTCCCCGCGAGGTGATGCGGGCACGCCACAACCTGTTGTGATTTGGCAACGCAAACCCGTTTTTTTTGGCTTGATCGGTAGCCACGGCCCCTGGCTTCTGGTGCAATAACGATAACTTCCATTGCAGGAGGTTGGCCCGGGGATCCGGGAGGGTCTGCCCTCAGGTTCCGGAGCCCTTTGTTAAACCTTGGAGAAACTTCACATGAAAAAAT
>JBEAZY010000229.1:0-3593 GCA_041159205.1 Pseudomonadota bacterium
TATCGCATGCCCGCCTTGTCGATGCGTTCGCGTCTGGTGCACACCCATGTGATGGCCGGTGGCCCTTATCGAGGGGCCGGGCGGCCGGAAGCGATCTATCTGGTCGAACGCCTGCTCGATGCGGCAGCCCCTCGACTGGGTCTGGATCGGGTCGAGTTGAGACGGCGCAACCTGGTCCCCGCCTCAGCCATGCCTTACAAGGCGGCCAACGGACAGACCTATGACAGTGGCGAGTTCGAGGCCGTGCTGGACAAGGCCCTGGCCTTGTCCGATTGGGCGGGGTTTGAAGCCCGGCGCGAAGCGTCGCGCCAGCGCGGCATGTTGCGCGGCATCGGCATTTGTTGTTTTCTTGAAGTGGCCGGCGGCATTCTGGAGGAACCGGCCGACATCCGCTTCACCCCTGAGGGCAAGGTGGCTCTGCATCTGGGCTCCCAGGGCATGGGGCAGGGCGTGCACGCCATTTATCCCAAGTTGGTGGCGCAGAAGTTGGGCGTCGCCTTGTCAGATGTGGTTCTGGTGACAGGCGACAGCGATTTGGTACCGGGCTCAGTGCCCACGGTGGCCTCGCGGACCACCATGATGGCAGGCACTGCCACGACTTTGGCCTGTGACGAGTCCATTCGCCGTGGTTTGCCTTGGGCCGCACAGGCCCTGGAAGCGGCGGCCGAAGATTTGCGTTTTGAGTCTGGCCGCTATGTGGTGGCCGGCACCGACCATGGCATCGGTTTGCTGGAAGTGGCGCGTCAGGTGCGCCAGGCCACCCTGGTGCCCGAGGGCTGGGCCAACACGCTGGACAACATCAGTGTCTTCAAGGCCCCGGCACTGAATTACCCCAACGGTTGCCATGTGAGCGAGGTCGAGATTGACCCTGAAACCGGGGTGGTGGAATTTGTGTCTCACACCGCCGTGGATGATGTGGGGGTGATGCTGGACCCGGTTCGGGTTGAAGGCCAGATCATGGGCGGGGTGGCCCAGGGCCTGGGGCAGGTTTTGGGCGAGGTCTTGCACTACGACGAGCAGGGCCAACTGCTCAACGCCAGTTACATGGATTACCCGATGCCGCGCGCCGATAATATGCCGCCCATGCGTCTGGCCCACCACGAGGTGCCTTGCACCACGCATCCGCTGGGCGTGAAAGGGGCCGGCGAGTCGGGCGTGGCCGGGGCCTGGCCGGCCGCGGTCAGTGCCGTGCTGCATGCGCTCAGCCAGCGTGGCGTGACGCACATGGATCTGCCTTTCACCCCTGATCGCGTGTGGCGTGCCTTGCAGGCCTGAGGCCCTGCCTGAGCTGAAGAGAATCAGACGGGTGTTGGGTGCATGGCGGGAACCACCAGCAGTTCCAGCGATAACCAACGACTCAGGCAAGACGGCAGAAACTCAGGCTCTGCGAGCGCCAACGCATCACTGGCCCATTCACAAGTGTTCGAGATGCTGTGACCAGCCAACATATGCCTGATCAAGACCGCTTCCATGGCACCCAGGCTCACAAAATGGGGTTGTTCGCCTTTGCGCCAGATGAGCAAATCAGTGGCCTCGGCCAGTTTTTGTACCGGGGGGACATCCTCATCGCGGTCTATGGCGTTCCAGATTTGGGTCACCGAGCGAGTCACAGTCATGATTCGGGCATGGGTGGGCATGGGCTGCGGTTGATGCAGCCATGACAAACCCGTGTCTGTGGCCAGATCGGCCTGCCGCAGGGGTGTGGCGTTAGCCGCCGCATACACAGAATGCAAATGCCATTCCAAGGTGGCCAGTTCAGCCAGTTCCGGATGATCCGGATAAGACTTCAACAAATGACGGGCGAATTGATCGCCGTAGTCGTTCAGATTCATGACCGCAGGAGGCAACGCCAGCGCATGGCTTTTGGCGTGGGCATCGAACAACTCGCTCCCCATATAAAGCAAGGTTTTGGGGTAAGCCTGGGCCAGAGCCTCGGCCAGCCGCGCGGGGTAGGCCTGATGGTACACATCAAAATGGTGACCTCCCTTGAGCCGGTTCAGAATTGGGGCTGCGGTGTCCTTGGGCTCTTTCAAAATGGCCTGCACCCACTCTTGCTGGATGCGGTCAGGCCAATCAGGTTTTGAGGGTGTGTCCATAAAGGATACGGATGGTGTGCCGGCCGCTGCCTGCCTCATTTCTGCCTTTGGCGCATGTTCTTGGCATAAATCGCGTGCGATTTGCAATTCGTCCAATAAATCGGCCAGCGGCGGAATATGGTCATCGCGTTCAATCATGGTCGCCACCGGGCCCCAAAGGGCGCAGGCCTGGGCATACAGTTGCCAGACCTCCGCACAGACCGGGTGGTCGTGTGTGTCGATGATCACATTCGGGTGTCGTGTATGCCCGGCCAAATGGATTTGCTGGATGCGGTGTGCTGGCAAGGCCCTGAGATATGCCATGGGGTCAAAACCGTGGTTGACCGAACTGACATACACATTGTTGACATCGAGCAATAAAAGACAGTCTGCCTCATGGGCAACATGGCTCAGAAATTGCCACTCGCTGCATGCGCTGTCGGCGAATTCGACATAGCTCGATACATTCTCGACCACCAAGCGGCACCCCAATACATCCTGTGCCCTCGAAATCGATCGAATCACGTGTCGCGCACTCTCCTCTGTGTAGGGCATGGGGTTCAAATCATGCAGGCGAGTCGAACGCCAACCTGTCCAGCACAGGTGATCGGAAATCCAGGCGGGTTCAACCCGTTGGGCCAAGGCTTTGAGGCGAAGCAGGTATTCATGGTCGGGGCCATCCGACGAGGCGAGCGACATGGCCACGCCATGCATGGCCATGGGATATTCGGCCCGCAAACGGTCCAGCAAAGCCAGGGGCTTGCCGCCTGGCACCAAAAAATTGTCTGAAATGATTTCCAGCCAATCGAGCGCTTGCCGTTGGCCCAGAAAATCAGGGAAATGAATGGGGCGCAAACCCAGGCCGAAGCCCAGGTTGCGCAGCATCGGATCTGCCAAAGTGATGCGGTGGAATCAGGACTTGATATCGCCAATCACGCCGCCTTTGCCCAGGCAAGACTTGGCTGTCTCGGCCTTGAAGCCCTGGCCTTTGCAACCGTTTTGGCCTTTGCACTGATTGTCCGCAGTCTTGCAGTCGGCGGTGCCCTTGCAGCTATTGATGTTGTAGCAGTGAACCTTGTCGTCAGCAGCGACAGCGGCCCCTGAGGCCCCCTTTGGAGGGCTGGCGGCAAAAGCGCCGGAGGCCACGGCGAGGGCGGCACTGGCCAGAGCGAGAGCAGTGGTGGATTGGATTGAGGACATGCATGTCTCCGTGGAAAATTGAAATTTGCATCCTGATGGATGCCCGTCAAAGTGCTGCAAAACCCCAAGCGTCAGTCCACTCCAGCAACGGGGGCCATTGGCGATGTGAGGGTTTTGCAGAACTTCCAGAACTTAATTCGTTAAATATTCACAAAAGGTTACAAAAAATAAAATATATAACATAAAATTATTCATATAGTGTTTTCTCCTTGATCGCGAATGCGCTGTCCGCGCCTTGGCAAACCCCAAAGCGGCCCCGAAAGAAATCCTGAATTCATTTTTCCCTGATTCATCATGTCGCTTACATCTGGCACTGAG